>DASVSV010000111.1:0-7984 GCA_036387915.1 Thermoanaerobaculia bacterium
TCACCGCGGGGAGAGGGGCAACAAACATGGCTCTCGCCAGACGCTCCATTTGTTGCCCTTCTCCCCTCGTGAGGGGAGAAGGTGCCGAAGGCGGATGAGGGGTTTTCGCTCGCGCTAAGTTAAGGCCATTGGGATGACAGCCGTTACCCGCCCAAAACCACGTCCAGCTCATCGACGATCTCGTTGAGCGTGTGGTAGCGCACCTCGTCCGGGTCGGCGAGGAGTTGATCGAGGGCGGGCGTTTCGAAGCCGGCGGCGGCGAGCTGGCGCACGAGCGGGATGGCCGCTTCGCGCAGCTCTTCGGGCGGATGGGGCAGCGGTTCGGCGGCCGTACCTTCGGCGCGGTACTGGCCGCGCTCGAGGGCCCTGGCGCGCGACTTCAGCTTCACCTGCAGCTCGCGGATGGCCTGCACCACGGCGGCCGGCAGCGCGCTCGCGGCGCGCAGCGTCGCGGCGTCGTTCTGCAGCAGGGCCACGGCCGGATAAACCTCGTCCGGCGCACCGGCGTCGTCGATGGCGGCGACGAGGTCGTTCAGCGCGAACTCGATGTCGTTCACGCGTGCGGCGTTCAGGCCGTTCGCCTTCGCCGCGGCGATGGCGTTGCCGACCATGTCCGCGCTGATGCGGATCGGCACGAGCATCGGGTCGTCGCCCAGCGCGGCGCGCAACTGGAAGAGCGCCGCCTCCATCATCAGCAGCTCGCTCATTTCCGCGTCGCCAGGTGTGCCAGTCCGGCCAGGATGTCCACCGGCAGCGGGAAGACGATGGTGGTGTTCTTCTCGACGCCGATCTCCGTCAGCGTCTGCAGGTAACGGAGCTGCATCGTGGTCGGCTCGGTGGCCAGCACGTGCGCCGCCTCCGCCAGCCGCTGCGCGGCCGCAAACTCCCCCTCCGCGTGAATCAGCTTGGCGCGCTTCTCCCGCTCGGCCTCGGCCTGCTTGGCCATGGCGCGCAGCATCGACTCCGGCAGGTCGACCTGCTTCACCTCGACGTTCACGACCTTCACGCCCCACGGCTCGGTGTGCTGGTCGAGGATCGACTGAATGCGCAGGTTGAGCTGATCGCGGTGCGCGAGCAGGTCGTCCAGCTCCACTTCGCCCAGGACGGAGCGGAGCGTCGTCTGCGCGAACTGCGAAGTCTGGTAGCGGTAGTCGAACACTTCCACGATTGCGCGGCGCGGCTCGACCACTTTCAGGAACACCACCGCGTTCACTTTCAGCGTGACGTTGTCGCGCGTGATGATGTCCTGCGGCGGCACCTCGAACGCCTCCTGCCGCAGCGACACGCGCACGATCTTGTCGATCGGCGCGAACACGAGAAAGATCCCCGGCCCCTTCGCCTCCGGCAGCAGCCGCCCGAGGCGGAAAATCACGCCCCGCTCGTACTCGGGGAGGATCTTGATCGACGACAGCAGATAGAGCACGAGGACGGCGACGACGACCAGCACCGGGACGTTGGACATACGCGGGATTCCCTCCGGACTGCACGCGATTGTAGCTCGCGCAGGACCGCCGCCGTTCAGGCGGTCCGATTGAGAACGGAACCGCCGCCGTCCCGGGCGGTCCGCATAGGACGGCTACAATGCCCTCGTGATCACCGCACTCCTGATCCTCGCCGCGACCCTTGCCACCGAGCCCCGCGTCACCACGTACGACGTCCCGCAGAAGCAGATCCCGACCGAGCTGGTCCGCCACGGCGACGCGCTCTGGTTCGTCTCCTGGAAAGACTGGCCGAAGATTCACGCGAACCTCGGCCGCATCGACGCCAAAGGCAAATTCACGATGACCGACGTGCCGGAGGAGCACATGCCCGGCATCGCCGCGCGTACGAAAGACGGCACGCTCTGGCTCAGCGACGCCCGCAAGCCGGTGCTCTGGCGCGTCGGCAAAGACGGCAAGGTCACGCAGGTCAAAACCAAAGGCACGACCCAGGGCATCGCCATCGGCCCCGACGGCAGTCTCTGGACCACGCACCACGGCAGCGCCAACATCACCCAGTTCGGCACCGACGGCGCGCAGAAGGGCGTCTGGGAAGTAGCGGGCAAGAAGAAATCGCAGCCGCTCTTCATCGTCCCCGGCCCCGACGGCGCGCTCTGGTTCACCGAACAGAACGAGCGCCGCATCGGCCGCATCTCCACCACCGGCGAGCTGAAGACCTGGCCTCTGCCGCCGACGTTCGGCTCGCCGATGCAGATCATCGTCGGCCCCGACAACGCGCTCTGGTTCTCCGTCTCCAACACCTTCCTCGGCCGCATCACCACGAAGGGGGAAATCTCGACGGAGAAGATCGGCATCCGCGCCACGTGGCTGGCCACGGACTCGAAGGGACGGCTCTGGTACACCGACGGCGTCCGCGCCGGCTACCTCGACCGCACCCGCACGCCGCGCGAATTCGAGGTCAAAGGCGCGAAGAACATCCGCGCCCTGGCCGAGGGCCCCGACGGCGCGATGTGGTTCGCCGACCAGGTCGCGCTGACCATCGGCCGGATCCAGGTCGATTAGTTCAGGAGTGCATCCCGCAGGAGCGCCGCCGCACTAAACCTGTCATCCCGGATGACAGGTTTAGTGCGCGTTTAGCGCGCATTTCGCGCACGTTCAGCGCCGCCGCTTCTTCGAGGAGGAGGACCCCGGCGACGCCGCTTCCCCATCCGCAGCGCCGATCGCTTCCGCGATCGGCGCCGGCACGTTGTGGCGCAGCGTGTCGACGCTGCTGAACGAGATGCCGCCGTCGAAGCGCCATTCGTGTTTGGGGCGGTAGACGCCGATGTCGTGGACGCGGGAGCCGACCACGATGCGCATCACGTTGCGCCGGTAGTCGAAGGCGCGGCCGTTGCGGGTGTGCACGGCCACGTCGACGCGGTACGTGCCGGCCACGAGGTCGAGCGACGCGACGACGAATCGCACGCGCACTTTGCCCTCGATGTTCTCCGCGGCGTAGCCCTCGAGGTCCGTGTTCGTGCCGTACACGCACGTGCCGTCGGCGTGGTAGATGCCGATGCCGAACACGAAGTCGTCCTGCGGCGTGCGCGCTTCGACGTCGAGGTCGAGGATGACCGGCGTGCCCGCGCCGAGGGCTACCAGCTCGCGGCCGTCGTGATCGGTGAGCGCGACGCGCTTGATCAGAATCTCGCCGGAGCCCCAGCGCTCTTCCTCGTTCTCCGAGGGTTTGTTCTCCTCGGGAGGCGGCGCCGCGGACTGCTCCGCGTCGTCGTTCGACGACATCGTCGGCGTGCCGCCGGCCACTTCCTGCAGATACGCGTCGACGACGCGCATCGGATCGCCGATCGCTTCGAGCTGGCCGTGATCGAGCCAGAGCGCGCGGTCGCAGAGATTGCGCACCTGGTCGAGCTGATGCGTGACGAAGAGCAGCGTCACGCCGCGGTACTTCATCTCCTGGATTTTGGCCACGCAGCGCGCGGAGAACTCTTCGTCGCCGACGGAGAGCACTTCGTCGATCAGCAGCACGTCGGGATCGACGTGCACCGCCACGGCAAATCCCAGGCGGACGTACATGCCGGAGGAGTACGTCTTCACCGGCTGGTCGAGGAACTCGCTGATGCCGGAGAACTCGACGATCTTGTCGAAGCGCTGCTCGATCTCGCGGCGCGAGAGGCCGAGCATGATCCCGTTGATGAAGATGTTCTCGCGCCCCGTGATCTCGGGATGAAAGCCCGCGCCGAGCTCGATCAGCGCGGCGATGCGTCCGTTCACGACGACCTTGCCGGTGGTCGGCTTGAGGATTCCGGAGATGAGCTTCAGCAGCGTCGACTTGCCGGAGCCGTTGCGCCCGATGATCCCGAACGCTTCCCCTTTGTGGACGGAGAACGACAGGTCGCGCAGCGCGTGGACGGAAGCGTCGGCGGCCGGCGCGAGCTCGCGCTTCAGCAGCGCGCTCTTGAGCGTCGCGAACTGCGAGCGGCGGCCCCAGAGCCGGTAGTTCTTCGAGACGTGCTCGAGGGAGATGGCAAAGTCCGGCACGGCGGAA
Source organism: Thermoanaerobaculia bacterium (assembly GCA_036387915.1). GTDB lineage: Bacteria > Acidobacteriota > Thermoanaerobaculia > Gp7-AA8 > Gp7-AA8 > QHVT01. Next base: position 3,985 of record DASVSV010000111.1, read on the forward strand.
TCATACGTTCACGCGTTACTCGTTGCTCGGTAGTCGTTGCTCGTCGCTCGTCTGGGGGGCGGCATCGGCTGAAGGCACGTTCCCGCCGAGACGCACCCCGGCCCAGCAACGAGCAAGGCGTAACCGCCCAAGTCAGATCGCTCCCACCTGCACCGCCAGCCGGAACAGATCCAGATCGCTGCGCAGCGCGAGTTTGCGGAAGGCGCGGCTGCGGTGGGAGCCGATCGTTTTCTCCGACACGTTGAGCATGGCCGCGATTTCCTTCGAGCGTTTGCCGCCGAGGAGGTAGCGCAGCACTTCCTGCTCGCGGCCGGAGAGGCGTTGCAGGCCGGGGAGTGCGAGGTCGTCCTTCGTGCGCGCCTCCTGCAGCTCGCGGACGATGGTCGTGATCAGCAGCTCGCCGTCGACCCGCGTCATGGAGATGCTGCCGTCGAACGTCACGATCACGCCGTTGCGGCCGCACGCGCGGAACGAATAGCGCGTCGGCGCCGGCTTGCCCTGCTGCCGGCAGCGGCCGAACCAGGCCAGCCGCTCGAGGTCTTCGGGATGGGCGATGTCGTTGATGGAGTCCGGCAATTCGGTGACGCTGCGATAGCCGAGCATGCGTGCATACGAGGGATTCACATACGCCACGCGCGCACCCGACTCGACGAGCACACCGTCGGGAGCATTGTCGAGCACCGCCCGGAATTGACGGTCGAACATGCGATTGAGCATGCCTGGTTCTACTTCACGGCGTGCGCCACGGTAAGCGGTTGTCGCGTGCGCTTTACCGCACCCTCAACCTTTTCTTACGCCGATATGGCACAGACGGATACCGAAGTGCAGCAGCGCCCAGCCTATGAGAATCACAAGATTGCTGTTCGCCGCTCTGTTGTTCCCGATCCTGATGTTCGCGTCGTCCCATCGCGAAGCCCCTCTCATCACCGAGGACCCGACGATGGACAACACGGACGTGTACGTGTTCCGCAGTCCCGATGCCCCCGATACCGTCACCATCATTGCCAACTACATCCCGCTCGAGGAGCCGGCGAACGGGCCGAATTTCTATAACTTCTCCCCGGCCGGCGTGTACGAGATCCACATTGACAACAACGGTGATGCAAAGGAAGACATCACCTACCAGTTCCGCTTCCGCACAGAGATCCGCAATCCCAATACGTTCCTTTACAACGTCGGCCCCGTGCTGACGCTGGACGACGCGGACCTCAATGTCCGTCAGTTCTACACCGTCACGCGCATCAACGGCGCGCGCCGCAGCGGAACGCAGAATTCGCTCGGCAACGTCTTCCAGGTCGCACCTCCGAATATCGGACCGAAGTCGACTCCCGATTACGCGTCGCTTGCCAACGCGGCGGTCTTCAACCTCAGTGGTAACGGCGGCAAAGTCTTCGCCGGCCCCCGCGACGACTCGTTTTTCGTTGACATCGGCTCCATCGTCGATCTGCTGACCCTCCGTCCAGTGCAGCAGCTCAGCCGCGTTCCGCCGATGGCTGCCGCCGCGCCGGGTGTTGACGGTCTCAAGGGTTACAACGTTCACACCATTGCCATCCAGATCCCGATCGCGCAGCTCGTCAACGGCGGCAACGTCCCGGCCGCACCGACTGCCGCCAACGCCGTCGTCGGCGTCTGGGCCACCTCCAGCCGCTCGCGTGTGACCGTGCTCAACACCGGCGCCACGCGCCGCCAGAACATCGGTGGCACCGCGCAGGTCTCCCGTCTGGGCATGCCGCTGGTCAACGAAGTCGTGCTGCCGCTCGCGTTCAAAGACATCTTCAACGCTTCCGAGCCCGCGGGTGACGCGCCGCTGTTCACCTCCAACGAGACCTTCCGCAACCGCGTCCTCAATCCTGAGCTCGCGACCCTCATGAACGCGCTCTACGGCATCGACGTGCCGCCCGCGCCGCGCAACGATCTCGTGCAGGTCTTCCTGACCGGACTTCCCGGCGCGAACCAGCCGCCGAACGTCGTTCCCGCGGAGATGATCCGCCTCAATGTCGCCGTCCCGGTGACCGCGCAGCCGAATCGTCTGGGCGCCATCGCCGGTGACCTCGGCGGATTCCCCAACGGCCGCCGTCTCGCCGACGACGTGGTCGACATCTCGCTGCGTGTCGTCGCGGGTGTGCTCGTCCCGACCTACAACAAGTCGCCGAACAACGCCCTGACCGACGGCGTCGACGCCAACGACCGAGCGTTCCTCTCCACGTTCCCGTACGCACCGCTCCCGCACCAGGGCTTTGAAAGCCGCCCGCATGCGAACAACTAACCCGGGAGCCACCATGCGCAAGACAACACTGCTCCTGCTCTCCTGTCTTTTGAGCTTGTCGGCATTCGCCGGGCATTACGCCGACACGTACGTCATTCCCGTAGTCGGTCACGTCGAAGGGGCAAACGGGGCCGTCTGGATGAGCGACCTTTCCATCCGCAACTTCAGCAACGCACCGCTGGACGTACAGATGGTCGTCATCGAGTCCGGCTTCGACACCAGCGACAACGTCTTTCCGCTGATGAGCGACGCCGATGATGACGGCATGGTCACGATCGGCGCGGGTAACACCGTGCAGCTCCGTGACATCATGAAGAACCACCGCGGCCGCACGAACAACCTCGGTGCGCTGATCATCGGCGCCAACGCTCCGTTCGCCGTCACCAGCCGCGCCTACAGCAACTCCATGCTCCTCGGCCAGACCGTGCCGGCCACGCGCGACTTCCTCGACAACAGCTTCGGCACCGCGGACAACACCGCCACGGCTTACATCCCGGGCATCGTCAACAGCGCGGCCGCGCGCACCAACGTCGGCTTCGTCGCCGGCAGCGCAGGCTCGTCGTCGCAGATGACGGTCGAAGTCACGGCGCGCAACGCCGCCGGCGGCTCGGTGGGGGTGCGCAGCATCACCATCCCCGCCGGCCGCTTCGTCCACATGCAGTTCCCGGTGGCGTCGTTCGCCAACGTGCAGTTCGACATCGGCTCGGCCGACTTCCGCATCACCGAGGGTGAGGGCGTGGTCGTGCCGTACGCGTCGGTGATCGACAACGCCACCCGCGAGGCGACCTACATCATGGGCGTGTTCCCTGACACGGGCGCGCCGCAGTCGCTGCGCGGCACCATCTTCAACTCGCTGTTCTCGGGAAACCTCCGGTAATGAAACGCTTTCTGTTGACCGCGCTGCTCGCACCAGCCGCCTTCGCGCACGATTTCTGGATCGAGCCCTCCACGTTCCGCCCCGCGGCAGCGACGACGTTCACCGCGTCGCTCCGCGTCGGCGAGAACTTCGAGGGTGAGGCCGTGCCGCGCAGGCCTTCCCGCATCGTCACGTTCGCCGTGCGCGACGCGGCGGGCGAGCAGCCGGTCAACGGATTTGCGAATCAGGACCCCGCCGGCTACGTCCGCGTCGACCGTGCCGGCACCGCCGTCATCGGCTATCGCGGCACGCCCTACCCGCACGAAGTGTCGCGCACCACGTTCGAGAAGTTCCTCGCCGAAGAGGGAATCGAGAACGTGCGCGTGACCGGCGCACGGCAGCGGGAGAGGTACCAGCGGTTCGCCAAATCAATCGTACAGATTGGCGACCCGCGGACGAGCACCCCATCGTTCGGCTTCCCCTTCGAGCTCATGCTCGACGGCGACGTCGTGCGCGTGATGTACGAACGGAAGCCGCTCCCCAACACACACATCGCCGCGATCTCCCGCGACGGAAACCGCGTCACCGCCCGCTCCGACGCCAACGGCAACGCGACGCTGAAGCTCGGCAAAGGCGTCTGGCTGATCAAGAGCGTCCACATCGTCGCAGCGCCGAAAGGCGCGGACTACGACTGGGACAGCCTCTGGGCCTCGATCACGCTCCAGCGTTAAGCCTCTACATCACGAGGACGTCCCACTCCTCATTGCACGTACAAACGTAAACGCACGTGCCAAACGTAGGGCGTGGCTTCAGCCCGCCCCTCCCGTGGGTGGGCGGGTGACTTCCGGCGAGAGTCGTTCAGGCGAGAGCCGCGTTCG
>DASVSV010000112.1:0-29491 GCA_036387915.1 Thermoanaerobaculia bacterium
GGGCGGCCGGGCGGCGCGCTGCTCGTGTCGCGCTGCTCGTGCATGGCGCTGCTCGTGTCGCGCTGCACGTGTCGCGCTGCTCACGCATGGCCTCCCCGCCCGCCCAGGTCCCTCGACTCGACGCTCGGGATGACAAGAGGCTGAGCGGCACGGTCTCATCGCAGCCACGAAACGCGAAGCGTTCGTCTTCACTCAATCCCCTCTCCCCGCTCCTGGCGGGGAGAGGGGATATGAGGTTGTTACTTCGTGACGGTGACGCTGACGGTGCCGTAGCCGTAGTTCAAAAAGTCGTCGATGCACTGCACGGTGATTTCGTAGACGCGGTCGGTGTTGCTGGAGCGCTCGGCGCGGAGATCGAGCGTGAGGGCGCCGGTGATGGTGACGTCGCCGGTGATGTCCTGGCTGGACGTGACGCTGTTGATCGAGCAGTCGGGCGAAGCGTCGACGAGGTCGGTTGCGGTGACGGCCAGCGACACGGCCACCATCTTCTTGTTGGCCGGGAAGATGCTCGCCGGCGTGGCGATGACCGAGACAGCGGGCGGCGTCTGGTCCTGCACGATCACGTTGAACGAGCCCTCGGCGTAGTCGCCGAAGCTGTTCGTGGCGGTGCAGGTCACGTTGGTGTAGCCGAGCGCGAACGTCGAGCCCGAGGGCGGGTTGCAGGTGATGACGGGATTCGGATCCTGACCGCCGGCCGCGCTGACGGTGAACGTCGCCGTCGCGCCGCCCGGTCCCTCGGCTTCAGCCTGGACAAAGTCCGGCACGAAGATGACCAGCGGCTGCGGGCCTTCGGCCACGGTGAGGATCGCCGGCGCGGTGCGGCCGGTGCCGCCGAGGACCACGACCTCGTACTGGCCGGGCGTGGCCACGATCGGCTCCGGGACCCAGACCGTCACGCTGGTCGCGGTGCTCGCGCTGATCTCCAGCTCGAACTCACCGGCCGGTCCGGAGTAATGGACACGGTCGCCGAGGCCGTGGCCGTTGATGGTGATGAAGGCTTCGGCACTCCCGGCGACGATAGTGTCGGGATCGAGCGACGTGATGGTGCCGCCCCACGCGGCGACAGAGATGAATACAGCCAGGAGGACCATGGCGAGTCTGCGCATCAATTTTCTCCTTCGATGTGTGGCTACAACGTACGTCCGGACGGACCATCCATCAAGACTGATCTCCGCAAAAATGGAGAGCCGCCGGGACGGCGGCTCCCACAAAAAATTCGGGGGCCTTTCGGCCCCCGAAGAGTGGTGCAGCTGTGATGAGAACTTACTGGACCTTGGTGCTGCGGCCCAAGCCCGTGCGGTCGATCGACACCGGCACGCTGGTCGTCGAGCGGTTGCCCGCGGCGTCGACGCAGCTGATCTGCATGCGCAGGGCGCGCGGGGCGTCGCTGCGGATCTCCACTTCGAGATCGGACTTCGTGCGCCAGTCGAAACCGTCCGCCGTTTCGGCGACGAGGTCGACCACCGAGCAGCGCGGCATGGCGTCGGCCGCGTCGAGAGCCTCGACGTCGACGGCCACCGCGACAACTCCGCGGGCCACGTCGACGGCACCCGTTCTCGCTTCGGCACGATTGATATGCGGCGGGATGGTGTCCGCCACTTCGACCGTGAAGCGGCCGACGGCCTTGCGTCCGTCGTCGGCGACCGAGGTGCACTCGACGTCGGTGGCACCCATCGCGAAGCGGGTGCCCGGCGCCGGCGAGCACTGGATCTCGTTGGCCCAGTCCTCGGCCTTCAGGTCGTACGTGACGTCCGCGCCGTCCGGAGCAGTGGCCTCGGCCGACACGTCGTCCATCTTCAGCGCGTAATCGTAGGAGACGGAGACGATGAAAGTGGCTTCGGTGCGCTGGTCGAAGTCGTCGACCGCGGTGCAGTAGACCTTCGTGTCACCCATCCGGAAGTCGGTGTGCGACGCCGGCGTGCACTGCACGACCGGATCGGGATCGGCGCTGCCGTACGCGTAAACCTCGCGGTCGAAGTCGACGACCGCGCCTGCTTTGCTCTGCGCCGGGACCCTGAGAACGTCGGGCACCGCCAGGGCAAGCTTGCCCAGGTCGCGCGGAACCACGAGGACTTCGAACGAGCCGAAGGCGGAGTTGAAGGAGTTGTCGAACGACTCGCAGTTCACGAGCGCCTTGCCGGGGCGGACGAAGTCACCCGATGCGGGCAGGCAGGTGACCTTGGTATAGCCGTCCACATCGTCCGTCGCGGTGGTGTCGTACTTCAGATAGGCGCCTTCCTGCGAGTCGGCGGCAACCTGATACGACTTCGGCAGCGTGAGGAGGGGCGGCGTGGCGTCGGTGACGTTGACCTCGAAGCTCTGGCTGTCGCGTTCGACCGTGTTGTAGCCGACGCAGTTCACGATCGAGCGGCCGAGCGGGAACTGTGCGCCGGAGGCCGGCTCGCACGAGATGGTCGGCACGGTGCCGTCGCCGCCCGACGTCTGCACGTCATAGCGGAGGGTGGCGCCGTAGCGGCCCTTCGAGACGGCCGTGAGCAGTTCCGGCACGTGCAGAGTGAACCTGCCGCCGGCCGGCTTGGTGACGGTGAAACCCTTCGACGCGGAGAGGACGCCGTTCGACCGCACCATCACGGTGTACGAACCGGGATCGTTGACGATCTCCAGCGGAATCCAGCCGACGACGGTGCCGGCGATCGGGTCGTACGCGTTGACCGTCACCTCCCGCCGCCCGGCGTAATAACCGTCGAAGACGAGGGAGTCGAACTCACTGAAGCCGGTGCCCTGCACCGTCATGAAGTACTCACCGCTTCCGTAAGCAAAAGAAGATGGACTGACCGAACTGATCGTGCCTGCCGAGGCATTGAGGGCGATCAAAACGACAGCTACAGCAATCGCTCTGCGCATATCCGAGAACCTCCGATTTTGGTATGCGCGTCAGGACTCGCGCACCTTTGCCTGCGTTCTCACAAAAAATCCGGGTCCACCACCCGGAGCAATATCCTGAAAATGAAGTGGCGATTATGCCTCAAAGGTGTCTGCAACGGGTGACCTGCGTCACGTCGCACCTAAAACATTTCGGTCATTCCGCCAGTAACCCATCAAGTTCGTCACGTGTGAACTGCTTGACGAGGCTCGGATCGTCCGGACGGATGAGCTCCGTCGCCAGCGCCGCCTTCCTGGAGATCAGCGCGTCGATCTTCTCTTCGATGGTGTTGCGCGCGATCAGCTTGATGACCTGCACGCCTTTGCTCTGCCCGAGACGGTGCACGCGGTCGGTGGCCTGGTCCTCGCGGGCCTGGTTCCACCAGCGGTCGTAGTGGATGACGACGGAGGCGCTGGTGAGGTCGATGCCCAGACCGCCCGCGCGCAGCGACGCGGTGAAGACGCGGCAGTCGGCGTCGTCGCGGAATCGCGCGATCTCGGCGCCGCGCTCGCGCGTGCCGCCGCGGATGGAGGCGAAGCCGACGTCGTTCACGACCAGATGCTTCTCGATGAGGTCGAGCATCGGCAGGTACTGGCTGAAGACGACCACTTTCAGTCCGCTGCTCATGCACTCGTCGAGCAGCTCGGTGAACATGTCCCACTTGCCCGACGAGACGTCGGCGCCGAAGCCCCCGCCGGCCGAAGCGGGGTGATTGCAGATCTGCTTGAGGTAATTCAGCGCCGCAAAGATGTGTACGTACGAGACGATGGCGCCGGCGCGGAGCTGCGCGCGCAGCGGTTTCGCACGCGCCTCGAGCACGCGCCGGTAAAGCGTGCGCTGCTCGGGCGTGAGCTCGCAGTAACGCGTGTCGACGATCTTCGGCGGGAGCTCGGTCAGCACCTGCGCTTTCGTGCGGCGCAGCACGAACGGGCGCACGAGACGCTGCAGCGTCATGCGATCGTCGACGTGCTTCGGCAGGTAGCCGGGGACGACGAAGTCGAGGAGCGCCTTCAGCTCTCCCTCATGGTTCTCGATCGGCGTGCCGGTCAGGCCGACGGCGATGCGCTTCTCGATGCCGCGTAGCGCGTGGTGCGTGGCGGTGTCGGCGTTCTTGATGGTCTGCATTTCGTCGAGCACCATCAGGTCGAAGCGCTTCCCACGGAACTGCTCGAAGCGCGAGCGCACCAGTCCGTACGTGGTCAGCGTGACCCGCGCCTCGGGCGCGTAGCGCGCGAGCTTCTCGCGCCAGTGGTCGATGAGCGACGTCGGGCAGACCACGAGGATCTCCGCGCCGTGCATCGCGGCCATGAGCGCGATGGCCTGGTGCGTCTTGCCGAGACCCATGTCGTCGCACAGCAGGCCGCCGAAGCCGTTCTGCTGCAGGAGCCAGAGCCACTGATAGCCGGTGTGCTGATACGCGTAGAGGTCGAGGCCCATAGACGCGGGCGACGGCGCGTCGGTGTCGGTCTGGATTTCGCCGTCAGTCTGCTGAAAGAGGCGGAACACCCGCTCGCAGGACGGGTCGCCGCGGAACACGGCCGTGCCGCGCAGCGAGCCGCGGATGCGCAGCAGCTCCAGTCGCGTGACGAGCACGTGTCCGCGCGGACCGATGGTGGCGTCGTCGAGCCACGCGAACTGCGGGTCGGTGACGTCGATCCAGAGATTGCCGCGCACGAGCGCGCGCGTGCCGTCGCGCCGAGCTTTCGCAACCTCGGCGGCGGTGACGTCGTGCTCGAACGTAATCGCCACCTCGAGGAAGTCTTTGTGCGGCGGCGCGAACTCGAAGATCACTTCCCCGTCGAGCCGCACCGGCTGCGCGTTCCGCACCGCCTCCGGCGCGAGCGCGGCCGGCATGCGCGAGAGCTCGCCGCGATGCCGCTCGACGAACGCGTACACCTCTTCCTCGGCGATGACGGTCTCGCGGTCGTACGGCAGTCCCGCGCTGGGGCGCACTTCGAAGAGCGCGGCCTGTCCGCCGGGCGCCCGCTCGGCGAACATCGGCGGCACGGGCACGGGCGACGCGAAGCGGTTGCCGGTCAGAAAGTATTTGCCGAACTGCGGGAGGCTGGCGCGGTCGTAAACGACACCGCCATTGCCGAGGAGCACAGGCGAGAAACGCAGCGCCCGTGCGCGCGTGATCTCGATCCGCAGCGACGGCGTGAGCGAGTGCGGCGCGATCTCGAAGCCGCTGCGCGTGACGATCTCGGGCGCGGACATGATCACCCGCTCCACCGCCGCTGCCGGCACGGGGATGATCTGCTCGGCGCAGCGGAGGCGGATCTCGCCGTCGCGCAGCTCGAGCGTGGCCTCGCCGCCGCGGAGGAACATCTCCTTCGCCCAGCGGTACCACGGCGAGCTCTCGAAGAGCAGCCGCGTCGAGCCCACGCCGCGCTCGAGCAGTTTGTGCTCCTGCTGCGTCAGCGCGTACTTGCGCAGGAGCTGCTCGCGCGGATCGCCGGCTGACGGCTCGACGATGGTGCGTCCCTCGCTGAACGACGCGAACGCGATCGCGCGCCACACGCTCTGCTCGAAGGTCTCGGAGGGGAGCTGTCCCTGCTCGCCGGCCATGTGCGCGACGAGGATGGCCAGATGACGGCAGAGGTCCGCCGGCTTCATCGTGGCCTGGCAGCCGCAGCGCGTCATCGTGAAGCGCTCGCCCGCCGCGATGAGGATGGGACGGAACGTGCGCCGCTCGTTCTCGATGACGTCGGCCGTGTACGCCGCGCGGAAGAACAGCGGGTCACTGATCCGGAAACGCGAAGCGTGCGTCTCGATCGTCTGGAGAGTGGACGGGGAGAACGACGAACGATAGCGATCGGGAACCGGCATCGGGGACGCGCCGGATGATAAAGGATAAGGAGGCGCGGTTTGCCCAAGGTCGTGTGCGAGCCTCTCGGCGCAGACGCGAAAGCGCAGGCGCGGTGTTCGCCGCCGATTGTCCCCTCTCCCCGCAACGGCGGGGAGAGGGTTAGGGTGAGGGGCGGCTCTCGCGCTGACCGCGCCATGGTGGGGCGGGGGCCGCAGAACGAGCGTGCAGTTCACAGAACACGCGCATCGTGGGGTTCGCCCCTCACCCTAACCCTCTCCCCGCTCGTCGCGGGGAGAGGGGACAACTTGTCGCGAGACGCCCCTGTTCTCTCTTCCGTCACGCGATCTGTCACGGAGTACTAACGCCGCCGCACTCCATCAGCGCAACGCGGAATCAGCGGTCCACGGTTGCGAGCATCCTCTCCAACCTGCCCAGATCGCGCCGATCCTCTTCGCTCGACGGATCGGCGGCAAGCCTGCGCTCGTGGATGGCGATGCCCTGGCGGAGCGCGCTCTCCGCCTCGGCGGTGCGGCCGAGGAGGACCAGGGCCCGGCCCTGCTCGCCGTACGCGAACGCCAGGTCATGCTGCGCTTCGAAGTTCTTCGGGTCGGCCTCGGCCAGCTCGCGCAGCAGCACCAGCGCGCGCGTGGTCGACTCGAGGGCGCCGGCGCCGTCCTTCATCATGTTTTGCGCGGTGGCCTTCATCACCATCTGGTCGGCGTAATTGCGGCGCGCGGGCGTGTCGGCGGGATCGAGCGCGCTGCGCTTTTGGAGCGCGCGCATGGCCGCGTCGTGATGGCGGATGGCTCGCGGCAAGTCGTGGACGAGCGCTCCCGTGAAAAATCCGCCGAGGCGCTGGTGGGCGCGGCCGGTCTCGGTCAGCACGTCCGGCGTTTCGGGCAGCTTGGCCAGCACGTTCAGCGCGGACTCGTACGCCTGCTGCGCCGCGCGCGACTGCTTCCCTATGTAGATGGAGTCGCCGATGGCCGTCCACGTGCGCGCGAGCGCGGGATCGGGCGGCAGCGTGGCGCGGAGCGCGCGAGCCCGCTCGTGCGCGGCCAGCGCTTCCGCCCAGCGCAACGAGCGCTGCTCGATGAAGCCGACGCGGTCGTACAGATCCGCGGTGAGCGCGGGCGACGACGACTCCTCGGCGATCTGCAGTCCCTTGCGATAGCTCGTCATCGCGCCGGCGGTGTCACCGAGGTTCGCGCGGTACGGGAGGCCCTGCACGTCGCCGATCTTCATGTACGCGCCGGCCAGCTCGACCTTCAGCTCGACGTTGTCTTCCGTTTCGCTGGCCAGGTTGTCGAGGTAGACCAGCGCGCGGCGCACGAGCAGCTCGCGCGCGGGCGTCGAGCCGGGGAGCGGCGCGATGGCGTCGTGCAACTCGAAGACGACCGCACGTGCGAGCGAGCGCACCTCGTCGAAGCGGCGCTCGGCCAGGCGTTTCTGGTGGAGTGTCGTGGCGAAAGCGACGATCGTCACGACCGTGATTGCCGCACCCGCGGCGACGGCGAGCAGGTTGCGGCGCACGAACTTCGTCGCCCGGTAGCCGAACGTCGGACGCCGCGCCAGCACCGGATGTCCGCTGAGATGGCGGCGCAGGTCATCCGCGAAGCGTTCCACGGAGCCGTAGCGCCGGGCCGGATCGAGGTCCATCGCGCAGCCGAGGATCGTGTCGAGATCCCCGCGCAAACCCCGGCCGTGCGTGCTCGCCCGCGGCGCCTCGGACGCCGGAGTGCGCGTCTCACCGCGAAACGGTTTCGCGCCGGTGAGCAGCTCGAACAGCAGGATGCCGAGCGAGTAGACATCCGTGGCCGTCGTGACCTGGCGTCCGAGGAGCTGCTCCGGACTGGCGTACTCCGGCGTCATCAGGCGCGTGGCCGTGGCGTCGGGACGGGTGTCCGGCGACGCCAGCTTGGCGATCCCGAAGTCGAGCAGCTTCGGCACGCCGTCCGCCGTCACGAGCACATTCTGCGGCTTGATGTCGCGATGGATGACCAGACTGCGATGCGCGTACTGCACCGCGTCGCAGAGCTGGAGGAAGAGCCGCAGCTTGCCGTTGGTGTTGAGGTCGCGCGCGAACGCGTCGATGGGCGTGCCGTCGACGTACTCCATCACCAGGTACGGCAGCCCGTCCGCGGTGGTGCCGCCGTCGATGAGCCTCGCGATGTTCGGATGATCGAGCGCGGCCAGGATCTGCCGCTCCTGCCGGAAGCGCTGCACGAGCAGCTCGCCGCCGCGCACCAGTTTGATGGCCACGCGCTGCTCGAACTCTGCACCCTCGCGCACGGCCAGGAACACGGTGCCCATGCCGCCCTGCCCGAGCGGCCGCACGATGCGGTACGGGCCGATCAGCGCGCCGGCGAGCCGTTCCCCCTCGTGCGCGTCGATGAGGTGCCAGACGGAGCGATCGAGGAACGCGCCCGGCTCGTCGTGCGCGGCGAGGAGCGACTCGACTTCGGTGCGCACGTCCGTGTCGGCCCGCGAGAGCAGCGACGCGCGCTCGTCGCGAGGTGCCGCCGACGCCGCGTGAAAGAGGTCGCGGACCTCGTCCCAGAACGCCGTCATCGCACGTGCATCTCGCGGCGGAGCCAGGCCCGGGCCATGGTCCACTCGCGGCTGATCGTGGCCGCGGAGACGCCGAGGACCGACGCGGTCTCGTCGATGGTCAGGCCGGCGTAGAAGCGGAGCTCCACGATGCGCGCCTGCTGGGGGAAGATTTTCTCGAGGTTCTCGAGGGCCACGTCGAGCGCGACGACGTCGAAGTTCTCCGCCGCCGCGAGGTCGAGCGCCGCGCCGATCGTGACCGGCACCACGCCGCCGCCGCGTTTGTCGCTGTTCCGGCGGCGCGCGTGGTCGACGAGGATGCGCCGCATCACCTGCGCCGCGACCGCGAAGAAGTGGGCGCGGTCGTTCCACGCCACGCGCCGCTGGTCGACCAGCTTGAGATAGAGCTCGTGGACGAGCGCGGTCGGCTGCAGCGTGTGCCCTTCGCGCTCGCGGTTGAGGTGGCGGCCGGCGATGGCGCGCAGCGGCTCGTACACGAGGCCGAGGAGCTCATCGCGGGCTTCCTGCTTTCCGCCGCTCCACTCGCGGAGTAACTGGGTGACCTCGGACATGGACTAGGGACCGGAAAAGATTGTACGCGACGTGAGGAGGTTTCCCGGTCGTTTACGCGATTCCGGTCATGAAGAACTTCCGTCGTCTGCTCTTCGTGTTGCTGCTCGTTCCCATGGCCGCGTTCGGCCAGGCCGACGTCTCGGTCTCAGTCGTCGACTCGCCCGATCCGGTCGCACCGGACGGCAACATCACCTACTCGGTGACGGTGGCGAACAACGGCCCCAACACGGCGCCGAATGTGAACCTGAGCTCTTTCGGCAGCAACAACCTGCGCTTCCAGTCGGCCACCGTTCCGGCGGGATGGAACTGCACGCTGCCGGCAGCGGGCACGCAGACGACCAGCCTCTCGTGCACCGCGGTCAGCGTGTCGAGCGGCAGCAACTCGGTCCTCACGTTCGTCATGCAGGCCGACGATGCGCTCCTCGGCATCAACGACGGAACGATCAATTTCGGCTTCACCGCCGGCAGCAGCGTCTCCGATCCTGTGCCGGGGAACAACACGGAGACCGAGTCGACGGCGTACGTCACGCCGGACGCCGACATCTCCGTGACCGTCAGCGACTCGCCCGATCCGGTCTTCCCCGACGGCGACATCACCTACACCGTGACGGTGGCCAACGCTGGTCCTGACACGGCGCCGAGCATCACGCTCAGCTCGTTCGGAGCGAACAACCTGCGCTTCCAGTCGGCCACCGTTCCGGCAGGATGGAACTGCACGCTTCCGGCACCGGGCACGCAGACGACCAGCCTCACGTGCACGTTGCCCGGCGGCATGGTGAGCGGCGGCAACTCGGTGCTGACCTTCGTCATGCAGGCCGACGACGCGCTGCTCGGCATCAACGACGGGACGATCAATTTCGGCTTCACCGCCAACAGCCCCATCTCCGATCCGAACGGGGCGAACAACACCGAGGCCGAGTCGACGGCGTACGTCACGCCGGACGCCGACATCTCCGTGACCGTCAGCGACTCGCCCGATCCGGTCTTCCCCGACGGCAACATCACCTACACCGTGACGGTCGCCAACGCCGGTCCCGACACGGCGCCGAGCGTCACGCTCAGCTCCTTCGGGGGGAACAACCTGCGCTTCCAGTCGGCCACCGTTCCAGCGGGATGGAACTGCACGCTCCCCGCGCCGGGCACGCAGACCACCAGCCTCACGTGCACGTTGCCCGGCGGCATGGCGAGCGGCGGCAACTCGGTGCTGACCTTCGTCATGCAAGCCGACGATGCGCTCCTCGGCATCAACGACGGGACGATCAATTTCGGCTTCACCGCGAACGGCAACGTCGCCGATCCGAACGGGACGAACAACACCGAGACCGAGTCAACGGCCTACGTCACGCCGGACGCCGACATCTCCGTGAGCGTCAGCGACTCGCCCGATCCGGTCGGACCGGACGGCAACATCACCTACACCGTCACGGTCGGCAACTCCGGTCCCGATACGGCGCCGAGCGTCACGCTGAGCTCCTTCGGTGGGAACAACCTGCGCTTCCAGTCGGCCACCGCGCCGGCGGGATGGAATTGCACGCTCCCCGCGCCGGGGACGCAGACCACCAGCCTCACCTGCACGCTGCCGGGCGGCATGGCCAGCGGCGGCAGCTCGGTCCTGACGTTCGTCATGCAGGCCGACGACGCGCTGATCGGCAACGCCGACACGACCATCAACTTCGGTTTCACGGCCAACAGCACCGTCGCCGATCCGGACGGCACCGACAACACCGAAACGGAATCGACGCTGTACGACGTCGCCAACGCGAACGTCGGCGTGACGGCCACCGACGCGCCGGACCCGGTCGCGGCGGGCAGCAATCTCACCTACACCGGTACGGTCACGAACGCCGGCCCCGACACCGCCACGACGGTGACGCTGACGATCCCGATGAGCCCGAGCCTGCTCTTCGTCTCGATGACCGGACCGGCAGGCTTCACCTGTACCACTCCCGCGGCCGGCGCGAACGGCACCATCACCTGCACCATCGCCTCGCTGCCGAACGGCGCAAACCTCCCCTTCTCGCTGGTGACGCAGGTCAACCCGACCCTCAACAACGGGCCGGACGGCGTCGTCCAGCAGGGCTTCCTCATCGGCAGCGCAACGAACGACCCGGTCGGGACCGACAACACGCTGCAGGTCGATACGGTCTACACGACGCCCGAGGCGAACCTCGTGGCCACCAACAACGCCTCGCCGGCTTCGGCCGCGCCGGGCGGCGTCATCACGTACACGCAGACGCTGACGAACAACGGTCCCGACGCCGCGGTGAACGTGACCTTCAACCAGACCGTGCCCGCGGGCACCGCGTTCGAGTCGTTCACTCCGGCACCCGGCTGGACGTGCGCGACGCCGGGCACGGGCGCCATCAACTGCTCGAAGGCGACGATGCTCAGCGGCGAAGTGGCCACGTTCACTCTGGCGGTGAGCGTCACCGGCACCGGCACGATCGGCAGCACGGTCACCGGCGACAGCGACACGTACGATCCCAACACCGCCAACAACAGCGCCACCGCTTCGACGAACGTCGTCGCCGGCGCGAACGCCGACCTCTCGGTCACGAAGACGTCGACCACGGCCAACGCGCCGGTCGGCAGCACGTTCAACTACACGATCACCGTCACGAACAACGGTCCCGACGCGGCATCGACCGTGACCATGACCGACGTGCTGCCGGCGTCGCTGCTCTTCCGGCAGATCACGACACCGTCCGGCTTCACCTGCACGACGCCCGCGTTCCGCACCAACGGCACGGTGACGTGCAACGCGGCCACGCTGGCCAACGGCGCGAGCGCGGTCTTCACGCTCACCGTCGAAGTGGCCCAGGGCGCCAGCGGCTCGATCGTCAACGGCGTGACCGTCGGCAGCGCAACCGGCGACTCGAACGCCGGCAACTCGTCGACCAGCGCGCCGGGAGTGGTGGCGGGACCGTCGGCCGCGTCGATGGCGGTCCTCAAGACCACCACGTCCACCACCGCCGCGCCGGGCACGAACGTGACCTACACGATCACGGTCTCGAACTCCGGACCGTCGACCGCGACGAACGTGGTCGTCAACGACACGCTCCCCGCCGGACTGCAGTTCGTCAGCGCCACGCCGTCGCAGGGCACCTGCAACGCCGCCAGCCCGGTAGTCTGCAACCTCGGCTCGATCCTCAACGGCGGCAACGCCACGATCACGCTCGTCGCGCAGGTGACGGCGACCAGCGGCACATTCTCGAACTCGGCCACCGCCACCTCACCCGACGCGCCCGCACCCGTCACGGCGACGTCGCGCACGACCACGGTCACGAGCAGCCAGCAAGTCGCCGCAATCCCCACACTCTCCGAGTGGATGCTCCTCATCCTCGCCGGCCTACTCGGAGTCGCGGGTCTGACGAAGATGCGTCTGTAGAAAAGTGCGGTTTAGGGGGTAGGGAGAGACCCTCGCGGTCTCCCCTCCCTCCGAACCGGACGTGCGGATCTCCCGGCGAAGGACCCGCGTCACGCCGATGTGCCGCGCACATCGAGACCATCAGCCGCCACCTCGGCCGGCGGAACGCGGCGATGGAAAACGGAAGAAGGCAAAGACCGAGTGACCGCGGCGGCGCCGCTTCTTCTACACTGTTACGACATGCCCGACGAATGCGTTCCTGCCGGCGAAGGCGAGACCGTTGTGCGGAGCGGCGACACCGTACTCTCGATCGCCACGGCAGCCGGGCTGCTCCCGGAGACCGTCTGGAACGACCCGGCGAATGCCGCCCTGAAGGAAGCGCGGAAGGACGGCGAAGTGCTCCTGCCCGGCGACCGGCTGACGGTGATGAACGTCCGGCCGAAGAAGGTCGGTTGCGCGACCGGCAAACGGCACGTCTTCCGCCGCAAACTCGTCCCGGCCACGATCACGTTCTACGTGCAGGACGAAGAGGGCGCGCCGTTCGCGGCGAAGCGGTACGAACTGGCCATCGGCGCGACGAAACTGTCCGGCACGACCGGCGACGACGGCAAGATCGAAGCGGCCATCGAGCCGGCGATCCGCGAAGGCGTCCTGCGTGTCTGGCTCGAAGAGCCGGCGCTTCCGAATCCATGGACGCTCGAACTGCGTCTCGGCGAGCTGGTGCCGGTCGCGCACACGATCGGCGTGCAGCAGCGGCTGTCGAACCTCGGCTTCTACAGCGGTGAGTTCGACGTCCAGCTGGACGACGACACCCACGCCGCTGTGGCGGCGTTCCAGTCCGCATCCGGCCTGACGGTCAGCGGAGAAATCGATCCGGCCACGCGCGACAAGCTGGTCGAGATCCACAAAGTCTGAGGAGGAGCCATTGGCCATCGCCCCCGTTGCCCGGCTGCACGAGAACACGCTCCGCATCGGCAATCCAGTGCCCTCCGCGCAAGGGCTTTGACTGAAGGAAGCCGCGCGGTCCGGCGCGGCCTTCGTGGAAGTGCATCCGGAGACGCCACCCGGCGTGGCGCCGCAGCAATGCGCGTGAATGCAGAATGGCGCCCGGTCGGGCGCCCCGTTCGTGGAGGCGGCGCCGAGCCAGTGACCGCACCGGCCGGCGCGCTGTGGCCCTCGACGCTCGACGCGAAGAGCCGAATCTACGCACTGCTCGACGCGGCGCGCGATGAGCGGATCTATCCCGCGCTGCTGCAGAGCGGCTGCGAGTGGCTCTGCCTCTACCGCGGCAACGCCGCCGCCACGCTGGCAGATGCGGCGCCTTATCTCGTGAGGCTCGAGCGCGGCGCACACTTCACGGAGTGGCTGCTCGAGCACGGCTGGGGGAACAGCTGGGGCGTGTTCCTGCACGCGCGTGTGGCCATCGAGCGGCTCAAGGCGCACTTCCGGCGTCTCGTCTTGGCGCAGCTTCCGGACGGACGGATGGTCTTCTTCCGCTTTTACGACCCACGCGTGCTGCGCGTGTACCTTCCGACGTGCACGGCCGGGGAGCGCGAGACCTTGTTCGGACCCGTCGACCGATTCATCTTCGAGAATGGTGTAGCGTCCACCGCTTCGGCCGTCGTCGAGAGCGCATGCTGATCATCCGGCAGGAGCAGTACGACGCCATACGCGAAAGCGCGCAGGGAGAATTCGACGCCGGCATGATCGAGCACCTGCGCACTCACTTCCCCAAGGAGACGGGCCCGCTCGACGACGCGGAGCTGCTCGCGCTCGTGCAGGAGGGACGGCATCATGCCTGGCGCAGGGGCGCGGACCATCCGGGCGCGGTCTGTCGCTTCATCGACGTGCGGTTCGTCCTCGGCCCGTCGTTCGATACGAAGCCGGAGCTGGAGTGGGTCACCGCGCCGCTGCGCGACCAGAGCATCAACGACGCAGATGCGCGCATTGAAGAGATGGCGGAGCGCGCCCTCCAGTGGATCGCGCGGCGCGGGGAGCGCGCATGAGCGGCATCTTCGGCGCGATCGCGAATGCCGGCGGCGTGGCGAAGAGCGGCTGGATCGCGCTGCGCTGCGGCTCGCAGCAATGGCTCCGCGTCACGGTCACGGATCCCGTCACGAACGCCGTGGTGCAGGGGGCAAAGGTCACGGCGACGGGGGCCGGCGGGTGGAGCCGCCGCGGATGGACGGACGTCAATGGCGTGAAGGAGTTCATCGTCGAGCCGGGGACGTACAGCGTCACCGCGGCGAAGGACTGGTTTCTTCCCGAGCCGGCGAGCGTGAACAACATCGCCGTCGCCGCGGGAGCCACCGTCGCGGTTCCGCTGAACATCGAGGAACTGCGCTTCTATCTCGAGGTCGATGCGGACCGCGACGGCATTGTCGAGAACCAGTGGACCGACGACCCGCAGTGGACCTGGGGGCAGGTGGGAAGCGGCGCGATCGTGCTCTGCAACTGCGACGACGACGCGGCTGCCAACGCCGCCGACAATGCGGACAACGTCGTCAACGCGAACGACGCGAACGACATCGCGCCGCTCACGATCGAGCGCATCGGCAGCGCGCAGACGCCGCCGAACACCTGGACTGCGCAGCTCTCGGTCGACCCGGGCGACGAGGCGTACCTCCGGATCTTCGACGGGCGCGCGGCCGGGGCAGCGGAGATCATCCCGTCGAACGGCGCGCAGGCGAACGTATACGACATCGCACTACATGCGGGAGGAGGCGGCGCAGGCTTTCAGACGGCGCTGATGGGAATGGAGGCGCGGCAGTACCCCGACGGGGACTTCCCCGGTCGCGTGACGATCTGGCTGACGGTGACGAAGCCGGGTCTGGAAGGGGGAAACGCCAGCTACAGCACCGGCGCAAAGGTGCACGTGGCGCCATGGATGATGCCGTCGCATCTCGACGAGGTCCACACCGTCTACGTCTCTGACCTCGGCGCCGACGGTTTCGACGTGAACGGCGTCCAGAATCAGGGCAACGCCGGCTTCCGGGCAGCCTTCGCGGCGGAGGTCGCGAACGCCGTGCCGCAGCCGCCGCCGCCGACCGCGCCGGCGGCCGGCCATCGATGGATGCAGGACGTGATGGAGATCGGCTGGTCGACACTTCCGGCCAATCCGCGGCCGCACCGGATCGACGTGGTCCTCGAAGCGAAGGGCAATTACGGTCTGCAGAACTTCATCCGAGGTCTGCGCGGCGCCGACTTCGGCCACATCAAGGTCGACAGCGGCGTCGGCAACGACCATGCCTTCGACGGCTTAGGCAATCTCGAGGTGACGCCTCCGGTGCGCTCCAGCGGTGGCGACGAGTATCCGTGGGGACGCATGCTGTTCGGGCCCGGCTGGGGAAACGATGCGATGGACCGGAAGACGCGCGCGTTTCTCCACGCGCAGGTCGTGCAGCGGCCGATCGAGATCGACACGACATGGCTGACGATCGGTCACGTCGACGAGATCCTCTGCTTTCTGCCGCGCCCGGCCGGGCCGCAGTGGAAGCAGTGGTTCGTCCTCGTGCCGAGTCCGCGCCGCGCGTATGAGCTGCTCGCGCAGGCACCGCCCCTCTCCACCATCATGCACGGCCGCTGGCTCTACCTGGAGCAGCACGATCGCCCCAAGGCGTTCGAGCAGGCGCAGCAGACGGTCGCGAACTTTCTCCGCGGCACGACGCTCATCACCGACCCGACGTTGGCCGCGCGTGGAGAGCCCGGCAGAATCGGGGGACCGGCCCTCGAGACCTGGAACGTCGGCCTGGTTCAGGCGCGGCTGGATGCGGTGGTGGACGTCCTGCGCGATGCGATCGGCCTGACCGATACCGACATCGTGGAAGTGCCGGTGGTCTTCTTCCCGACGCAGCCCGCCTGGGACCCCGTCACCGGCGACGCGGCCGACCTCCCCGATCACTGCGCCGGCTTCGCCACCGCCGACATGGTGAACATGACGCTGGTCAACGACCGCTGCATCGTTCCGGCACCGTTCGGGGCACGAGATCCTGGAGGGGTAGATCGTTTCGAGCAGGACCTCACCGCAAACATTCAGGCGAAGAACGCCAATCTGAATGTCGCCTACGTCGATAACTGGTACCCGTACCACATCCTCGAGGGCGAAATTCATTGCGGCACGAACGTCCGCCGTCATCCGGGGGCCAATCTGAACGCCTGGCTTGACAGTGCGGACGCGCGATGGTGGGAGTACATTCCTCCTCTCTGACATGAACCTGCACGACGCACTGCACAACGCGCTGATCTCCGAGGACGAGGCGTACCTGGCCGCGGAGCGGACGCTGTTCGCCACGCCGCGCGATGCCGCGCGCGCGCTCGAGCGCATCGCTCCGGCCGATCCCGCCGCCGCCACGCTGGGCCGCGTCCTGCACGACGCAGCCGAACGGCCACTCGACGGCGTCGACCCGTTCCTCGACATCCAGGCAGCGAACGCCGTCGGGACGCCGGTGCCGGTGCCGGTGTCCGAAACCGTGGCCAGCCTCCTCCGCTACCGCTTCGGGGCCGGGCTCGACCCGTTCCTCGCCTGGCGTCTGGCGAAGCAGCCGTCACTGCCGCTGTGGCGCGCGCTGTCGTTCGTGCGCTACGTCGCCGTGGACCGCGATCCCGATGCGCTTCCGGCGCTCGCCCGTTTCGTGACCCTCACCGGCGACGACTATCTGCGCGGCGAGGTATGGACTCTGCTCGAGCGTCAGCGCGGCGTTGCCGCGGCGCTGGCCGCGGAGGCTCGGTTTCAGGCGCGGCGCCCGTGATCGCCACGCCGTTCTTCGATGCACTCTGGCCGCGCCCCCTCGACGAGAGTGCGCCGCACGCGTTCGCGCTGGTCGATGCGGCGCGCGACGCGCGGATTTATCCCGCGCTGCTGCGCGCCGATTGCGAGTGGCTCTGCCTCTATCGCGGCGATGCGGCGGTCTCGATGGCCGAGGCGGCGCCGTATCTCGTCGAGCTCGACCCGCACGCGGAGTTCACGGAGTGGATGCTGCAGCACCGGCTCTGGTGCGTGTTCGTCCACGCCCAGGTTTCGCTCGAGCACCTAGTCGCGCACTTCCGGCGGTTGGTCATGGCGCAGCTTCCTGACGGCCGGCTGGTCTACTTCCGCTTCTACGACCCGCGCGTGCTGCGCGTCTATCTCCCACACTGCACGCCGTCGCAGCGCGAGGTGATCTTCGGGCCGGTGGAACAGTACGTCTTCGAGTCGGAAGACGGCGACTGCCTGATGTTCGCGCCGCTTCAGACAGCGCGGTAGAGCGGGCGATAACCGGCATCGTCGTCCAGCACGAGGATGTGCACGCTCTGCGCGTTGCTGCCGCGCGGGCCGACGAGCTGCGACCGCTTCTCGAGCGACGGAAAGTGGAGCGTGATCGGCTGATCGAAGCAGCACGCCAGCCAGTATTCGTCGTCGCCGAGGGTACCCATGCGCTCGGGGTCGACGTGCCGTTGCGGGTCGCCGCTCTCCTTTCCTTCGTCGTCCTCATACCGCGCAACCTCTTCGCGGACCGCATCCTCTCCCTCGATCCACTCGTAGCGGACGACGCGCGCGTGCTCCGCCTCGGTCGCCTCCCGTTTGCTCGTGAGGCCCTTGAGCGTGCGGACGTGGACGTCGATTTCGATATCGTCGAGCGTCCGCTCGTCGAGGTGCTGATCGCATACGGCGATGAGGTCGGCGACGGCGATGGCCATTCGCAGCTTTCCGAGGTACTTGTCGAATCCATTGGGCACCGCCCCGAACTGCTGGAGCGCGTTGCCGTTGGGATTCTGGTCGAGCGCGTACGCCGTGACCAGGGAGGGGAAGTTGAGGACCAGGACCGGACCGGCCGGCGCAACGGGATCGTTTGCGAGCTTGTCGAGTACGAGATCGGCGCGCTCGACGTTGACGTCTTCACGAAGGTCTTCTTCGAACTCGTCGGCTTGGAGCACGGCGCGGCCGATGCGCCGTGCGTAGTAGTCGACCAGCAGCTCTTTGACGCGCACCACGGGCTGCAGGGCCTGCAGCGGGCCGGCGTCGAACGTGACGACCGCGCCGTGCAGGGCGAGATGGTCGAGCAACTCCTGCTGCTCCTCGTAGTAGCCCTGGTTCTCGCGACCGAAGTCGCGGATGGCAGCGCGCGCGGCGTCGCGGGCAAGGGTCGCAAGCGCGCCGTTGACCGCGGTGTTGACGTGCGGCTTTACGAGCTCGATCGCGTATTTCAGGATCGAGTTCTCCGCGGCTGCTTTGATCACCGCCTGCACCTGATCGTCGATGTCTTCGGGGACCCGCGGCACCATCAGCTTTCCGGTCACTACCGCGAACGCGGCGTAGAGCGACATCCGGTCTTCGCTTTCGTCGTAGTAGTAGTCGGTCTGCTTGTGGCCGATGTAGCTCGGATAGTGCAGGCGGTTGAGCTGGTTCTGCCGGCGACGGGCGCGGTCGGCCCGTAGTTTTTTCGCTTCCACCTTCTCCGGGGCATTGTCGCGCGTGCGCTGGCGGCGCAGCGCGTCATACAGCATCACCTTGATCGAGGTCAGGTCCTCGTCGCTGAACGTCCCTGCACCACTGCGCGGCTCGCCGGCGGGATCGCAGAGATACTCGTCGATGATGCAGCGGCTGTAGGGGAGGCGTCCGATCCACTGGCGCATGCGGTCGGCGCGTTCTGTCTTGGCCTGGCTCTTCGGCTCCATGAAGATCGTCGGCAGGCCGACGATGGCCAGTTGCTCGAGCGCCCCGCTGCGCATGCCGAGGAAGACGCAGTGGACGCCATCCTTCGACGCCAGCCGGTGCCAGAAGTAGATCTGTGCGGCGCGGCCGTACTGCTTCGGGAAGTCGCCCTCGTCCCAGAACTCGATCATGTTCAGCAGCCCGCCCGGAGGCGTGCCGCCACGCACGTACGGCGCCGTCAGCCTGGAGCCGCAGCAGACGATGCGCACCGGCTGGTCGAGCGCCTTGCGGACTTCGCGCGCGGTGGCCACGAGCTGCTCGTAGGCCGCCACGGTCATGTTCCACTCCGGGCCATTCCCCTCGTTGCGGATCCACAGCACGATGTACAGGCCGGCCCTGTCGAAGCGTTGGTCGAGAAAGCTGTCGGCGCCCGTACGACCCGGCCCCGCCACCGCGGCGGTGACGGCGCTCATCAGGCGCCTGCGCGAGCCGGCCGCGTCTTCGTGAAAGGCCTGCCCGACCATGTACGTCGACAGCCCCATCGCGGTCGGGTTCTCCCAATACGTCCCGACGAGCACGGAGCGGTCGTCCGGCTTCACGTAGTGGTAATACCCCTCGGCGTCCTGCGGCTCGGGCGCGGATGGCGGCCGCTTCTTCTCGACCTCCGTCTGCAGCACCTGAAACTCTGCCCGCCTGCCCGGAAGGATGCTGCAGAAAAAATCGGAATGCCCCTTGATCCTGGCGATATCGCAGTAGATCAGCTCCACGTAGACCATCGGGTAGAGCACGAGCGTGGTCATCATCGTGTAGCGGTCGCCGCTCATGAGGTGGTGCGTGACGAAGCGGAGCCGCGGCCAGTTGCCCGGCCCGTGCTTGAACACGTAGCGCGGGTCGCGCATCTCCGGCTTCGGCAGTCCGCGGCCGCTGGTGACGTCGAGTGTGCGCGGCCCGGAGCGGACGAACGCGCACCCGTGCGCCGGGTCCTCGTCTTCCTCCCGTTCGGGCGGCAGGTGCACCCAGCAGTGCTCGAGATGCGCGTCGCGACCTTCGTCCTCGGCCAGCGCCGCCTCCTCTCCGCTGCCGTCGCCCTGACCGTGAAAGAGCAGCAGCGCGCGCATGTCATCCGTCGCGAGGAGGAGGTCCCGCCATTCGCCGCATTCGAGCGCATTTGCGAGCGTCGCGTGCGCGTCCGCATTGCCGTCCGAGATCGAAACAGCGGCGTCGTTCGCCGCCTGGATTTCACCCGGGAATCCGCTGTCGTCGTTGATGCCGACGCCGCCGATCGTCAGCACGCCCGGCTGGATGGTCGTGTGCGGGACGAGCTTCGTCAGCCACGGCGCGCCGACGCGGATGGCGATGTTGGCCTTGACCCGGTAGTCGGGATTGAGCAGCTTGGCGGGATGGAGGAGCAGCGCTTCGACGACGATGGGCATCGGTCAGCGCAGCTCCGGCAGTTCCCAGTCACGCGGGTCGTAGAGCTTCTGCGCGCGCTCCCAGTCGGCGTAGGTCATGGTCTCGATCGCGCGCGTGAAGCGCTCGTCGGGCGTGCCGGTGTCGCCGCCCAGGATGCGCTCGATGACCGGATGCCGGTCGAAGCCTGGGGCGATGACGAACATCAGCTTGGCGAACTCGAACATGCGCCCGCGGTCTTCGAGGCCGCGGCCTCGCGCGCGGCGCAGGGCCGTCTCCAGCATCGCCTCCAAGTCCGGTACGGACAGCGGCTGCACTGCCTCCGGCGCGTACTGGCGCAGGTTCGCGGCGACGTCGTGCATCAGCCGCGCGTCGAGCGCCTCTTCGAGACGCGCCTCCCCTGGCGCGGTGAGCTGCGGAAAGACGACGGCGGCGCGGCGCATGCCCGGCGGCGCGCCAATACGGTCGCGGATCCCCGCCGCCCGCAACGCCTCCATCTGCCGCTGCGTGATGCGCGGCGCGCCGCCCTGCTGCGGCTCGTCCGCCGGCAGCGGCATCTCCACTCGCGCCTGCCACGGCAGCGGCTCCCACGACCACTCGCGGCTCCATCCGGTGGCGAGGTGCACCGCGCTCGCGGTCACGCGCGGCGGCTCGTAGCGGAAGACGAGGAGATGTTCATCCTCCACGCGCGGCGTGGCGAACGCCTCCACCGCCGCAAAGAGCCGTTCCACGTCTTCGCGTGCGAGCCCTTCGAGGAACACCGGAAAAATCGCCGGATCGTGAAACGGCAGCATGCGCAGCGTCCCGTCCACGCGCTCCGCCGCACTGAACGCGAACAGGCTTTGCCGCACCGTGCCGGTGTCCGCATCGGCCAGGACGAAGGTCCCGGCACTCTCCCGGTACACGCGCTTCGCCAGCCGCTGATCCAGCTCCACGATCCGCGGCATCGGCGCATCCGCGACGACGTCCGCATCGCCATACCAGAGCGGCATCCCGTCGTGTTTCAGCCGCACCGCCTCCTGCTGCCCGACCAGCGCGTACACCGCTCGAGCGACGTGCAGCCGCTCGAACAGGAGGGTCGCCTCCACGTTCATGAGGGATATCCTGATCCGCTTCGGGAGAGTGTCGCAAAGCGCCCGCGGATATCGTGGGCCGGAGTCTCCTCAGTGCCGGACCCTTCGAGCGCGGCGGCGGCAACGAGCATCAACGCGATGGGATCATCGAGATGGACCGGCATCGGATGGACGCTCCGCCGACTCCGAAGCGTCGCGCGAGCCCGCCTCCCGCGCGGCCATGACTTCCGCACCGAACCGCTGCAGCTCGTGCACGGCGCAACGACACTCGGGCTTCGTCCGCGCGACGGAGCATCACGTCGATTTCGCTGGGCGTCAGCTTCATGAATTTAGTGTAACTCGGAGGCTCCGACAGCAGTGAATTCCGGAGGCGTGATGCGTTCGACTTCGGAACTGCTCGAGACCTGGCGCATGCGCAGCAGTCTCGGGTTCGCCCCGCTCGACGCGCTGCATCTTGCCTTCGCGGACTGCTCGGAGTCGCGGCGGTGACGAAGATGCGCCTGTAGGAGTTGCGGTGACGGACGAGCCGTCTTTGGTATGCACTCGCACACCAATGCGGCGGCTCAACCTCCGCCGGCGCCTCGTGAGGGTGCCAACGTTCCGCGCATGACGGGAGACATCGCGGAGGAGCGACAACGAAGCAGATGGCCCGTCGCCGCCTGCAAGGAGGTCACCTATTTCTGGGAGCTGTACTAATTTCGGTGACAGATCGCGACGGCGTGGAGCGGCGGGCTTTAGCCCGCCGTGGCTCCCGCCCATCGACGGCGGCGGGCTAAGGCCGCCGCCCTCCATAACGCTCGGCGGTACCACAGAACGATCCCCCTCCGGCCGAAGGGCTCCAGCTCCTGCGCTCCGCCCACTGCGCCCTTAACTACCCGCCCGTCACTTCGACGATCGCGGCGATGGCGCGGTCGAGGTGCTCGCGGGTGTGGGCGGCGCTGATCTGGCAGCGCAGGCGCGCCTGACCCTGCGGCACGACCGGAAACCCGAATCCCGACACGTAGACGCCGCGGCGCAGCAGCTCCTGCGACATCGAGATCGCCTTGGCCGTGTCGCCGATGATGATCGGCACGATCGGGTGGATCCCCTCGCGAACCGTCACGCCTCTGGCGGTGAGCTGCGACCGGAAGTAGCGCGTGTTGTCGTGCAGGCGCTCGACGTAGCTCGTGTCGTTCTGCACCAGGTCCAGCGCCGCGATCGAGCCCATGACCACCGCGGGCGGCAGCGTGTTCGAGAAGAGATACGGACGTGATTTCTGTCGGAGGTACTCCACCAGCACTTTCGGTCCGGTGGTGAAGCCGCCGTGCGAGCCGCCGAGAGCCTTGCCGAGCGTCGACGTGTAGGCGTCGATCTTTCCAAAGACGCCCAGCTCCTCGCCCGTGCCCCGTCCCGTCTTGCCGAGCACGCCCGTGCCGTGCGACTCGTCGACGACCAGGAACGCGCCGTACTCGCGCGTCATGTCGATCATCTCCGGCAGCGGCGCGAGCGAGCCTTCCATCGAGAAGACGCCGTCGGTCATCACGAGCTTGTTGCGCGCGTCCTTCGTGGCCTCGAGCGCGCGGCGCAGGTCGCCGAGGTCGCGGTTCTTGTAGCGCTCCTTGCGCGCCTTCGCCAGACGGACGCCGTCGATGATCGAGGCGTGATTCAGCTCGTCGGAGATGATCGCGTCCTGCTCGGTGGTGACGGTCTGGAAGAGCCCTTCATTGGCGTTCCAGCACGAGCCGTAGAGGATCGTGTCCTCGGTGCCGAAGAACTCCGCGATCCGCTCCTCCAGCGTGCGATGGATGGTCTGCGTGCCGCAGATGAAGCGCACCGACGCCAGTCCGTATCCGTAATCGTGCTCCGCCTTCGCCGCCGCCTCGGCGATGGCCGGGTGATTGGCGAGGCCGAGGTAGTTGTTCGAGGTGAGCATGATCACCTCGCCGAACCCCTCGACGTCGACGACCGGCCCCTGCGGACCCTTCAGCGCCAGCTCGGTCTTGAGCGTGCCGCCGCTCGTCATCGCGGTCAGTTCGGATTGCAGTGTGGTGATGAGCGTCATGGGCGGGATGATATCGGAGAGGAAAAGAGGAAGGAGAAAAGAGGAAGGAGGAAAGAGGAAAGAGGAAAGAGGAAAGGCCGCGGGTGGGGGCCTCTTTTCTCTTTCCTCTTTTCTCTTTCCTCTTTTCTCTTTCCTCCCGACGCGGCGCGGCGCGCCTACTCGTTGTCGTACTTCAGCTCGCGCCGGTAACATCGCTGCGCGTCCATGTCGAAGACGACGCAGGAGTCGATGGGGCGGGAGTAGACGTGCATGCTGACGGCGGGCACGTTCCAATCGGCGACGTTGCGGATGCGGTGGATGGTCTGGGTCTTGTCCACCGTGTTGAGCGGGCCGCCGGGGATGGCCAGCTCGTTCTGGAGGTGCTGCATGTCGATCTTCGTCGCGCCGGCCAGGCAGTCCAGGCCGACCACCTGCTGGTTCTCGGGACGGTTGCAGTCGAGCTTCAGGTAGTTCTCGACGAGCAGCTTGCCCTCGAGCATCGTCATCCAGCCGAGCTGGCCGTTGTGCGTGTGCAGCGGCGTGACGGTGCCGACGGGCCAGCAGATCAGCATCACCTCGATCATGTCGTTGCGGAAGATCTTGTTGCGCGTGTGGCGGTCGGGCAGCCAGTTGCGATACCGGCCCAGGTCCTCGGGGCGGATCTCGTACGCCACCAGGTAGTCGTAGATCTTCTGCTTGGTGATGATCCCCTCGGAGAGCCGGCGGATGCCGTCGACGAACTGCTCGGCGGTCACGGCGGCCGGCGAGTAGATCGCTTCGGGAACGGCAGTGATGGTCTGAGTCATGGGCCCTCCGCGCGTGAATATAGCGCTGAGGGGGCAGGCGAGCAATTTCCGTGCTGGTCGTGCTAGTCTCCGCCCCGCCAAAATGAGAGAAAACAGCCGGAATGTGGCCGTCATCGGCGCCCAGTGGGGCGACGAGGGCAAAGGAAAGATCGTCGACCTGCTCTGCGAGGACTTCGACGTCGTGGCCCGTTACCAGGGCGGCCACAATGCCGGGCACACGGTCAAGTTCCAGGACAAGCACTTCGCCCTGCGCCTGATCCCCTCCGGCATCATCCATCCGGACAAACTCTGCCTGCTCGGCAACGGCATGGTCATCGACCCGCAGGCGCTGCTCGAGGAGATCGAGTCGCTGCGCAAGGAAGGCGTGCGGCTGGAGGAGAACCTCCTCATCAGCGACGCCGCGCACTGCATCCTGCCGTACCACAAGGCCATCGACCTGGCCCGCGAGGAAGCGGCGGGCGTGGCGAAGATCGGCACCACCGGGCGCGGCATCGGCCCGGCGTACGAGTCGAAGGTGGGACGCTACGGCATCCGCATCGCCGACCTCGTCGACGACCAGGTGCTGCGGCAGAAGATCGAGTTCACCTGCGCGGAGCGGAACGCCGTCCTGTCGAACGTCTATCACCGCGAGACGTACGACCCGAAGCAACTGTTCGAGGACTACCTGCGCTACGGCGAGATCATCGCGCCCCGCATCGTCAACGGCACGGTCTGGATCAACGACCAGATCCGCGCGCAGAAGAAAGTGATGTTCGAAGGGGCGCAGGGGACGATGCTCGACATCGACCACGGCACGTACCCGTTCGTCACCTCGTCGAGCACGATCGTCGGTGGGATCTGCAGCGGACTGGGAGTGGCGCCGAAACACATCCACAAAGTAATCGGCGTCGGGAAGGCGTACACGACCCGTGTCGGCGGCGGCGCGTTCCCCACCGAGCTCGATGACCCGCACGGCGAGCATCTCCGCAAACGCGGCAACGAGTTCGGCACCGTCACCGGCCGCCCGCGCCGCACCGGATGGCTCGACCTCCCGGTGCTGCGCACGGCCGCGATTTTGAACGGCCTCGACGAGCTCGCGCTGACCAAGCTCGACGTCCTCGACGAGTTCAAGGAGATCCCGGTCTGCACGTCCTACAAAGTGCGCGGCACGACTTGGAAAACGTTCCCCGCCTTCGCCGTCGAGCACAACGACTACCAGCCCGAGTACCGCACGTTCAAGGGCTGGAACACGTCCACCGCCGGCGTCACGTCCTTCGACGACCTCCCGCAGGAAGCGAAGGATTACGTGAAGTTCATCGAGGACGAGACCGAGACCCGCGCCGCGATCATCTCGACCGGCCCGCGGCGCGAAGAGACGATTCTGCGCCGCGGATGAGTTGATCCCGCCTCCAGTTTATCCCGCGCGTAGACGCGGGATCTCCGGTGCCGCCTGGACGCGCATGCGACTGGGCACGACTGTGCAGGGTGCGCCAAAGATCCCGCGTCTACGCGCGGGATAAATTGACGCAACAGGGCGCCTTGCGGCGCCCTGTTGGGTGAACGGCGAGTGTGATGTTGTCAGCGCGAAACCGGTGCGTCCGAGGATTCGACTTCGGACTCGGATTCGTCGTCGAGGAGGTCTTCGACGGTCTTCTCGAGGTCGCGCAGGAGGTCGGCGGCGGTGTTGTCCTCGTCGACGCGCAGCGTGCGGACCGGGGACCACGTGCCGTTGTTGCGGAGGACGACGAAGCGGAGCTCCTCGTCGATCGTGTAGAGCGCGAGGTGGCCCTTGTCCATGTAGGCGCGGACCGGGGCGGAGGTGACGGAGGTCAGACCGGAGCGCGGCGTGCGTCCGCCCATGCGGCCGAGCGGCTTCCAGATGCGGACGTCGACGCCGATCTTGCGCGTGACCACGTTCACGCGCGTGAGGGTGGTGGAGTTCGGGGAGCCGAAGGCCACGTCGACGCTGTTGCCGCTGCGGTCGAGGGCCAGCGGCGGATGCAGCTCGCTGCCGATCTCGAGCTCGGCGTCGTTGGCCGTGCGCGCGTTGGCGAGGCCGGCCAGGTCGTCGAGATTTTCCTGTTCGGCGGAGACGAGGCGGCCGTTCTCGAACGCGAACAGCGCGTACTCGGGCGTCAGCAGGTTGCCGTTGATGCTCCACCACGCCACGTGCATCAGCGTCGCGTCGACGCCGTCGTTCACGTCGTGCGTGAGGACGAACTGCAGTCCGCGATACATCGTGCTGCCCGCGGCCACCAGGCGTGCCGGCGACCAGTGTCCGGCCGGGCTGAGCGTCGCGTAACGCACTTCGCCGACGCCGTCGCTCTCACGCGTCCAGACGACGAAGAGTGTGTCGGTGGCGGAGTCGTACGCGAGCTGGGCCTGCGACTCACGCGTGGCGTCCTGTGTCGACGGGACGGTCAGGCGGGCACGCTCCTCCCCTTCCGCGCGTGCGATCTCGACGTGCGGGAGGTCGGCGCTCATCTCGACCGAGTAGCGGACGCCGTCCGGCGTGAGCAGTGAGCTCGCACCGAAGGCGGGGATCGCCGCGAAGGCAGCGACGGCGAAGAGGATGGCGAAGAAACGATTGTGCTTCATGACTCAGGCTTTCCAGTTGACGACCGAGCAGAGATTCACTTCGGTCAGAAGTTGTTTGACGTTGTTGAAACCCGGGTAGAAGCCGGCCACGACGTCGAAGAAGACGTCGGCCTCCGCCGCGCGTCCCGTGCGGATGCAGACTTCACCGAGAAGATGGTTGGCGTTGCGGATCTGGCGGCGCGTGGAGGCCAGCGACAGCCCTTCGCGTGCGAGGTCTTCGGCCGTGTCGTAGTCCTCGAGCTCCACGTACCCGAGGCACAAATCGAGGCAGGCCTCGGCGCGCTCGTTGGGATCACTGAGCTCGTCGATGACCGACTCGATGGTGTGGATGCCCTCGTCGACGTCGCCGGCCAGGATCTGCGTCCCGCCGAGGTTCGCCGCGAGCGCGCAGGCGAGGATGTTCACGTGCTCGCCCGGGTTGGGCATGTCTTCCACGACCGCGATACCGGTGCGGAAGGCGTCCAGGCCGCGGTCGTACTGCGAGTCCGCGACGAGGGTGATGCCGAAGTGGTTGAGGATGGAGGCGCGGACGAACGGCTCGTTCAGTTCCGCGGCGGAGTTGCAGGCGATGTCGCCGTAGAAGATCGCGCGGCGGCGGTCGTCGAGCTCCGTGTAGCGGCGCATCAGCGTTCCGGCGGCGAGGTATACGTGCCGGTGCGTGCGGCGCCGCATCACGATGCCGGACAGCGCCGAGATTTCCGGCCCCTCGCGGTCGGCGGCGACCAGCGCCTCCGCTTTACGGATCGTGATCAGCTCGCGCGCTTCTTCGGACTCGGCCAGTCCGCGCGCCCGCTCGTAAGCGGCCAGCGCGGGCTCGACCTCGCCCCGCCACATGTGCTGCAGACCAGCTTCGCAGTACTGCAGGGCTTCCCTGTCTCTCTCAGTCATCACTCGAGCACCCGCCATTCATAGGGGAAGATGGCGCATTTTATCTTGAATATTCAAAAGGAACAGGAATTTGTCGCGGGCCCTCGGGCGCGGGCGACGCTACTGGCTCGCCGCGTCGTTGTCCGCGCCATGCTCGAGCACCGAGCGGCGCAGCGCGAGCACGAGCTCTTCGCTCGTGAGCGTCTCGTCGAGAGCGAGCATCCGGATCGGAGTCCAGCGGCCGTTCTCGTGCACGACATAGCGGAAGCGGGCGTCGGGCGTGTAGAGAACCACCCGTCCGTCGACGATGAACGACTGCACGGCCGAGGAGCTGAGCGAAGCCAGTCCGGCAGGATCGCTGCGGTGTCCCATGCGTCCCGAGGGACGCCACATGCGCGCGTCGGCGTGAGTCTTCTCGGGGCGGACGCGAACGTACGTGATCGCGGTCGAGTGCGGCGCACCGTACGCGACTTCGACGCCGTCCGCCGTGCGCGTCATCGCCAGCGGCGGATGGACGGCGGTGCCGGTGTCTTCCGGCTCGGTGGCCGCGGCGCGAACGTTCGCCAGCTCGTCGAGCTTGACGACGGACGTCGACAGCACCTGCGCGCCGTCGAGTGCGACCAGCGCGTACTCGGCGGTCTCACCCGACCACCACGCGCCGTGCAGCAGCGTCGTGTCCGCGGAGCGCGTGAGCACGAACTGCAGTCCTTCGAGTGCAGTGCCCTTTGCAACGGTGAACGAGCTCCACGCACCGTCGGCGCCGCGGCGCGCGACCCGGATCTCGTCGCCGTGACGCCACATCACGAAGAGAGCGCGGCTCGCACTGTCCCAGGCCAGCCGCGCCTGCGATTCGGTGGCCGGGTCTTCCGTTCCGGGGACGCGCACCGAGGTGCGGACCTGGCCGGTGCGGCGGACCAGGTCGAGCTTGACGCTGACGGACTGCTCGTTCGCCGACCAGAGGATGTCGTCGTCCGTGAGGACGGTCTGCCAGTCCGCCGACGCCGTGACGGCGAGGAGGAGGGACAGCGATGCGGCCCGGACGAGTCTCTTCATGGTCAGGCCTTCCAGTTGACCACAGAACAGAGGTCGACCGCCACCAGCAGCTGCTTGACGTTCTTGAAATCGGGATAGAAGCCGGCCACGACGTCGAAGAATGCATCCGACTCGTCGTAGCGCGCGGTGCGCAGGCAGACCTCGCCCATCAGGTGATTGGCGTTGCGGACCTGGCGCTGCACGCCGGCCGAGTCGAGCGCGCGGCGGCCGTAGAGCTCCGCCAGCTCGTACTGTTCGAGCTCGAGATAGCCGAAGCAGAGGTCGAGGCACGCTTCGACGATGAGGTACTCGTCGTCGAGCCGCGCGAAGATCGACTCGATGATCTGCACGCCTTCCTCGTAATCGCCGCGCAGGACGCGCGCGCCGCCGAGGTTGCCGAGGATCGCGTCGCGGAGCGAGCGGTGATCGTCACGCCCTTCGCCGAGCGGCTCCATCGCCTTCAACGCTTCTTCCAGGATGTCGATCGCCGGCACGAACTGCGAGTCGGCGACGAGCGTGATGCCGAGGTTGTTGAGGACCGAGGCCAGTGCGAACGGGTCGTCGAGCTCACCGGCCGCGGTGCGGGCGATCTCTCCATAGAAGATGGCGCGCGTGCGGTCGGACGTTTCGCAGTAGCGGCGCTGCAGCGTATTCGCGGCCAGATAGACGTGCCGCGGCGAGCGCCGGCGCATGACGATCATCGGAAGCTGACCGATCTCCGCACCTTCCCGCTCGGCCGCGATCAACGCTTCGGCCTTGCGGATGGTGATCAGCTCGCGTGTCTCGTCCGACTCGGCGAGCAGGCTCGCTCGGTCGTAATGCGAGATCGCCGTTTCGATCTCGCCCTTCCACATCATCTGCAATCCGAGGTCGCAGACCTGCCGTGCTTCGC
>DASVSV010000113.1:0-10991 GCA_036387915.1 Thermoanaerobaculia bacterium
GTGAGCGACGCGCCCGCGGCGGGCGTGACCGTTACCGTCAGCTCGGCAGTCCTGCAGCACCCGCGCAGCACGCTCACGAATGCGCGGGGCATGTACTGGCTGGAGGCGTTGCCGCACGGCGAGTACGAGGTCACGTTCTCACGCACGGGACTGACGTCGCTCACGCGCCGCGCCGTCCTGCAGGTGGCGCGCACCGCGCGCGCGGACGCGACGCTGGAACCGAGCGAGGACGAGGACACCGTCACGTCGACCGCGCGGACGCCGAGCGTCGTCGACACGATCGCGGTCACGACGAATTTCGACGCCGAAACGCTGGACCGCCTCCCCGTCCGCCGCGAGGTCTATCCGGTCGGGAACGTCGCGCCGCCCACCAGTCAACCGCTCTTCGGCCGGCTCGACGATGTCTTCCTCGGCAATGAGGGACTCATCGCGGAGGACGCACTCGATGAGGTGACGGTGCTGCGTGGAGCGCTGCCGGTGGAGTTGGACGCGCCCTTGATCGCGGCCCGCACGCGCGCGCCGCGCGAACAGTTCTTCCTCACCCTTCGCGACACGCTGACCAGCACGGAATGGGTCGACGACCGCTTCAGCGTCGCCGATGAGAGCGACGACGACGTGAAGCATCACGTCGACCTCACCGCCGGCGGCCGCATCGTGCCGCAGCGCCTCTGGTTCTTCGGCGCGGCGTGGCTCGGCGACGAGGCCGACGTCTTCCGCGACGATCAGCGCGGCGCGCTGCTGAAACTCACCGGCTCCCCCGCCGCCGCGCACACGCTCACCGCGACGTACTTCGAGGCGCGGTCGACGTTCCGCGGAATCCCGCGCAATCAGCCCGCCACGACGTCGCTTCGCTACACCGGCGCGTTCGGGCCGCAACTGACGGCGGAAGTGCAGGCGGCGCGCATCCCGACGTTCAACCCCGGCACCGGCGCCGAGGAGACGAACGCGTTCGACGCACGCGGCTCGTGGTTTGCCGGAGACCACGTGCTGAGCGCGGGCGGAAGCCATTTCGACCTCACCGGCGGCGCCCTCTGGTCGCTGTTCGCCGCCGACCGCTGGTCGGCCGGAAAGTGGAACGTGTACGCGGGCGTCCGCCATCAGGAGACCCGGATCGACGCGCAGACGCTGCCGCGTCTCGCCGTCACCTATGACGTGCGCGGCGACGCCCGTCACGCCCTGACGGCGAGCTTCGGCCGGTACTCCGGCTTTCCGGGCGTGACGTCGGTCGCCGCGATCGGCTACGCGTACGCGTTCGCCGCGAACGGCCACGCGCGCGCCGACCTCGTCCGCCGCGAGGGGGAAGCCTTCGAGGTCTACGAGGCGCAACTCGAAGGGCGCTACCGCCTCTTCGACCGCTTCGAAACCGGCGGCAGTTACACGTACCTCGATCACAGTTTCTTCGACCGCAGCCACCACGCCACCGGCTGGGCCGGACTGGAGCTCCCCTTCGGCGAGCACGAGCTCGGCCTCACGGTGCTCCAGCGCCTCATCTCCGGCGAATTCGCCGGCCCGGTCCCCGGCGGCTCGCCGCAATCCGACACCCTCGCGCCGACCGACTTTGCGCTGCGCTACTCGCTCCCGATCTCGCGCACCCACGTGACGCTCGCCGCCGACTGGACGAACGTGCTCGCCGTCAACACCAGCCCCGCCGAGTCGCGCGCGCTGCGGTTCTGGGTTCGTCTTCGTTTGTAATTTGCGACGCAGTACGCGCACCCGCTTCGACTCATCGCCTCTTGCACTGACTCGCCGGTCATTGCGGCCACGTGAGAGTGGTGCGCCCGTCGTGACGTATCGAGAAATTGTCACCGGGTCGTTGCCGGTTTGTCTGCGATACTGTGAGTTCTATGCGGAAAACAAGGATTCTTCTCGTCGCGTGGACACAGTGTGTCCTGGTCGTTCTGTCATTGTCGGCGAGCAACAGTAAGCTCGAACCGATCGCGCGCCGGATCACTGACGGAAAACCAGTATGGGTCTCGGAGAAGGCCGCATTTACCGCCGACGGCGAGTTTCGAGACGAGCTGTTCTCAATTCAGCAACGCGCGATGCTCGATGACCTGCGGAAGAAGAACGGCTCGAAATGTTCGCTCTTCACCGACTTTCCCGCGCTAGCCATCCATGCGCCCTCCGGTTCGCTCGAGGCCCTTGCGATGCATGCTTCAAGGGTGGTCACAGGCCGCGTCGTCGCCGCGGAGCAAGGCTTCTACCAGGAAAAGCCGGGGACCGTTTTTACGATGAGCGTATCCTGGAACTTGAAGGTCGCCGAGCCACGCGGCAGCGACACGGCTCGCCTGTTCGTCAGCGTTGCGCGGATCGACTCCGGGCGCGGCATGCTGTGCGCGATGCCGCCGCTGAACGCCGTAGTGCCAAAGGTTGGCGATGACGTCTTGTTCTTCGCTCACCTCGAGCCGACCGATGTCGAAAACAAGATCTACATCGTGGAACCGCACCGGCACATCCTCGTTGAAACCGAAGGTCGCCTGATTCTGCCAAAGCGCCTGCAGAGTGAAGATTCGCCCAGGAATCTGGATGATGCAATCCGGCGCGTGGCGGCCGGGCTCGCAGCCGAGAAGTTACGGAAAGTGCGATGAGGCGGACTGCTACGTTGTTTGTAACGCTTACGCTAGCGTTCGCTGCGCATGGCCAGGACTGTGCTACTGACCGCTACCCATACAATTCCGCCACGAGCATAGGACTCTCGTTCGGTTCAGATGTAGCGGCGAGCGACGTTGCCGACGCTGCGAACATGTGGTCCAGCGGCTGCGGTGATGACTACGGCACAAAGTTTCCGTCTTTAAATATGTGGGGCAGCGGCGACATTACGATCTCGATCGGCGTTGATCCAGGTCAAGCGCCACCCGGAACGGTGTGCGGGAATTTCCAGGCAGTTCTGAACTCGAGCGGGAAGATTGTTGGTGGTTGGATCACGCTTTTCGGCACGTCTTCGAACGGACAAAGTTGCGCGTCGACCCGCCCGGAGACGTTGAGCCACGAACTCGGACACGTCTTCGGGCTCGACGAGTCGGAGTGCTTTGGCTACATGATGTCGACAAACTATCAGATTGCAGGGATACGGTCTGTGCAATCAGATGAATGCGCTGAAGTTCAGGATAACTGGCAAACCGGTAACGAATGTTGGGACGCGAACGCGAATGGCTCGTGCGACGTTAATGAGTTCGACGACTGTGTGGATCTCAATTTTAACGGGCGATGCGACGACGCAGAAGGGTATGTTCCTGATCCCGACCAGGATACCTGCCCGACGGGACCGCCTTGTTGGTCGCCGCTCATTATCAATCTGACCCGCGAGCCGTGGCAGCTGAGTGGGCCCGACGATCCTGTGGCATTCGACATCGACGGCGATGGGTTCCGGAACCGCATGACATGGACATCTGGCAACAGTTCACTCGCCTTCCTCGCGGTCGACCGGAATGGCAACGGCCGTATCGATAGCGGAGCGGAGCTCTTTGGTAACTGGACACCACTTGCCCCGGGGCGGCGAGCGGTGAACGGGTTCCAGGCGCTCGAGGCTTATGACACAAACAGCGATCGCCAGGTGGGTGCTGAGGACACGAACTGGTCCGACCTGCTACTGTGGATCGATCGCAACCACGACGGGATCTCGCAGGCCGGCGAGCTTCAATACGTAGCCGAAAGCGAGATACGCGCATTCGAACTCGTCTACCACTGGACGGGCCGACACGACAAACGCGGGAACTACTTCGCCTATCAGGCGCTGGCGCGCGTAGGCAACGAAAGGCGATCGCTCTATGACATCTACTTCACGGTCGTGCCGTAGTTTCCTCGACCGAGGCGCATCTGAAAGCGGCAGCTCACCGCGGCCGCACTCCTAAATCCCGAGCCGCGACTCCAGCTCCTCGCGGCGGGCGCGGCTGACGCTGAGCTCCACGCCGTTCTTCAGGCGGACGCCGTAGTCGCCGCCGGCGTGGCGGAGGAACACGTCCACGAAATCCACGCGCACGATCGCGGAGCGGTGGATGCGGAAGAAGCGGCTGGGGTCGAGCTTCTGCTCGAGAGTCTGCATCCGCTCGCGGACCGCGAACGTCTTTCCTTCGACGTGCAGCTCCGCGTACGGACCGCTGGCGGTGATGTACTCGATGCGCTCGACCGGGACCGCGCGGATCTGTCCGCGCAGCTCGACCGGAATGCGATCGACGTACTCGCGCGGGCGTTCGCGTAACGCTGCCGCTTTGCGTGCGCGCTGCAGTGCCTGCGCGAAGCGCTCGTCGTCGAACGGCTTCACGAGGTAGTCGACCGCGGCCAGGTCGAAGGCCTGCACCGCGTGCTGGTCGTAGGCGGTGACGAACACCGTCGGCGGCATCTCGTCGCCGAGCTCCTTGGACACGTCCACGCCCGTGCGGCCGGGCATCTGCACGTCGAGAAAAACGAGATCCGGCTCCAGCTCGCGGATCGATTCGATGGCCGTGTTGCCGTCCGACGCCGTGCCGATGATGGTCACGTTCTCTTCTTTCGCGAGCAGGTCCTCGATGCGCTGCCGCGCGAGGAGCTCGTCGTCGACGATGAACACGCGCAGCGGCTCAGGCATCGCGCAGCGGCAGGCGAAGCTCCGCCGCCGCCCCTCCTTCCGGCTCCGAGCGCATCGACACCGAGGCCGCGTCGCCGTACAGGCCGGCCAGGCGCGCGCGCGTGTTCGTCAGTCCCACGCCCTCGGACATCGACTCGAGGCCGGGGCCGTCATCGTGAATGCTCACCACGAGCTGCGCCCCGTCGCGGCGTGCACGGATCTCAATGTCCGCCTCGCCGGTGGCGCGGCTCACGCCGTGTTCCAGCGCGTTTTCGACCAGCGGCTGCAGGATGAAATTCGGGACTTTTACGCCGAGGACGTCGTCGTCGATGGTCGTCTTCACGCGCAGCTTCCCCTGGAAGCGCACGGCCATGATGTCGAGGTAGCGCTGCAGGAACGCCAGCTCGTCGCGCAGCGGGACCTCGTCCGCGCCGCGCGTGTCGAGCGTGTAGCGCAGCAGTTCGGAGAGCCGGGCGATCATCTTGCGCACGCCGGACGGATCGCGCTCCACGAGCGCTGATACCGCGTGCAGCGTGTTGAAGAGAAAGTGCGGATTGAGCTGCATGCGCAGGGCGTCGAGGCGCGCGTGCGCGAGCTGCGCCTCGAGCTCCGCCGACTCGCGGCGCCGCAGCTGCTCGCGCAGAAAGTACTCGCGCGCCAGTCCGGCCGCGAGCACGGCGCCGTAGATCAGCAATTGATTGAGGGGACCGTAACGTCCGAACGCGCGGAAGAGCAGCATCCCACTCGGCCCGCGCCGCCGCGGACGCAGCAGCAGGTCGCGCGCGAAGTCGAGGGAAACGTCGACGAAGACGGCGATGGCGATCCCCGCCAGCACCAGCAACGCGATGCGCGTCCAGCTCTTCATGGCCGCGCTGGAGCGGCTGCTGATCCAGAACACCAGCGGCGTCAGCGCCGCCCACAACCATGCCTCGAGAAACGGCAGCACCAGTGGCCCCGTCCGCGTGATCACCCGGAACCCGCCCTCGGCCCGCGGATCGTACAGACGGTTGAGCACTGTCAGCCCCGCCAGCGACGTCCAGAAGGCGATGATGATCGCCACTTCCCGCGCGCTGAGGCGCCACGTCGGCTCGTTGCGTTGCACCGCGAGATCTTACGTGAACGGACGTTACTCGTTGCTCGTTGCTCGGCAGAGGTGCCGTCGCCGAGAGGCACCCGGCCGAACAACGAGCAACGTCGAAACGCGCCCACGCTTGTCATCCCGAGCGTCGAGTCGAGGACCTGGGTGGGTGTGCGGCGCGCCGCACGTCCCGATGCACGCGTATCGAGCCACCCGCCCGCCCAGGTCCCTCGACTCACGCTCGGAATGACAGGTGGGGCACCGTCGGCGTTCGTCGTTGCTGATGTGCCGTTTGCCGTAGAGGCACCCCGGCCGAGCAACGAGCAACGTCAAACGCGTTTACTCGTTCGCGAGAATCCACGCCAGCCCGGCAATCGCGGCCGTGTTCTGCGCCAGCGCTTTCGGATCCACCTTGTCCAGCGTGTCGGCGGCGCTGTGGTGGTAATCGAAGTAATGGCGCGGGTGGGGCACGAGGCCGAAGCCGGGGATGCCGGCGTCGATGAGGGGCGAGGTGTCGGCGCCGGTGTGCTCGGAGCTGGTGAACGTCATCGGCGCGATGCGCGACAGCACGCGGGCGCGCTGCTCGATCGCTTCGAGCGACTTGCCTTCGTATGTCGTGATGAA
Organism: Thermoanaerobaculia bacterium; assembly: GCA_036387915.1. Classification (GTDB taxonomy): domain Bacteria; phylum Acidobacteriota; class Thermoanaerobaculia; order Gp7-AA8; family Gp7-AA8; genus QHVT01. The sequence continues at coordinate 6,246 of DASVSV010000113.1, forward strand.
GCCGGTCGGCGTCGCGGCGCCGGCGTCGGTCTCGATCGCCGCGATGTGGCGATGCAGCTCTTCGCGTTTGGCGGCGTTCTCGAAGTACTTGCGCCCGCCGCGGAGCCCGTTCTCCTCGTTCATGTAGAGCACCGCGCGGATGGTGCGCTTCGGCGTCATGCCGAGCTCCTTCAGCACGCGCATCGTCTCCATGATCATCGCGCAGCCGGAGCCGTTGTCGATCGCGCCGGTGGCCAGGTCCCACGAATCCAGATGCCCGCCGATCAGCACGATCTCCTCGGGGCGCTCGCTGCCGCGCAGTTCCGCGATGACGTTGTACGACTGCACGTCCGGCAGCGTCTTCGGGGTCAGCGTCAGGTGCATGCGCACGCGCTCACCCTTCGCCAGCAGGCGATGAATGAGGTCGCCGTCCTCGGTCGCCAGGGCCGCCGCGGGGATCTTCGGATGCTTCGGGTCGTAGCGCATCGAGCCGGTGTGCGGCGAGCGCAGCGACGCAGTGGCGACGGAACGGATCACCGCCGCCACCGCGCCGTACTCCGCCGCGCGGCTAGCGCCGAGGCCGCGGAACTGCACGGCCTTGCCGTAGGCCTCGAACGCGCGGCCGCTCTCGACCAGCGTCATGTCGAAGGCGGAGTGGTAATAGACGATCTTCCCTTTGACCTTCGCGCGGCCGAGCTTTTCCAGTTCCTCGTACGACGTCACCTCGATCACGTCCGCGGTGATGCCGGCGGCTGGCGTGGCGATGCTGCCGCCGAGGGTGGTCAGGACGAGCGGCTGATTGTGGGAGACCAGCTTCGCCGTCTCCACGCCGCGCACCCAGTGCGGCACCATCACCGGTTCGTTGCGCACCGGGATGCCCCACGCGCGGAACTGCGCCGTCGTCCACGTCACCGCCTTCGCCGCGTTCGCCGATCCGGAGAGACGCGGACCGATGTTGTCGGTGAGATAGGAGAGATGTTCGTACGCGCGCGAGTTGGCGAGCGTGTGGTCGATGAGGCGTTCTGTCTGTTGCGCGAACGCGGATGTGGCGAAGAGGAGAAGTGCGATCGTTCTGCGGATCATCATTGGTCTCTGGTGCTAGTTGCTGGTGACTAGGGCAGTGCTTCCCTAGCAACCAGCAACTAGAAACCGGTACTGCCTAAAGTTCGTTATCGATTTGCGCGCGCTGCAGGTGTCCCGAGTAGTCGATGTAGATCGACTTCCACTCCGTGAACACGTCGATGCCGGCCACGCCTGCTTCGCGATGTCCGTTGCCGGTTTCCTTCACGCCGCCGAACGGCAGGTGCACCTCGGCGCCGATGGTGGGGGCGTTCACGTAGAAGATGCCGGTGACCATGTCGCGCATGGCCACGAAGGCCTTGTTCACGTCGCGCGTGTAGATCGAGGCGGAGAGGCCGTAGCGGACGCCGTTGCCGATCGAGATGGCCTCTTCCAGCGACGAGCAGCGGATGGCCGCCGTGACCGGTCCGAAGATCTCTTCCTGCGCGATGCGCATGTCCGGCTTCACCTCGGCGAACACGGTCGGCTCGTGGAAGAAGCCCTTCGCGTAATCGCCGTCGCCGAGCGTGCTGCCGCCCGCGACGACCTGCGCGCCTTCGTCCTTGCCGATCTTGACGTACTCCTCGACTGTCTTCCGCTGCGATGCGGAGACCGAGGGACCCATCTGCACTTTTCCGTCGAGGCCGTTGCCGACCGTGAGCGTCCTGGCGCGGCCGGCGAGTTTCTCCACGAACTGGTCGTACACCTTGTCGTGCACGACCAGGCGCGAGGCGGCGGTGCAGCGCTGGCCGGTCGTGCCGAACGCGCCCCAGAGCGCGCCGTCGACGGCCAGGTCGACGTCCGCGTCTTCCATCACCATGATCACGTTCTTGCCGCCCATTTCCAGATGGACGTGCTTGAACTGCGGCGCGCAGACGGTGTTGATGTGGCGGCCCACTTCCGTCGAGCCGGTGAACGACAGCACGCGGATCTTCGGATGCACGAGCATCGGCTCGCCGACTTCGCGTCCGCCGCCGGTGACGACGTTCCAGACACCCTTCGGCAGCCCCGCCTCTTCGAACGCCTCGGTGAGCATGATCACGGAGAGCGGCGTCTGCGACGCGGGCTTGATGACCACCGTGTTGCCGCAGATCAGCGCCGCCATGCCCTTCCACGCCGGGATGGCCATCGGGAAGTTCCACGGCGTGATCAGGCCCGCGACGCCGAGGGGCATGCGCACGGCCATGTTGAACTTGTTGGCGAGCTCGGAGGGCGTGGTCACGCCGAAGAGACGGCGTCCTTCGCCCGCGGCCAGGAAGGCCATGTCGATCGCTTCCTGGATGTCGCCCTTGGTCTCGTCGACGACCTTGCCCATCTCGCGGGTCATCTCGCGGGCCATCTTTTCCTTGTCGCGCTTGAGGATGTCGCCGACGCGGTAGAGGAACTCCGCGCGCTTCGGCGCGGGCACGAGGCGCCACGACTCGTATGCGCGCGACGCGGCGTCGACCGCCGCGTTCACGTCGGATTCGTTCGAGTCCTGGAACAGGCCGATCAGGTCGTCCTCGTTCGCGGGATTGCGATTCTCGAACGCCTTGCCGCTGGACGACTTCACCCACTGGCCGTCGACGTAATTGCTGTACTCACGCGTCTCGCGAAGCGAGTACTTTTTCGCGAGCGTGCTGGTTTCGGTTGCAGACATTGTTTACCTCCGGAGGCGCATAGCCTCATCGTCTGATGGCTTCGTAGCCTAAGAGGCTCATAGGCTCATAGCCTCACAGTCTCACAGGGACTTCCTATGAGACTGTGAGCCTATGAAACTGTGAGCCTAACGGGCCTTCACCTCAACGCCGTCGCGCGGCCGCGCCGATCCCATGTCGACGCTCCCGCGGAACTTCGCCCCCTCGGCCATGACGATCTTCGGCGCCTTGATGTTGCCGTCGACCGAGGCGGTGGCGACCAGCTCGACGCGGTCGTCGGCGGAGACGTCGCCGGTGAGCTGCCCTTCGACGATCACGTTGCGCGCGTGCACCGTCGCCTCGATGCGCGCCTTGGTCCCGATGCGCAGGTCGCCGGTCAGGTTCACGTTCCCGCGCACCAGCCCCTCGACCACGACCGGCTCGCTGCCGCTGATCGTTCCTTCGATGGTGATGTTCGCGCCGATGTACGTCGTCCCCGACGCGGGCTGAGGCGTGTCGCGGCGGATGGCGGGCGTTGCGGGAGCGGGATCTTTCGAGAAGAGGGCCATGGCGTCCTGACCTGCAGAAATCGGGCGGGAAGCATAGCATTTCGTTCACAGGCGCAAGGCGGACCGGCACATATTTCGCGCTACACTCCGCCGCCGTGAACGCGCGCCACAAACTCATCACGTTTCTCCTCGTCACGACTCTCTTCGCGTGCAAGCGCGGGAAGAAAGACGAACAGTACAAAACCGAGAAAGTCGACCGCGGCAACGTGACCATGACCGTCACCGCGACCGGCACGCTGTCCGCCGTCACGACCGTGCAGATCGGCAGTCAGGTCTCCGGCGTCATCTCCCAGCTCTACGCCGACTTCAACAGCCAGGTGCAGAAGGGACAGCTCCTGGCCGAGCTCGACCCGACACCGTTCCAGCAGCAGGTCGAACAGCGCCGCGCCGACGTCACGCGCGCGCAGGTCGCGGTGGCCGACGCGAAGCTGAAGTACGACCGCGAGCGGCGCCTCATGGACGCCGGCCTGACCGCGCAGGCGGAAGTCGAAAGCGCGAAGGCCGCGTACGACTCCGCGCGCGCGCAGGTGCAGCAGGCCACGGCCTCATTGAGTCAGGCCCAGACCAACCTCAAATACACGCGCATCACCTCGCCGACGGATGGCGTGGTCGTCGACAAGCAGTACGAAGTCGGACAGACGGTGGCCGCGTCGTTCCAGGCGCCGACGCTCTTCGAGATCGCGCAGGACCTCACCAAGATGCAGGTGCAGGCCGACGTCGACCAGTCGGACATCGGCCGCATCCAGGTCGGGCAGGTCGCGCGCTTCAGCGTCGACGCCTATCCCGACGAAGAGTTCCGCGGACGCATCGCGCAGATCCGCTACAACGCGCAGGTCAACCAGAACGTCGTCACGTATCCGGTCATCCTCGAAGTCTCGAATCCCGAGGGACGGTTGCGGCCGAAGATGACCGCGAACGTGACCATCGACGTCAGCACCGTCGCCAACGTGCTGCGCATCCCGAACGCGGCCCTGCGCTTCAAGCCGCCGCAGACGGACGAAGAGAAAGCCAAGAGCGCATCCGGTGGCAGCGGCGATGCCGCGGAGCGCGCGGCGCGCAGCGGTCAGGCCGGCGGTCCGGCGGGCGCGGCGGCGCAGTTGCCGCGTGGACGCCGCGGCGGCAAAGGCGCGCCGGCGGCGCGTCCGCAGACGGTGTACGTCATGGGCGCGGACAAGAAGCTGACGCCCGTCGAGATCCGCACCGGCATCACCGACGGACGCTTCACGCAGGTCGTCTCCGGCGCGCTGAAGGAAGGCGACGCGGTCGTGGTCGGCCTGGCCACGTCGAAGGTCGAAGGACCTCCGCCGATGGGTGGTCAGGGCGGCCCGGGCGGCGGCGGCGGACGGCGTCGATGATCGTGGGGAGCGCGGCCGTTCGTTCCTGCTGTCATCCCAATGGCCTTAACTTAGCGCGAGCGAAAACCCCTCATCCGCCTTCGGCACCTTCTCCCCTCACGAGGGGAGAAGGGCAACAAATGGAGCGTCTGGCGAGAGCCATGTTTGTTGCCCCTCTCCCCGCGGTGA
>DASVSV010000114.1:0-17659 GCA_036387915.1 Thermoanaerobaculia bacterium
GATCCGCTGCTGCCGCCGCGGCTAGCAGTTTCGAGACGTGGTCCTGCTGGAGTTCGAGCCACTTCAACTTCGCTTCCGCGTTGAGAGGTCCGAAGCCGGGCACGTCTATGGACTGCTGGTCCGGCACATCGAGTTTGTCGAGCTGTTTCTTCAGGTTTTCGGCCACGGGTCGGAGGTCAACCGGCTTGCTTGCGGCGCGCTCTGCGTCGAGGCGCTTCTTTTCGTCTTTGAAGGCCTTGTCGGCCGCCTCGATCTGCGTTCGTATGTCAGCGCGCTGGGTGTCGACGGCCCGCAGGGTCTTATCGATCTCGGCATATTCACCGGCAGGCTGGAGCTCATCGAGCTCCGTGCGCAGTTTCGCCAGATCGTCGCAGGCGGCCTGAAAGTCGCGCCAGTCGTCACCGGCACCGTCCGAGATTTTCACCGCGGCGAGTTTCTCCTTCTCCTTTTTGCTTTTCGGACACGCTGGAGCAGGATCCGCGTCCGTCTTTTTCAAGCGATACGCGTCCGCGAGAGACTCTAGCGCCTGTTCCTGTTTCGCGATGGCGGCAAATTTCCCTGCGATGGTGCGGGCGCCGGCGCCCGCGCCTCCGATCTCTTTGAGACGAACGCCGATCCGCCGCGTCAAGATATTGCTGGCTTCCACCGGTGTTGCGCCGATGATCTGCTGCAACTCGGCGTCGCGGATGGCGACGCTCTGTCGCTCCGTGACGCTCAACTCCCGAACATGCAGCGTTGCGGTGTGCATGCGCTCTGCATCGAGACTCTCGGCCAGCTTCGCATCGGTGAAGGCGGTATGTGCTTCCTTCGCCTCGTCGAGACGGCCTTGATTGAATAGGCCTGCGCATCGCGGCAAGGCCAAGGCGAAAACCATGAGGACAGCAAGATCGAGGCGTCTTGCGGACGTAATCATTACACTCTCCTTTGCGTGGGTCTAAGCTAGGGAGAGACGCGGCGCGGAAAATTCCTACCCCTCAGGGGAGCGTGGAACGGAAATCGACAGTGGGAGCCTCGGCACGTAGGCGCCTCCACGGGGCGCCACCGGAGGATACGAAACGCGCCATCGAGCACGCTGGCCGAGACACCGCACGGCGCGAAGCGTGGCGACGGTGCGCGGAGACGCCGCTCACGTGGCGCGCGTGAAGACCTGGCGTTGGCTGATCTGGTAGGCGTGGGCGCGGACGAGCTCGCGGACGGCGCGGGGGTCGCGGATGGAGCGCAGGATGTAGGTCGGGGTGCTGGTGTCGGAGGAGTGCAGGGTCACGTTGCCGATGCCGAGGAGGCGGTCGCTGAGACCCTGGAAGAACTGGGAGTCGTCGACGTAGCGGAGGTCGATCTCGTTGACGGTCTTCGAGAGGATGCCCTGCTCGATCATCACGCGCTGGTTCGTCACGACGTACATCGTGGAGCGGAGTTTCAGCCAGGCGACGAGCAGGTTCACGAGTTGCGCGGCCGCGAGGATCGCGGTGATGACCCAGCCGGCCGCGCGCATGTCGCTGGCTTTCTCCAGCTCGGCCATCGTCGACGCGAAAAAGTACGCGAGGCCGGGGATGGCCACGAGGATGAGGATCAGCGTCGCAAGCTTGCCGACCAGCAGGGTCGGCGACGGCGTCCCGCGCCAAAGCGTCTCCTCCCGGACGGCCTGCGGCGCGGCGGCAGCGAACGGCACGGCGGTTCCGGCGGGGGAGGGACGTCCGCAGTGGGGGCACATCGGTGCGAGCGTGGAGACGTCGCGGCTGCAGTCGGGACAGGCGATGACCGGCATGAGCGGATTCTGCCCACACGCGGGCGCGCGCGCAAACAAAAACGCCGGCCTCTCGGCCGGCGTTCTCCGACGATCGGTTTGATTTACGAGTTCGTGCGCGGCTGCGCCACCGGCGCGGCGACGTCGGTCGACGGACCCGATCCGGGGGCGATGGTCATCGCTTCGCCGGGGCTCTCGGAGGGGTAGTACTCCTTGAGCTTCAGGTAATCGGTGCCGGTTTCCTCGGTGATGATGGCGTTCACCTCGACGCCGTCGAGCGTCTCGCGCTCGAGGAGCTTGCGCGCGATGCGGTCGAGCGAAGTGCGGTTGCTGGTGATGATTTCCTGCGCGGTCTTGTAGGCCTTGTCCAGGATGCGGCGTACTTCCTTGTCGATCTCGACGGCGGTCGACTCGGAGTAGTCCTGATGCTGACCGAACTCGCGGCCGAGGAAGATCTGCTCTTCCTTCTTGCCGAAGGTGGCCGGGCCGAGGGCGTCTGACATGCCCCATTCGCAGACCATCTTGCGGGCCATGTTCGTGGCGCGCTCGATGTCGTTGCCCGCTCCGGTGGTGATCTCGTTGAGGAACACCTCCTCGGCGATCCGGCCGCCCATCAGCACGGCCAGCATGGCCTCGAGATACCGCTTCGAGTACGAGTACTTGTCCTCGGTCGGCAGCTGCTGCGTGAGCCCGAGGGCGCGGCCGCGCGGGATGATCGTGACCTTGTGCAGCGGGTCGGCGGCCGGGAGCATCGCGGCGACGATGGTGTGTCCCGACTCGTGATAGGCGGTGTTCCGCTTCTCGCGATCGGACATCATCATCGACTTGCGCTCGACGCCCATGATGACCTTGTCCTTCGCGTACTCGAAGTCGACCATCTGGACTTTCTTCTTGTCATAGCGTGCGGCGTTCAGCGCGGACTCGTTGACGAGGTTCGCCAGATCGGCGCCCGAGAAGCCGGGTGAGCCGCGGGCGATCACGCCCAGGTCGACGTCCTCGGCCAGCGGGATGTTGCGCGTGTGCACGCGCAGGATGCCCTCGCGGCCCTTGAGGTCCGGCAGGTCGACGACGACGCGGCGGTCGAAGCGGCCCGGGCGGAGCAGGGCGGGGTCGAGGACGTCCGGACGGTTCGTGCCGGCGATCAGGATCACGCCGTCGTTCGACTCGAAGCCGTCCATCTCCACGAGGAGCTGGTTGAGGGTCTGCTCGCGCTCGTCGTGTCCGCCGCCGAGGCCTGCGCCGCGGTGACGGCCGACGGCGTCGATCTCGTCGATGAAGATGATGCAGGGGGCGTTCTTCTTCCCCTGCTCGAACAGGTCGCGGACGCGCGAGGCGCCCACGCCGACGAACATCTCCACGAAGTCGGAGCCGGAGATCGAGAAGAACGGCACGTTCGCCTCACCGGCGATGGCGCGGGCGAGCAGAGTCTTGCCGGTTCCCGGGGGGCCCATCAGCAGGACGCCTTTCGGGATCTTGCCGCCGAGCTTCGTGAACTTCTGCGGCTCCTTGAGGAACTCGATGATCTCGTGCAGCTCGACCTTGGCCTCGTCGACGCCGGCCACGTCCTTGAACGTGACCTTCTTGGCGCTGCCCGAGAGCAGCTTCGCCTTCGACTTGCCGAAGGAGAGGGCCTTGTTGCCGCCGGCCTGCATCTGCCGCATGAAGAAAATCCAGAGGCCGATCAGGAAAAGGAACGGGGCCCAGGTGATGAGCGCGGTGATGAACGGCGTGTCGCGCTGCGGGTCGAACTCGACGATGACGCCCTTGTCCTCGAGCAGTTTGTGCACGGGGTCCGGCAGGGTCGCGGGACCGTCGGCATTGAACTCATGCTTGCCGCCCGGTGCGGTGGCCTTGGTCTCGCCGCGGATCTCGGAGCCGCGGATGGTGACCTTTTCGACGTACCCCTGTTCGACGCGGTCGACGAACGTGCTGTAGGGGATCTCTTCGGTGGCGCCTTTCGCGGTGTTGAAGAGGCTCCAGAGGAGGAAGACCAGCACGATGATGACGACCCACAGGAGTGCTGTTTTGACTGTGGAATTCAACGGATTGCCTCCAACGTGTCAACGCGGATGCTTCGCGCGTGCCACGTACACTATCGCGTGCCTTAACGGGACGCGAGCATTCGAATATTGCAGTTCCGGCTATCCCACGCGTCCGATGAACGGAAGGTTACCGAACCGTGATTGCTGTTCGAGGCCGTACCCGGCCCAGATGCCGTCGCCCTCGATGCTGAAAGCGCGGAAATCGGCGGTGAGGTCGACGGTGCGGGCGTTCTGGCGGTCGAGCAGGGCGACGAGGCGAATCGAGGCGGGTTCGTGGGTGCGGAGCTGGCTGAGTAGGTAGTTTTCAATGACGCCCGTCGCTACAACGTCCTTCAGGACGTAGACATTGCGCCCGCGGATGGCCGTGAAGCTGAGGAAGTCGATCTCCAGCGCGTCCGCGGTCTCGTTGTCCGCCACGTCGCGCACGACGTCGATGAAGGCATAGCTGACGTCGCCCGGAACGGCCCGGAGGAGGTCGGCCAGAAAGAGGGCCGCCCCTTTCAGGATCCCGAGCAGAAAGACCTCGGAATCGCCGGCGTCGGCCCGCAGCTCGGCGCCGAGCTCGCGCATTCGCGCGGCGATGTCCTCAGCGCTGAAGACCGGCTTGATCTCTGTCATCCGTCCACACTTCGTAAAGCACGCCTGCCGTGCCGGTGACTTTGAATCGCTCGGAGACTTCGACGCCGGCAACCCAGACGATCTCACCGTTCCAGACGAGCAGCGGGAGGCGGTCGCGAACGTCGGCGGCGATTTTACGATCAATCAGAAAGTCTTTGAGCTTTTTCGGAGAGGGGAGGCCGAGGGGCTGGAAGCGGTCGCCTTTGCGGCGGTTGCGGACGATGAAGGTGCCCCGCTCGTCCGGGAGCTGAATGGTCTGGCGAGTTGCAGGGCGCGGGGCGGAGGGCGCCGGGCGCAGGAGGTGAATGGTCGTATTGAGCGTGGCGATGTAGACGGGAGTGTTCTCGCTCAGCTCGAGCTCGAAGTCTTCGGCGGGTTGGGGTGGTGTTCTGAGGATGAGCACGTCGCCTTTGCGCACCAGCTCGAGGTGCTTCGTCACACTCATGCGTTTGATGCCGCCGAGCTCCGACGCGATGCGAGCGGCGTCGAAGTCGCGCGCGTGCGGGTCGAGGCGCTGGATGTGGCGATGGAGGAGTGACGCGCGCAGCCATTCGTCGTCCGGCCATCGTTCGAAGCGCGTTTCGTGCTCGAGGACGGTGACGCCGGCGCGTTCGGCTTCGTCGATCGCGCGCTCGACGAGCGGCCATTGCGCGCGAGCGTCGCCGGCGATCTTCGCCAGATTGTCCGTCGCGTCGAGGTCGCGAAGGAACGCGCGCACCCGATTGCGGAGAAAGCGTGGATCGTCGTTCGAGCGGTCGAAGCGCGCGACGACGTTCTGCTCGCGCAGATACGCCTCGATCTCTGGCCGTGTGACGTCGAGCAGCGGGCGAATGAATCCGTCCGCGCGCATCGGATGAATGCCGCGCAGTCCCGCCAGGCCGCTGCCGGTCAGGAGTCGCATCAGCACCGTCTCGGCCTGATCGTTTTTCTGATGTGCGGTGGCGACGTACGCCGCGCGCTCTTCGTCGCGAATCGCGGTCAGACGCGCGTAGCGGATCTCGCGCGCGGCCGCCTCGATGCCGCGCTCGCGGACGCGCTCGGGGTCGAGCGTGCCGTCGGCGACGCGCAAGGGGATGGCGAGGCGGGTGCAGAGTTCGCGGAGGAAGGCTTCGTCGGAGTCGGAGTCGGCGCCGCGCAGGTGATGGTTGACGTGCGCCGCGACGACCTCGAAGCCGTCGCCGCGGAGCTCCGTGAGAGCGAGCAGGAGTGCGGTGGAGTCGACTCCGCCGGAGACGGCGACGGCGATCCGGCAGGCACTAACGCCCTCGTTGACGAAAAACTGACAGATCCGCTCGCGGAGCATCGCCACAGTGGATGCTAGTTTACGGGTACTCAGGTCCACGTTTACGGAGGTCACATGATTCGCCGGCGCCGTCGTACCGGATTCACCCTCATCGAACTGCTCGTCGTGATCGCGATCATCGGCATCCTCGCCGCGATCGCAATCATGAACTACTTCAGCGCCATCGCCAGGGCGCGGCAGAAGCGGACGATGGCGGACATCCGCACGATCGCCATGGCCTGGGACACCCGCGCGTCGGAGACCCGGACTTATACGGCCGCCGGCTTCTCGTTCCCTTCGCCGATCGTGTACGGAGACGTCCACGACGTCCTCGTGCCGACCTACCTGAAGGGCGTCCCGCGGATCGACGCCTGGGGCAACCCCCTGGAGTTCGGCGCGAACGGCGACGTCTACGCCATCCGCTCCGCCGGCCGTGACGGTCTTTACGAGGGCACGACCTACGTCCCCGGCGTCGTCGAAAACCCCGACGGCGACATCGTTTTCTCCAACGGAAACTTCGTCCGCGTACCCGAGGGGACGCAAGGTAAGTAGGTCCGCCGCTCGCTGACGAGGGCGCGGGTGGCAGGGCGCGGGGCGCAGAAGATGCGCGGACGCCGGTTCCCCCCTTTTCTCCTGCGCCCCCGCGCCCTGCTACCTGCGCCGTGTATTAAGCTGCCTCGATGATGCATGGCGTGGTGCAGTCCGGAACGGGCGAGAACGTTCTTCCGCTCAATCAGGCGCGAGTGACTCTCTTCGACGTAGCCAGCGGCTGGCCCGCGGTCGCGGGCGAGGCGAAGACCGACCGCAGCGGGGCGTTCACGATCGACGCTCCATCACCCGAAGGGCTTTTCTACGCCACCGCCAACCTCGGCAACGGGATTGTGCTGATGACGCTCATCGGCCCGACACTGCCGGCGTCGATCGCCATCGACGAACTGACCACGGTGACGGCGGTCTACTGCGCCGCCCCGTTCATCGAGCGCCGCAAACTGGAAGGGGATCCGGCCGGACTGCGCGCGGCGATGGAAAAGTGCGCGAGCCTGACCCCGGATGAGACGTGCGCTCGCTCGCGAACGTGCTCGCCACCTGCGTCGGCGATCCGAAGGCAGCGCGCGACCGCTTTTTCGACCTGGCCACGCCACCCGCGGGCCGCCGCCCCTCCGACACGATCAGCGCGCTGCACAACGTTGCTGGCGACGCGGCGCTCGGAGTGGCAATCGTCGAGCAGACGAACGCGCAGCGTTGATGGGTGTGGTTTTGTTGGTGGCGGTGACTGGAGTCGAACCAGTGACCTAGCGCTTATGAGACGCCCGCTCTAACCATCTGAGCTACACCGCCAGGGTGCGAGGGACCGGGATTGTAGGGGGCCGCGGCGCGAACCGTCAAGGACGGTTGGCACCCGCTCTCAACAGCAGTCGTGGGAAGATATTTCGGGCATGAGTGCGAGCGGGGAGCGGGTTTGCGTGGGATGCGGGGCGACGGAGGAGACCCTCCGGCTCGAGCAGTGCCACATCTGCAGCCGCTACTTCTGTCCCGACTGCGCCCATCGCGCGGGACATGGACGGCGATTCTGCTCGCCCGAGTGCGGCCGCGCCTACTACTTCACGGGGGAACCGGATGACGACGACGTTGAGCACGAAGAATGACATCACCACGAAGAGCGCCGTGACGCGGCGGCCGCGCCGGCTGCGGCGCACGGAGAGCATCCGTTCGCTGGTGCGCGAGACCGTCGTGCGGCCGGAGGACCTGATCTATCCGCTCTTCGTCGTGCCGCCGTCGCGAGCGCGCGTGGAGATCGGCTCGATGCCCGGCGTCTTCCAGCTGCGCGTGCGCGAGGCCGTCGACGAGGCCCGCAAGGCATTCGACGCCGGCATCCGGGCCGTGCTGCTGTTCGGCCTTCCGGAGAAGAAGGACGGCATCGGCTCGTCGTCCTGGGATCCGTCCGGGCCGGTGCAGTCGGCCATCGAAGGGATCAAGCGGCACGTGCCGGAGATGGCCGTCATCGCCGACGTCTGCCTCTGCGAGTACACCGATCACGGCCACTGCGGCGTCATCGTCGACCACGACGGGGTGAAGGACGTCGACAACGATCAGACCCTGCCTCTGCTGATGAAGCAGGCCGTCTCGTTCGCCGGCGCGGGCGCGGACTTTGTCGCGCCGTCGGACATGATGGACGGCCGCATCGCGGCGATCCGCCGCGCGCTCGACGAGCGGGCCATGCCGGAGGTGGGGGTGATGGCGTATTCGGCGAAGTTCGCGTCGGGGTTCTACGGACCGTTCCGCGAAGCGGCCGAGTCGGCGCCGCAGTTCGGCGACCGGCGCACGTATCAGATGGACCCGGCCAACGGACGCGAGGCGCAGCACGAGATCGCGCTGGACGTCGAGGAAGGAGCGGACATCGTCATGGTCAAGCCGGCGCTGTCGTACCTCGACGTGATCCGCCAGGCGCGCGACTCGTTCCCGCTGCCGATCGCGGCGTACAACGTCAGCGGCGAGTACTCGATGGTCAAGGCGGCCGCGGAGCGGGGCTGGATCGACGGGCCGCGGGTGATGAACGAGATCCTCACTTCGATCAAGCGCGCCGGGGCGGACCTGATCATCTCGTACCACGCCCTGGAGTTTGCAAATAGTTACAGACACTGATAGTTGACTTTATTACGGCCTTCCCGCAGACTGCCGACAAGTCCAATCCATATCGGTAGAAATAAGGGGAAGTAATGAAACGACTGTCTTTCGCAGTAGTGTGTCTGCTGTTTGCCTTCTCTGCGCTCGCGCAGCACACCAGCAGCCCGCATGGCACCCTCGACCTCGACGGCCTGCCCGATCTGAAGCTCAGCGACAACCTCGGCCAGCAGTGGGTCGTGCGCGACGAGCAGCTCTCCGCGGCCGCGTGCTCGGTCATCGAGGGCGGCATCACGCCGGGCCTCCGCCGCCTGGTGCGCTTCACCGTCACCATCAACAATATCGGTGACGCCGACGTCTTCATCGGCGACCCGAACGATCCGAGCATCGTCGATCTGTTCGAGTTCGCCGACTGCCATCACCACTATCACTTCAAGGACTACGCGGTCTACGAGCTGATCCACCCCAAGACCGGCTTCAAGTGGCGCGCTGCGAAGCGCGGCTTCTGCATGCTCGACACCGATCCGGTTCCCCGCGCTGCCGGCGCCGAGCCGCCGCGCGCGCCGCAATTCCTGAACTGCGGCGCCATCGGCGTCCCGGGCTACCAGGGCATCAGCCACGGCTGGGCCGACACGTACCGCTTCTTCCTCGGCGGCCAGTTCTTCGTCCTCGACGGCGGCGACGGCCAGGCGCCGGTGCCCCCGGGCGACTACATCCTCCGCGTCACGGCCAACCCGCCGTTCTCGCCCGACAAGCGCGGCAACTGCCCGCGCGTGAAGGACCCGCTCACGGGCCTCTGCCACAACTTCCCGGAGTCGGACTTCACGAACAACGTTTCCGAGACGATCATCAACATCCCGGCGCATCCGGGCCGCGGTCACGGTCCGCTCAAGAACGAGCCGCACTACGGCTACGAGCCGATCGACCACCAGTAGACAGATGTCGCGCGGGCTTCAGCCCGCGAAGCTCGAACGCGGCCTGGGGGAGCTCAGGCCGCGTTCAGTTCTTTCAGGAGCAGCGCCGCGATCCGCCTGGCCGCTTCCTGATACGCCGCCGCTCCCGGATGGAAGCTGTCGTAGCGGCTCAGTCGCTGCGGCGTGACGATGTCGGACATCTGCACGACGGCCACGCGAGGGTCGTCCTCGAAACGCGCGCTCAGCGTCGCATCCCACATCCCCAGATACGTGTTGATGGTCGACGCCCATTCGTGTCGCGGCACGGGGTTGTAGCCGCCGAGGAGCAGCACGCGGGCCTCGGGGTTGATGTTGTGGATGTCGGCGACGATGGCCTCGATGCGCGTGAGGATGCGCTCGGCGACGGCGAACGGCGCGCGCAGGATCTCCTCTCGCGAATGCGGCGTGCGGAAGAGGTCGTTCGCACCGATGGAAAGCACGACCGCGTCGGACGCGGCAATGGCCTCGCGCACGCGTTTGGTACGCAGGCGCGACAGGACGTCGGAGGTCTGCGCGCCGTTGACGCCGAGGTTTACGGTCTCGACCGTGTCGACGCCGCGGCGCCGCAATTCTTCTTCGAGACGGCCGGCGATGCCTTCGCCGCTCTCGTCTCCGGCTCCGTACGCAAGCGAGTCGCCCAGGGCGACCACATGAAGGGTTTCGGGCATGATGGGTTTCCGTTCGACCGGTTCCGCGACTTGCTGCTGCCGCGGAGGCGGCGCGGCCCGGCAGGCCGCGGTGAAGATGAGGATCAGGATCAGTGCACGTTGCACACCCCGGACAATTGCGAAATGCAGGCCGCTATAATCGACGGCATCATGCCTGAGCCACGCCGACACCAGCGTTACACCTACGCCGATTACGTGGCCCTGGAAACCGTGTCGGTTGAAAAGCACGAGTTCATCGACGGGGAGATTTTTGTGATGGCCGGAGGGTCGGCGGAACACTCTGCTCTGGCCGCCGAGACCATTTACGCTCTTCGCGGCGCCTTGCGGGACGGTCCTTGCCGCGTCCACACGTCCGACTTGCGGATCTATGTCGAAGCGGTAGGTCTGGCCACCTACCCCGACGCCTCGGTCATCTGCGGAGCGCTACAGCAGCACGAGGCGAGCCCCGAGTCCACCGCCGTCAATCCCGCGATCCTCGTTGAAGTCACCAGCAATTCTTCGGAAGAGTACGACCTCGGCGTCAAACGCGAGTACTACCAGACCATCGAGTCGCTGCGCGAATACATCATCGTGTCGCACCGCGAGCGGCGCATCACCGTCCACGCGCGCGGCAATGACGGCGCATGGACCACCCGGGCGGCGACGGCCGGCGAACTCGTCGAGGTGCCTTCACTGCAGGCGCAGCTCGCCGTGGACGAGGTCTACCGCAACAGCAGCATCGTCTGAGCGCTCATCCGCACCACACGGCCGCGACGGCGTCCGGATGTTCCAACAGAAATCCGTCCTCGTCTGCGTCGTACTCGATGACGGCGCCGTCGAGGCGGGAGGCGGCCATGGAGTCGAGGGCAATGGGGACTCCGTCCACGTTTGCCACTTCGTCACCGTCGGCGGCCTCGCTGGCGTAGCTGAGGCGGTAGCCGGAGCCGCCGCAGCCGGTGGTGAAGGCGATGCGCAGCAGCCGCCCCTCCGCGTCGTGCGAGAGGTGCTCGGCGGCGGCGGGGGAGAGGGAGATGTTCATGGCTTGTAGTCGGGTCCGTGCACGATGCGCCACTCGGCGTCCTCGCGCTTCCACCAGTCGGGATCGGTCTTGATGAGCTCCAGCTCGCGCTCGAGCTCCACGATGTGAGCGCGCTTCACGGTCTCGAAGTAGACCAGCAGGGCGCGATCGGCGGTGGAGGCGCCGGCGATCAGCTCGCGCAGCTTGCGTTGCATGGTGCGCTCGCGCGAGACCAGGAACTCCGACGACTCGCGGAACGACATCTCTCCTTCTAGGATCTCGGAGAAGATCATGTCGGCGCCGAGGGTGACGCGGACGCGGTTGCCGGTCGTGGCGGCGATCTTCATCTCGACGAGGTCGCGGTTCTCGCGCTCGTCGACCGCG
Organism: Thermoanaerobaculia bacterium; assembly: GCA_036387915.1. Classification (GTDB taxonomy): domain Bacteria; phylum Acidobacteriota; class Thermoanaerobaculia; order Gp7-AA8; family Gp7-AA8; genus QHVT01. The sequence goes on from DASVSV010000114.1 coordinate 11,311, forward strand.
AACTGCTTGAACATCGTCCGCGTCATCGGGTTGGGGACGTTCTCGGCCAGCTTCTCGAACACCTTGTACGCCTCGACCGTGTACTGGAAGAGGAGGGCCAGGTTCTGATGGGAGATGCTCCCCGTTTGATTCGGTATCTGGTTCGGTGTCTCGACTGCAGTCATTCATCGCTCCTGTAAGGACGCAGGGGGCAGCGGGCAGCGGGCAGGAGTCTCGCTCCTGCGCCCCGCGCCCTGCTCACTGCGCCCCGATCATTCGATCTTCGCTACTTTCACCATCACATCGCCGATCAGCTTCGACTGGCACGACAGCCGGTACGGCGCCTCGAGCTCCTTGTAGGTCTCGTCGGGCGTCGGCGGAGTGAGGCTGTCCCACCCTTCCACGACTTCGATCCTGCAAGTCCCGCACGCACCGTCGCCGCCGCAGACCTGGCTGACGCGGACGCCGAGCTCGCCGGCGATCGAGAGCATCGTCTTTCCCGCGGGGAACTCGCCGCTCTTTCCCGCGTCAACGAACGTCACGCGCGGCATCGGACCCGGATTCTACCGGATTGAGGATTGAGAATTGAGGATGGGCGAGTCGCACGGGTTCTGCCTTCAATCCTCAATCCTCAATCCTGCATCCTCAATCCCCTCCACGGCCCGATGGGCCATGTACGAGCTGCGCACGAGCGGCGCGCTTTCGACGTGATGGAAGCCGAGCTCGCGCGCGCGGCGGCCGAGCTCCGCGAACTCCTCGGGCGTGTAGTAACGCCGCACCGGATGGTTCTTCTCCGACGGCGCGAGGTACTGGCCCATCGTGAAGATGTCGACGCCCGCGTCCCGCAGATCGCGCGCGACTTCGAGGGTCTCCTCCTCGGTCTCACCGAGGCCGAGCATGATGCTCGACTTGGTCAGCATTCCATTCGTCTTCTCCTCGTGCGCCCAGCGCAGCACGTCGAGCGAGCGCTGATACTTTGCGACCGGCCGCACGGCGGAGTAAAGCCGCGGCACGGTCTCGATGTTGTGCGCCAGCACCTCGGGATGCGATTCGATGACGACGCGCAACGCGTCGCGATTGCCGTCGAGGTCGGAGATGAGCACTTCCACCGCCGCGCCGGTGCGCTCGCGCACGGCCAGCACGGTGCGCGCGACGTGGTCCGCGCCGCCGTCAGGCATGTCGTCGCGATTGACCATCGTGATGACGGCGTGCCTGACCTTCATCTTCTCGACCGCTTCCGCCACACGGCGCGGCTCGTCGGCATCAGCGACCAGCGGATTGCCGCGGCCGACCGCGCAGAAGGTACAGCGGCGCGTGCAGATCTCGCCGAGGACCATGAAGGTCGCGGTGCCGGCAGTCCAGCACTCGAAGATGTTCGGGCAGCGCGCTTCCTGGCAGACGGTGTTCAGCGCCAGGTCGTTCAGCAATCGCGTGACGGGCAACTGCTGCAGGTCGCCCGGGACGCGGACTTTGAGCCATTCGGGACGGATGCCGGCGCGTTTGTTCATGTGGTCACGAGTGGGGTCACCAGGTTGTCGTTGCGCGCCGCCAGCCGCTCCAGCGCCTCGCGATCGTCGGTCCACTTGATCCTGTCATACGCCTCGGCGAACGTAAACCATCCCCACTGGTCGTGCTCTTCGGGATCGACGCGCACGGGCACTCGCGAGTCGATGCGCGACTCGAATCCCGTCTCGCTGGCAATGACCGGTGAGGGGTACCGCGACTCGAGCCACTGCGACTCGATCATGAACGACTGCGTGAGGCCGAGCGGCTGCGGATCGCCGTGCTGCCCGGTCTCTTCGACGAGCTCCCGCCGCGCGGCGGCGAGCGGCGGTTCACCTTCTTCGATCGTGCCGGTGACCGGCTGCCAGAAGTTGCCGCGCTCCGGCTTGCGATGGAGGAGCAGCACGCGATCGCCGTCGTGCACGAGCACTTTCACGAGATCGAGCGTGTGGCGCCGCTGCACGAGCTCGCGCTCGAAGACTTCGGCGAACTTCGCGGCCAGCACTTCGCGCACGTCTTCGAGCGGGACGCGGCGGCCGGTCTCGCGCTCGATAGACGTCACGCCGGTGCCCTGCAGTCCGCACGGCGTGATGAGGCGGAAGTGGTCGAGGTTGGTGCTGACGTTCAGCGCCCAGCCGTGCGAGGTGACCCAGCGCGCGATGCGCACGCCGATCGCGGCGATCTTGTCGTAGCCGACCCAGATGCCGCGCTTGCCGGCCTCGCGTGTCGCGGTGATGCCGTACTCGGCGACGGTGCGGATCAGCACTTCCTCCAGCGCGGTGACGTACTTGCGCACGTCGCGATTGCCTTCGCCGAGGTGGAGGATGGGGTAGCCGACGATCTGGCCGGGCCCGTGGTAAGTGATGTCGCCGCCGCGCGTGGTCTCGTAGAAACGGACGCCGTGCGCGGCGAGCTCCGGCGGCGTGGCCAGCAGGTTGGTTTGATCGCCGCCGCGGCCGAGGGTGATGACGGGCGGATGCTCGAGGAGGAGGAGCTGGTCGTCGAGCTCTTCACGCTGCCGCATCTCGACCAGCTTCTGCTGGAGCTTCATGCCGTTCTCGTACGTGACGAGGTGAAGGCGATGGATGTCGCACCGTCGCATCGCTGGCTCACAACGTGAGCTGTTACGCGGCATTCCCGAGTGAACACAACCCCGAGCGCATGCGAGGGGTCAACTTAGCATCTGCGGGGAATGATCGCTTGAACGCGTCGCGTGCAGCCGGGCGGTTCCTCGCTGGTGCTAACCTGGCCCCTCGCGTTCGCTCGGGGCTATGAGGCCTGGCCGCCCATCCGGATCCCGCTCTTCTTCAGGAGCTCGAACGGCGGCACGCCTCCGGCGAAGACGAACACGTAATCGTTCTCGAGCTCGACCACTCCGCCGCCCGTCTGCATGCGCACGTGCGTGGGTGTGATCTCCAGCGGCTGTGAGTTGAAGATCGTGTTGATCTTCGCTTTCGCGAACGCGTCTTCGTTCTTCTTCTTGATGCGCACCAGCTTTTCGCGGCGGTAGGAGAGCGTGACGACGTTGCCGGGCTGCATGGAGAGGCCGACCGCGGCCTCGACCGCGCTGTCGCCGCCGCCGACGACGAGGATGCGCTGGTTGCGATAGCTCTCCGCGTCGATGAGGCGGTACATGACTTTCGGCAGCTCCTCGCCGGGAATGCCGAGCTTGCGGGGCGAGCCGCGGCGGCCGAGGGCCAGGACGACGTTCGACGCGCGCAGCTCGCCGTTGACGACGAGCATGTCGCCGTCGCGTTGCAGCGAGTGCACGGAGGTGCCGAAGCGGACGTCGAGCACATGCTTGGCGACGAGCGATTCGAACAGCTCGAGCAGCGTTTCCTTCGAGTACTGCTCTTTCGAGAGCACGACCGAGGAGGTGACTTCGACCGGCTGCAGCAGCACCATCTTGCGTCGCGGGTAGTGGAGCAGGCTGCCGCCGAGGTTTTCTTCTTTTTCCAGCACGGTGCATTGCAGTCCGAGGGAGACCGCTTCGATCGCGGCGGCCAGTCCGGCTGGTCCGGCGCCGATGACGATGACGTCGCCGCCGCCGCGTTTCCGGATCGTGCGCATGACTTCGCGCCCCTGGGCGATGGCGTTCTTCACCAGCGACAGGCCGCCCAATTCGCCGACGATGAAGACGCCGGGCAGCGTGGTCTGGTAATGCTCGTCGAGCAGCGGGACGTCTTCGCGCGAGCGCATGTCGCCGAGGCCGACGGTGATCGCGCCGACGGGACAGGCCACTTCGCAGCGTGCGTGTCCGACGCAGCGCAATCCATTCACGACGACCGCCGTCCCGCCGACGATCCCGAGCACGTCGCCCTCCGGGCACGCGCGCACGCAAGCGCCGCAGCCGATGCAATGCGCGGGATCGATGAACGGGAACTGCGCCGACGGTTTGTCGATCCCCAGCGCCGCGGCCTCGGCCTTCCGCTCGCGGTCATGCGCGATGCGGCGGCGGAACTGCCGCGCATACGGGACGACCACGCCCGCGGAAACGGCGAGCGCAGCGCCCCACCACAAGATGGGCTCGGGAAGCATCAGAAGCGATAACCGGCGCCGAGGCTCACTCGATGCCCGCTGCGCGATTCGCCGATGGTGTACTCGAGCTCGGCGCGGCCGAAGAGGTCGAGCGGCAACTCGATCCAGACCGCGCCGCGCACCCAGCCGGTGGTGGTGAAGTCTTCGAGGGCGTTCTCGTCGACGACCAGCGCGCCGGCGGAGAGCTCGAGGCTGTGTCCGGCGCCGAACTGCCGCCCGGCGCGCGCCTGCGCGAAGACGCCGTCGGTGATCTCGGACGAGAAGCCGGTCGCGCTGACTCCGGCGTACACACCGCCGAGCACGTTGGGATGGGAGAGGCCGGCGGTGACGGAGTAGGTCGGGTCGTCGCCTTCGTCGCCGCTGCGGATGCCGGCGCCGAGGAGCGCGTACGGGCCGCGATAGCTGACGCGGACGCCCTGACGGAGGAAGTCGTTGATGACCTGGTCGGGCGTGCGGAGATCGTCGTCGGGGCCGGGATCGACGCGCTCGTACGACACGGTCACGCTCTGCCGCGCGCTGAGCTGCGCGATGACGCCGGCCATCGTGTTGAACGCCTCGTCACCGGCGCGGCCGTGTGCGAAGAAGGAGACGCGCGCGCTCGGCGACCAGCGTCCGTCGATCGCGGCGAACGGATTGTCGCCGACGGTGGCCGCGGCGACGGTGAGATCGGCGGTGTCGCCGAAGACACGCACGAAGCCGCCGTACTTTTTGGTGTCGGCGTCGAAGGAGAGGTCGCGGATGTTCGGTTGCAGTCCGCCGAACGCGCCTGCCTGAATGTTCCGGGTGATGTTGACGTGCACCAGCGCGCCGTCGAGGTAGCCGAGACCGATGTACGGCGAGTTGCCGATGCGCCCGGCGCGCACGCCGAAGAGGCGCGTCTCGTATGCGACGTTCGCGTCGTACACGCGATTGCCGTTCTCCGCCGATGAGAGCCGCGTGCGCACGCGAGCGTGCAGCGGCAGGTCGGCGATGTTGCGTGCGCGCAGCGAGAGGCGCCCGAGGGTGCGGTTGCTGTCTTCGCCGGTCTCGCTGTCGAAGGTGGCGGCGCCGGAGAGGCCGAAGGCGGTGGAGCGGCGGCTCGTATCGAGCGGCTCGGCGGAGACCCCGGCCGGCGGCCGGGGGACCGGCCGGCCGGCGGCCGCCGCTCCGGTGAGCGGCGCGCCGATGCGTCGGGCGGCGTCGTTCGCGGCGATTGGGGTGGTCTCGCTGATCACCTTCGCCGAGGCGGAGCTTTCGGCGACGAAGATCACTTCCACCGTCGCGATGACGGCGTTGTTCCTCAGGATCTCGAAGCGGTCGCCCACCGCCACGCCCGCGGCCGAGCCGACGGTGAGGTAGACGGTGTCGGCGGAGCGATAGCGCACCGACTGCGCGCCCGCGGTGAGCGCGCAGCAGAGGAGGACGGCGAACAGGAACGGTCTATTCACGGCCGGTGGGGTGACACGAGAGGCAGGCGTTGCTGTTGTAGCTGTAGTTGCGGACGTCGTCGTGCTCGTCGTCCATCTCTTCGCGGTTGTGCTCGTGGCAGTTCACGCAACTGAAGACGCGGAAGTTGTTGGGGCTGGTGTGGCAGTCGGTGCACGAGTCCCACGCGTTGCGATGTGGCCCGGAGAAGATGGGGAAGAACTGGTCGTGATTCGGGAAGTTCGCCCCCTCGAACGTCGACGTGCTGTGACAGGTCTCGCATTCCCGCGGGAAGCCGTTGTGCGGCGGACTGACGGCGCGGCGAAGGTCGTCGGCATGACAGGCAATGCACTCGCGCGGCGCGCCGAAGAAGCGATCCGGCGCCTGCGCGTGACAGGCGGTGCACTCGGCCGTCACATGCGCGCCGGTGAGCGGGAAGAGGGACTGACTGTGCACGTCCAGAATGTTGCGCCGGTTCTCCCACCCGGCCGTGTTGTGGCAACGCTCGCAGTCAAACCCGAGCTCACGCCGATGCGGATCTTCATGACAATCCGCGCACGCGCTCCCCACATGCGCGAACCGCAGATCCCGATGACACCCCGCGCAATCCACGCCTTTGTGCGCCTGCACCAGCGGGAACCCGGTATGCCTGGTATGGTCAAACAGGCGCGGACGCCGCAGCGGTGTCCAGCCAGCCGCGGTGTGGCAGTTCTCGCACGGGACGGAGATCGCGCCGTGCGGATTGTTCGTGGGAGTGGGGCGCTCCTGGGACAAGAGCGCCGCGCCCGCAAAAACCGCCGCCGCAAATCCAAACCCCGTCAGAAAGGCACGCACGTGATTTGTGCGGATTGCAAACTTACCGCCCACCACCCGGGGAGAGAGACGACGATAGGCCTCCGGCGGGCCGGTGCGACCAGCAGCGCTG
>DASVSV010000115.1:0-4037 GCA_036387915.1 Thermoanaerobaculia bacterium
GTGCACGATGAAGCACAACCCGCGTATCAATGAAGAGATCGCGCGTACGCCCGGATTCGCGCACTCGCATCCGATGCAGCCCGAGCATCAGGTGCAGGGCAATCTCGAGCTGCTGTGGCATCTCGAGCAGACGCTGAAGGAGATCTTCGGCCTGCCGCGCGTCACGCTGCAGCCCGTGGCCGGCGCGCACGGTGAGCTGACCGGCATCCTGATGGTGCACAAGGCGCTGGCCAAGGCCGGCAACGCGCGCAAGTACATCCTCATCCCCGACTCCGCGCACGGCACCAACCCCGCGTCCGCGGCGTTCGCGGGCTACCAGATCCGCGAGCTGAAATCGAACAGCCGCGGCACGGTCGATTTGTCCACGCTCGAAGCGGCCGTGACGGAAGACGTTGCGGCGCTGATGATCACCGTGCCGAACACGCTCGGCGTGTTCGAGTCGGAGATCCGCGCCATGGCCGACATCCTTCACGCGAAGGGTGCGTATCTCTACTGCGACGGCGCGAACCTGAACTCGTTTGTCGGCGTGGCCCGTCCCGGCGACATGGGCATCGACGTCATCCACTCGAACCTGCACAAGACCTTCTCCACGCCGCACGGCGGCGGCGGTCCGGGCGCGGGTCCGGTGGGCGTGAGCGAGAGCTTGGTGCCGTTCCTGCCGACGCCGACCATCGAGCGCCGCGAAGACGGCACGTTCTACTGCGACTTCTCGCATCCCGACTCGATCGGCCGCATGCGCGCCTTCCACGGCAACTTCAACGTGCTCGTGCGCGCGCTGACGTACATGCGCTCCATGGGCCCCACCGGCCTGCGCCGCATCGCGCAGCTCGCGGTGCTGAACGCGAACTACATCCGCGCGCGCCTGAAGAAGCATTACCACCTCCCCTACGACGCGCCGTCGCTGCACGAGGTGGTCTTCTCGGACAAGCTGCAGACGCCGAAAGACGTGCACACGCTCGACATCGCCAAGCGCCTGATGGACTTCGGTTTCCATCCGCCGACGATCTACTTCCCGCTGATCGTCAGCGGCGCGCTGATGATCGAGCCGACGGAGAGCGAGCCGAAGGAAGAGCTGGACGCGTTCTGCGACGCGATGATCGCCATCGCCCGCGAGACCGAGGAACGGCCGGAGCTGGTGCGCAGCGCGCCGCATACGACCCCGGTGCGCCGCCTCGACGAAGCCCGCGCCGCCCGTCAGCCCATCTTGCGCTGGAAGAAGTGAAAGACGACCGGGGGGCCTCCGGCGGGCCGGTACGACCGGCAGCGCTTGTTGGCCTAGCCTGAACGCACGCCTGTCGACGAAACACGTGTTTGCGCGGCGACATGGGCACAACAAGCGCTGCCGGTCGCACCGGCCCGCCGGAGGCCCCTCGTCGTCTCCCTCTTCATCGGCGGCAGAGCGTTTATCATGCGCGCTTCCGAATGTTCCGTGAGTCACCTCCGCCGCTGACCCGCGCGCAGCGCATCCTCTTCGCCGTCTTTGCGATCGGTATTGCGATCTCGCGCATTCCGGCGCTGTCGCTGACGCTGCACGACTGGGACGAGACTCTGTTCGCGTCGGCCGTGGCCGAGTACGACGTCAAGCCTCACCATCCGCATCCGCCGGGCTATCCGCTTTTCGTCGTGCTCGCCAAAATCGCGCGCGTCTTCACCGACACCGATTTTCACGCGCTGCAAACCGTGGCCACGATCGGCTCGATGCTCATCTTCCCGGCGGCCTTCTTCCTCGCGCGCGAGCTGCGCTTCAAAACGTCGTTCGCATTCGGCGCGGCCACGATGACCGCGTTCCTGCCGACGCTCTGGTATTACGGCGGCACCGGCTTCAGCGACGTGCCCGCGCTGACCATCCTGCTCGTCGCGTGCGCGTTGCTGTTGCGCGGCGGACGCGATCCGCGCGCGTATGTCGCCGGCGCGCTGCTCACCGCGGCCGCGTGCTCCATCCGCCCGCACCTGCTGATGATTGCCGCGGTGCCCGCGCTCATCGGCGCGATTTATCTGCGCCGCTACAAAACCATCATCGTGTCGTGGCTTGCGGCGGGTGTCGTCGTGGCCTTCGCGTATCTCGGGGCGGCCTTCTTCTCGACGGACTTTCCGCACGGGTATCTCGAAGAGCTGCGCCACATTCAGAACCACATCGCCAATACCGACTCGTTCCGCAATCCCATGCGCCCGCCGCTGGCCGAGCTGGCGCCGCGCGCGTTCCTGTTCCCGTGGGGTGGCCGCATGCGCAACGCCATCCTCGCGCTGGCGGCGATCGCGCTGATCGACGCGCTGATCCGTCGCAGGTTGAATGTCGGCGTGCTGCTGGCCATGTTCCTGCCGATGGCGGTCTTCACCTGGCTGATGCTCGACGTCACCGCGCTGTCGCGCTACGCCATCGCATATCTGACGCTGCACGCGTTCCTGGCCGTGGCCGGCGTGCAGGCCATCGCCCAACTGCTGCCGCGACGCGCGTCACTGCCGCTGTTCGTCGTCCTGACCGCGTTCGTGACCTGGTCGCTCATCAAGTGGACGTGGCCGGCGCTGCGCTTCGCGCGCACCGAGCCGTCGCCCGTGGTGGAGGCGTTCCAGTGGATCCGCGCGAACGTGCCGAAGGACGGGCCGCGCGTGTTCGTCCATCTGCCGCTCGTCTATCACGCCGCGTACTTTCTCCCCGACTACCCGTACCAGCTCGTCGCGGACGAACAGAAGTGGACCGACGAAGACTGCGTGGCCGGCAACATCTATATTTTCGAAGGGGACACGCAGCATCCCGACCCGCGCTGGTTCACGCGCAAGCGCCTGCAGCTCTGGGAAGTGACGCGGCCGCGTTTCTTCGAGATCGGGATCGTGGCCATGCACCGGGTCATCCGCTGGGGTCCGGGCTGGCATTTTCTGGAGAGCAACGGCCACCACGAGTGGCGCTGGATGCGGCGGCAATCGCTCACGAAGCTCCCCCCCGCGCTTTACGGCCGCGGCGACCTGCATCTCAAACTGCACGCGCCCGTCGACGTGACGCAGAAGATGCCGGTCATCACCGTGACGTGGAACGGCGCCGTCGTCGACCGCGTGACCGCGCCGCAGAGCGGCGACCTCGACCTTCGCTACACGCTCCCCAGCCACACCGGCCGTCCGAACGAGCTGCGCCTGGCCACCGATCAGTACATCGTGCCGAAGGGCGACGGTCGCGAGCTCGGCCTCAGTCTGCACGCGATTGAGTGGACTGAGCCCGCGGCGCGGTAGACTTCGTCCAAGGTGCACGACGAAGACGATACCGACCGGTTTGACCGCACGCTGTCGATGCGGCGCCCTTCGCCGCGCACGCAGCCCGAGCCGGTGGCGGACAAGCGCACGGAGAATCGCCGCCAGGGCAACACCCGCATCCTGGTCGGCACGGTCATCGTCATCGCCGTGCTGCATCTCGCGCGGCCCGTCATCGTGCCGGTCGCGCTGGCGGTGCTGTTCGCGTTTCTCCTGACGCCGATCGTCATCCGCCTGGAGCGCACGTTCCTCAAGCGCACTGGCGCCATCGTGCTCTCCCTCGGCCTGACGACGATCGCCCTCGGCTTCGGCGGCTGGTGGATCTATCAGCAGCTCAACGCCGTGGCCAAGGAGCTGACCAGCGCCGCGACCAGCGAGAACGTGGACCGGAAGCTCAACGCCATCCGCGCGCGCGCCGGACAGTTCGACCTGCTCGAGCGGTTCGTGCAGCGCGTGGCCGACGTCGGCGAGCCGCAGGAGCGCGCCGAGCTGAAGGTGCGCGTCATCCCCGAGCGGAAGAGCGTCCCCGAGCGCTACGAAGAGATCGCGCCGACCGTCGAGGGCGTCGCGGCGATGTTCCTCGTCGTGGTGGTGGTCTTCTTCCTGCTGCGCGACCGCGAGCAATTGCGGGACAAACTGCTGCGCGTGGCGGGGCGCGCGCATCTCACCGTCACCACGCAGGCCATCGGCGAGACGTCGCAACGCATCAGCCGGTACCTGCTCACCATCGCCTTGCTGAACATCGGCTTCGGGTTCCTGATCGGCGTCGGATTGTGGCTGCTGCAGGTGCCGCACGC
>DASVSV010000116.1:0-10502 GCA_036387915.1 Thermoanaerobaculia bacterium
GGCTGGTTTCCCCGAGGATCGCTCTCCTCATGCCGTCCATAAAACGCGCTCAGATCCATCTCGTCCACTACTTCCGCGATGAAGAACGCCAGGTGCTTCTCCGGCAGCCAATCGCTCAGCGACGGCGGCAGCAGGTAACTCAGCTCCGGTTGGTACGCTCGGTAGTTGCTCGGCATGCATCATTTTACGACGCACTACCGCTTTTCTGCCGCGCAGTCTCCTAGCGTCGATTGCCGCAAATCGAACATGGTTCCATTCGATCTGCCTGACAGCACGCGTTCAAACATGACCTTGGTGCGATGTATGCAAACGCGACCGTTTCAGAGTTGCGTGTGACGAAACCATTCGCCGCCTTCATCCTCACCGTGACTCTCACCGGATGTCCGTCCGATCGCATCGCCGATTCGACGCTGCGCGGGGCCGCGGTGGACGTGCCGATCCCGATGCGCGACGCCCCGCCGCCGGTGCTCTCGATCATCACCCGGCTGCGCGGGCCCGAATCCGCGATCCACGACGCGGCGCAGGACGTCTACTTCATCACCAATCTCCACGGCGGCCTGCAGACCGTCGACAACAACGGCTTCATCACCCGCGTCGACGCGAAGACGCTCGACGTGCAGCTCAAATGGATTGAGGGGGGCCGCAACGGCGTGACGCTCGACGCGCCGAAAGGGATGGCCATCGTCGGCGAGACGCTCTGGGTCGCCGATATCAAAGGCGTGCGCAAGTTCGATCGCCGCACCGGCCAGCCGCGCGGCTTGGTCACGCTCCCCGGCGCGACGCTGATCAACGACCTCACGACCGACGGCACCAGCGTCTATGTCTCCGATACGGGTCTGCGCGTCGCTCCCGGCGGCACGTTCTACGAGACCGGCACCGACGCGATCTGGAAGATCACCAACGACCGTCCCGAAAAGATCGCCGCCGGCGCGCAACTGCTCCACCCGAACGGCATCGAATTCGTCGACGGCAAAGTCTGGGCGGTGTCGTTCGGACCGAATGAGCTGTACGCGCTCGACGGAGGAAACGCGAAGACGCTGGCCCATCTCCCCGAAGGACAACTCGACGGCGTGGTGCGACTCGATGACGGCACCGTGCTCATTTCGAGCTGGGGCGGCGAAGGGATTTATCGCGGCCAGCCGGGCATGCGCTTCGACCCGATCCTGACCGGGATGGATGCCCCCGCCGACATCGGCTACGACTCCAAACGCCACCGTCTGCTCGTTCCGAATTCCGTTGCGAACCAGGTGACGATCCATGCAGTGCAGTAAGCAAATTTTGATTGTCGGTCTCGCGCTGCTGGTCGCGGCGTGCGACATGCCCGAGCCTCCGCGCCAGCCGCGCGGCGACGCGAAGGTGCAGGCCAGCGGCAAGGCGCAGGTGCCGGCGTTCAGCGCCGCGGTCCCGGAAGACGGGCAGTGGCTGAGTGTGCAGAAGGACTACGCGAACACGCGCTTCAGCGGCCTGAATCAGATCAACCTCTCCAACATCGACCAGCTCAAGGCCGTGACCACGTTCTCGACCGGCACGGTGGCCGGTCACGAGGCGCCGCCGCTCGTCGTCGGCGACACGATGTACCTGATCACGCCGTTCCCGAACATCCTCTTCGCCATCGACCTGAAGGAACCGGGCGGCGCGACGAAGTGGGTCTACCGCCCCGATCCCGATCCGGCCGCGCAGGGCGTGGCCTGCTGCGACGTCGTGAACCGCGGCCCCGCGTACGTCGACGGCAAGATCATCATGAACACGCTCGACAATCACACCATCGCCGTCGACGCGAACACCGGCGCGGAGCTCTGGAACACGAAGCTCGGCGACGTCAACCGCGGCGAGACCATGACCATGGCCCCGCTGGTGGTGAAGGACAAGGTCCTGGTCGGCAACAGCGGCGGCGAGCTGGGCGTGCGCGGCTGGCTGACGGCCCTCGACGTCAACACGGGCAAGATCGTCTGGCGCGCGTACAGCACCGGCCCGGACAGCGACGTCCTGATCGGCCCCCGCTTCAAGCCGTTCTACCCCATGGACCAGGGCACGGAGCTCGGCGTGAAGACTTGGCCGCCCGAAGCCTGGAAGACCGGCGGCGGCACGGTGTGGGGCTGGATCTCGTACGACCCGGAGCTGAACCTCGTCTACTACGGCACCGGCAACCCCGGCCCGTGGAACCCCGAGCAGCGCCCCGGCGACAACAAGTGGACCTCGGCACTCTTCGCGCGCGACGCCGACACGGGTGAGGCGCGCTGGGCGTATCAGCTCACGCCGCACGATCTCTTCGACTACGACTCGGTGAACGAGTCGATCCTCCTCGACCTCAACGTCAACGGACGCATGCGCAAGGTGCTGGTCCGTCCGGAGCGCAACGGCTACGTCTACGTGATGGACCGCGCCACGGGCGAAGTGCTGTCGGCGAAGCCGTTCGGCCACATCAACTCCACCGCCGGCGTCGACCTGAAGACGGGGCGCATCCGTGAGGTCAAATCGAAAGAACCGAAGGTGGGCAAAGTGGTTCGCGACATCTGTCCCGCCGCGCCGGGCGCGAAGGACTGGCAGCCCTCCGCCTTCTCACCGCGCACGGGCCTGGTCTACATCACGCACCAGAATCTCTGCATGGACTTCGAGGGCGTGGAGGCGAATTACATCGCCGGCACGCCCTACGTCGGCGCGAACGTGAAGATGTACGCCGGCCCCGGCGGCCATCGCGGCGAGGTGACGGCCTGGGACCCGGTGCGCGGTCACGCGATCTGGAAGATCCGCGAGAAGTTCCCGGTCTGGAGCGGCGCCCTCGCCACCGGCGGCGATCTGGTTTTCTACGGGACGATGGACGGCTGGGCCAAGGCCATCGACGCACGCACCGGCACGGAGCGCTGGAAGTTCAAGGTCGGCTCCGGAATCATCGCCCCGCCGATGACGTACCGCGGCCCGGACGGCAAGCAGTACATCGCCTTCGTGGCCGGCGTAGGCGGCTGGGCAGGCGCGATCGTCTCCGCCGACCTCGACCCGCGCGACGGCACCGCCGCCCTCGGCTTCGCCAACGCCATGAAGGACCTCAAGAACGCCACCACCCGAGGAGGCATGCTCTATGTCTTCTCGCTCTGATTCGTGCTTTCCGCCCGCCCTGGGGACGACGAGGGGCCTCCGGCGGGCCGGTGCGACCGGCAGCGCTGGTTGGCCTAGCCTGAACGCACGCCTGTCGACCCAACACGTGTTTGCGCGAAGAGTGACCTCAACTAAGCGCTGCCGGTCGTACCGGCCCGCCGGAGGCCTCCCGGTCGTTCCCCGGGGCGGGTGGCGAGCGCTGATCGCGGCGATGACATGTGTTGTGGCGTTCGGCGCGTGGGCGGGCGAGTTGCGCGTTTGTTCGGATCCGAACAACCTTCCGTTCTCCAATCAGCGGGAGCAGGGGTTTGAGAACAAGATCGCGAGACTCATCGCGCGGGATCTTGGCGCGAGCGTCACGTACTACTGGTTTGCGCAGCGGCGGGGGTTTGTGCGCAACACTCTCGGCGCGAAAAAGTGTGACGTGATCATGGGCGTGCCGAGCAGCTTCGAGCTCGCGCTGACCACGCGTGCCTACTACCGCTCCGGCTACGTCTTCGTCACCCGGCGCGACCGGCGTCTCGACATCGACTCGCTGGACGACCCGCGTCTGCGCAAGCTGAAGATCGGCGTGCAGATGATCGGCGACGACTACGCCAGTTCGCCGCCCGCGCACGCGCTGGCCAGCCGCGGCATCACGACGAACATCGTCGGCTACAGCGTCTACGGCGACTACGCGCAGCCCGATCCGACGCGGCGCGTCGTCGAGGCGGTCGCGAAACGCGAGGTCGACCTGAGTGCCGTCTGGGGTCCGACCGCGGGCTACTTCGCGAAGCAGAGCAGCGTGCCCCTGAAAGTGACGCGCTTCACCCCCGAGATCGACCTCCCCTTCCTCCCCTTCGTCTTCGACATCTCCATGGCCGTGCGCCGCGAGGACACCGCCCTGCGCGACCGCCTCGACGCCATCATCGAAAAGCGGCAGCCGCAGATCGACGCCATCCTCCGCGAGTACGGCGTGCCGCGCGCGGACGAGGAGGGACGATGAGCAGGGGGCAGATCAGGGCGCAGTCAGCAGGGCGCAGCGCGCAGGAGAACGTCGGGCTCCCTCATGCTCCTGCCCCCCGCGCCCTGCTGCCTGCGCCCTGGTTCATCGTCCTCGCGCTGCTCTTCCTCACCGCCTGCGAGCGCGAAGAGCGCCGTTTCCGCGAGATGCCCTCCGCCGCGGCGCGGCGCAACACCGAGCGGCTCGTGTCGCTCGTGCCGGGGCCGTATACCGCGGACATCAAAGTCGACAATCCGTACGGCTACAACGCGTACGCGATCTCCGAAGGGAAGCGGCTGTTCACCTGGTACAACTGCGTCGGCTGTCACGCCAACGGCGGCGGCGGCATGGGTCCGCCGCTGATGGACGACCGCTGGATCTACGGCAGCGATCCGGAAAACATCTTCGCCACCATCGTAGAAGGGCGTCCCAACGGCATGCCCTCTTTCCGCGGGAAGCTGCCCGAGTATCAGGTCTGGCAGCTCGTCGCCTACGTGCAGTCGCTGAGCGGCAACGTGCCGAAGGACGCCGCCAGCGGACGGCAGGAGAACATGCAGGTCCGCAAACAGGAGCAGGCCCTGCCCGACCTCGAGCCGGAGAAGGAGCCGGCGCGGCGGCCATGATGCTCTTCGCGTCGCTCCTGGCGTCGGGCATTCAGTCGGCCCTCGAGCCGGCAGGCATGCAGGCCGACCGCATCGGCCGCCTCTGGAACCTCTTCCTCGGCGTGAGCGTCGTGGTCTGGGTGCTGGTGATGCTCTTCCTCGTCGCCGCGCTGCTCCGCCGCCGGCCGGAGATCATCCCCAACTCGACCTCTCCGCGCGTGCGCATGGCCGTCTCCATCGCCACCGGCCTGACCGTGCTCACGTTGTTCGGACTGCTGACCGCGAGCATCTTCACGAGCCGCAGCATCGCCGACGTTCCCGACCGCGCCATCCAGATCGCCGTCATCGGACGGCAGTGGTGGTGGCAGGTCGAGTACGACGACGTCGACAAGAGCAAGCGCTTCGTCACCGCCAACGAGCTGACCATCCCCGTCGGCGTCCCCGTCACGCTGCACCTGCGGTCGACGGACGTCATCCACAGCTTCTGGGTGCCGAACCTCCACGGCAAACGCGATCTCATCCCCGGCAAGCCCGCCACCACGCTGACGCTGCGCGCCGACCGGCCCGGCGTCTATCGCGGCCAGTGCGCGGAGTTCTGCGGTTATCAGCACGCCAACATGTCCTTCTGGGTCACGGCCGTACCGATGGCCGAGTATGCGCGCTGGGTCGACGCGTCGCGCATGCCGTCGAAAGCACCGTCCACACCGAAGCAGCGCAAGGGGCAGGAAGTCTTCATGAACTCTCCCTGCCCCCTTTGCCACACCATCCAGGGCACGCCCGCCAACGGCAAGACCGCGCCGGACCTGACCCACTTCGCCTCCCGCCGCTCCATCGCCGCCGGCACCGTTCCCAACCGCCGCGGCTTCCTGGGCGGCTGGATCCTCGACGCGCAGCACATCAAGCCCGGCAGCCAGATGCCGTCGATGACGCTCGAGCAGGGAGAGCTCGAGCCGCTGATCGATTACCTGGAGAGTCTGCGATGAGCGGCGAGGAGAAGCATCCGCCCGCGGAAGGCGCACACGTCGCGACCGTTGTCCCGCATCCCGACCCAGCCGCCGTGCACGGCGCGCACGTCGGCAACATCACGCCGCTCCCGCGCGAAGAAGAGCACGGCCCCTACTCCCTCCCCGGCGACGAGAAACTGCACGAGGAGCTCGAGAAAACGTGGGCGCCGGCCAAGGGTCCGTTCCGCTGGTTCATGCAGGTCGACCATCACATCCTCGGCAAGCGCTTCATCATCACCGCCTTCATCTGGTTCGGCCTCGGCGGCATCCTGGCGATGATGATGCGCACGCAGCTCTCGCGCCCCGAGAACACCTTCCTCTCCGCCGACCAGTACAACCAGATCTTCACCCTGCACGGCGTGACGATGATGTTCCTCTTCGCCGTCCCGATCATGGAAGCCGTCGCGATCTACATGGTCCCCATGCTGGTCGGCTCGCGCGCACTCGCGTTTCCGCGGCTGACCGCCTACTCGTATTACATGTTCCTGTTCGGCGGCATCCTGATCTACGTCTCGTTCTTCCTGAACATGGCGCCGGACACGGGCTGGTTCACGTACGTGCCGCTGGCATCACCCGAGTTTGCACCGGGCAAACGCGTCGACGTCTGGGCGCAGCTCGTCAACTTCACCGAGATCTCCGCGATCGCCGTGGCCATCGAGTTGATCGTCACGATCCTCAAGCAGCGCACGCCCGGCATGTCCATCAACCGCATGCCGCTGTACGTCTGGTCGATGCTGATCACCTCCTTCATGATCGTCTTCGCCATGCCGGCGGTGATGCTGGCCAGCGGCTACCTGGCGCTCGACCGCCTGGTAGGCACGCATTTCTTCAATGCGGCGGAAGGCGGCGATCCGCTGCTCTGGCAGCATCTGTTCTGGTTCTTCGGGCACCCCGAGGTTTACATCATTTTCATACCGGCGCTGGGGATGGTTTCGTCGATCATCATCGCGTTCTGCCGGAGGAAAGTCTTCGGCTACACGGCCATGGTCCTGTCGCAGGTAGCGACGGGCTTCATCGGCTTCGGACTCTGGGTGCACCACATGTTCGCGACCGGGCTGCCGCAGTCGGGGGAGAGCTTCTTCACCGCGGCCAGCATGATGATCGCCATCCCCAGCGGCATCCAGATCTTCTGCTGGATCGCCACCATCTGGATGGGCAAGCCGCGGTACCGGCCGCCGCTGATGTTCGTCCTCGGCTTCGTGGCCATCTTCGTCATGGGCGGCTTGTCGGGCGTGATGGTCGCGTCGATCCCGATCGACCTGCAGGTGCACGACACCTTCTTCGTCGTCGCGCACCTCCACTACGTCCTCATCGGCGGCGCCGTCTTCCCGCTGCTCGGCGTCCTCTATTACTGGTTCCCGAAAGTCACCGGCCGCATGCAGAACGAGCGCGCCGGACACGTCAGCTTCTGGCTGATGTTCATCGGCTTCAACATGACTTTCTTCCCGATGCACAAGCTCGGACTGATCGGGATGACGCGCCGCATCTACACGTATCACCCCGAGACCGGCTGGGGCTCGCTGAACCTCGTCTCCTCGATCGGAGCGGCGGTGCTCTCGATCGGCGTGTTGACGTATGTCGTCAACGCGGTCGTCTCCGCGAAGAAGGGGAAGCTCTCCGGACGCGACCCGTGGCACGGACCGACGCTCGAGTGGTCCACCGCCTCGCCGCCGCCGCACTTCAACTTCATCCACATGCCGGTCGTCAACGACACCGAGCCGCTGTGGCACGCGCCCGAGCACGCGCCGCTCGTGACCGGCCTGCAGACCAAGGCCAAGGAAGTGCTGATCACGCGCACCTTCGACGCCGAGCCCGATCACCGCTACATTTATCCGAAGCCGACGCCGTGGCCGTTCCTGACCGCCGTGGCCACGGGACTGATGTTCGTCGGCCTGCTCTTCACGCCGTGGGCCTTCGCCATCGGGCTGCCGTTCGCGACCGCGATGGCCATCTGCTGGTTCTGGCCGACCACGCCGCAGAAAGAGGGCGAGGCGTGATCCAGCGGCAGACCATCGACGTCGCGGCGCTGCCCGATCACGCCTTCGGCAGCCGCAGCATCATGTGGTGGTCGACCATGGCCATCGTCGCCATCGAGGGCACGGTCTTCCTCCTGGCCGTGGCCAGCTACTTCTACCTGCAGGGCAACGAGGAAGCGTGGCCGCCGCCCGACACGCAGCTCCCCGGCCTCACGTGGGGCACGGTGAGCCTGGTCATCCTGCTGGCCAGCATGATCCCGAACGCCATCGTGAAGAATGCCGCCGAGGCGATGGACATGCGCAAGGTGCGCCTCTGGATGGTCGTCGCGGACGTCTTCGCCCTCGCCTTCTGCATCACCCGCGCATTCGAGTTCACCGAGTTGCATGTGAGCTGGGACAGCAACGCCTACGGCTCGCTGACCTGGACCATCCTCGGACTGCACACCCTTCATCTCGTGACCGACTTCGCCGACTCGACCGTCCTGACCGTGCTGATGTTCACGCGCCACGGCGACGAGCCGCGCCGCTTCGTGGACGTGGCCGAAAACTGTTTCTACTGGTACTTCGTCGTGCTGTCGTGGCCCGTGCTGTACGCGGTGCTCTACTGGGCTCCGCGCCTGCTCTGAGAGAGAACGATGTCGAAACCGAAAAGCCTGAAGACGGACTTTCGCACGCACGACAAGTGGCTCGTGTTCGCCTTCGCCCTCGGCCCGACGTCGGCGCTCAGTAACCTGACGCTGAGCTACTTCCTGGTCCCGGAGAGCTGCATGCGCGACTCGAAGCTGATGCTGCACATCAGCGCCGCGTCGTTCCTCGTGCTGACCGTTCTCGCCGCATACATCGCCTGGCGCGTGCGCGAGCAGATCGGCGCGCCGGACGCGGACGCGCTGCACGAGCGCACCCGCTGGCTCGCCAACAGCGCCATCATCCTGGCGATCGCCTCGGCGGTCCTGATCGTGGCCATGGAGATCCCCAACGTGATCCTCAGGAGCTGCGACTGATGCACGCCGGAGAGCATCACTCGCCCGCGCTGCTCACGTCGGAAAACATCTGGAACGCCGCCACCGCCCTCTGCCTCGGCGGCATCCTCTCGCTCTACGTCGTCGGTCTCACGCGCCTCTGGCGCAGCGAGGGCGGACGTCACACCATCCGCCGCTGGCAGGCCGCGGCCTTCTTCATCGGATGGGCGGCGGCGGCCATCGCGCTGCTCTCGCCGCTCGACCGCTGGAGCGACGTGCTCTTCTCCGCGCACATGGCCCAGCACGAGCTCCTGATGCTCGTCGCCGCGCCGCTGATGGTGGCCGGACGTCCGTTCATCGTCATGCTTTGGGGCGTCTCCGCATCGCAGCGCGAGTTGATCGCGAGCGCCGCGAGACGCATCGAAAAACCGTGGGAACTGCTCACCGGTCCCGTGACCGTGCTCGCTTTGCACGCGGTGGTGCTCTGGGTCTGGCACGTGCCGGCGCTCTTCGAGTCGGCGTTGCGCAGCGAGAGCGTGCACGCCTTCCAGCACCTCGGCTTCTTCGTCACCGCGGCACTCTTCTGGTGGGCGCTGATCCACGGCCGCTACGGCCGCCTCGGCTACGGCGTGGCCGTGCTCTACGTCTTCGCCACGGCCATGCACACGCAGATCCTCGGCGCGCTGCTGACCTTCGGGACGCGGATCTGGTATCCGACCCACGCCGCGCGCACCACCGCCGCCGGCGTCAACGCGCTCAACGATCAACAGTTCGCCGGCGTCTTGATGTGGATCCCGTTCGGCGTCGTGTTCCTCTGCATCGCCCTGGCCCTGTTCGCCGCCTGGCTCGGCGAAGCGGAACGGCGCGTAGTCATCGCGCGCGGAGAAAACGGATGACGCGCGCGGCGATCGTGCTGCTGCTGTTCGTCGCGTGCCATCCGCAGGACGACCGCACCGCGCGCCAGCTCACCGGCGGCGAGCCCGATCGCGGACGCGTCGCCATTCGCGCCTACGGTTGCGGCGCGTGTCACGTGGTGCCGGGCGTACGCGGCGCAACGGGCCTCGTCGGACCGCCGCTGACCAACATCGCCGACCGGCTCTATCTCGCCGGCCAGCTTCCGAACACGCCCGACAACATGAAGCGCTGGATCCGCGAGCCGCAGAAAATCGAGAGCGGCACGGTCATGCCCAACCTCAACGTTTCCGAACGGGACGCGCGCGACATGGCCGCGTACCTCTACACGCTGCGCGAATGATGAAGAACGCAATCGCCGCCGCCGCGCTGTTCCTCGCCGCCTGCACGCCGGAAACGGAGCAGCACGCACACCCGCGTTTCGCGCAGTCGACGCCCGCGCCGGTCCTCGCGCCGCAGGACCGCGATTTTCTCGATCGCGCCGCCGAGGGGAGCAACGCGGAGATCACGATGGGCCGCCTCGTCGAGACGCGCGCGCTCTCCCCCGCGGTGAGGGCGTACGGCCGGATGATGGTCGCCGACCACACCGCCATCAACCGCCGCCTGGCCGCCATCGCCGCCCGTCACCGCATCACCCTCCCCACATCGCTCGGCGAGCACCAGGCCAGCTACGACCGCGTCGTCGACCTCCGCCTCGAGCCTTTCGACCAGGAGTTCATGCAGGTCATGAACGAGGATCACGACATGGCCCGCGAGCTGTTCAAGGCCGAAGCAATCGGCGGCCACGACCCGATGCTGAAAGCCTTCGCCGCCCAAACGCTCCCAACCATCGAAGCCCACCTCACGCACGCCAAATCAATGGCCAACGGCATCTCGCCGACGCCGTAACGAGAGGGAGACCACGGGAGGCCTCCGGCGGGCCGGTGCGACCGGCGGCGCTTAGTAGTCCCAGTCTTCGCGGCAACACGTGTTTC
>DASVSV010000117.1:0-11894 GCA_036387915.1 Thermoanaerobaculia bacterium
GGCGGGCGGGCTGAAGCCACGCCCTACGTTTCCAAACGCCTCGCGCTCCGGACACCGCCGCGATGTACGCTCCGCTACGAAATCCGCACGCGCCGTTGCGTGCCGTTGCGCGTGTGCGTGTTCACGAGGCGCACTTCCACCTCGTGCAGTCCCGGTGCGACGGCGATCGTGAACGTGCGCGCGTCGCGCACTTCCCCCTCGGCCAGCCGCGCGTCGTCGACGTAGATCTCGACGTACGGCGCGATCTCGTCGCTCTGCGCGTTCTCCAGCGCCACGCGCAGCGTGCCCCCCTCGGCGTATTCGACCGTCCGTGCGGAGGAGCACACTTCCTTCGCGCCGCAGGTCCCGGCCCACGGCCGCGGCGTCCGCGCGAGCTGCGCGCGGAAGCGCTGTTCGTCCTGCGGCTTGCCGAGGAGGCGGGCTACGTCGATGGCGGCGGCGAGGACGGCGGTGGTCATGCCGTCCGCGGCGCCGCGCCGGAGATACGAATTCGCCGCCGTCGCGTCGCGGCGCCGTGCCTCGAACCGCGCGCGGTCGAGATAGTACGGCTGCCATTCCGCCGCGTTCGCGACGGATGACGTCAGCTCGATGCGCGACGCGAGCGTGGGATTGTCGAGATCGAGCGCGGCACGGGCGCGGGTGACGTCACGCAACGCACTGGGCGACTCGATCAGCGGCAGCAGGCCGGCCAGCGGCTGCACGTCGCGCCGCACCGCGAAATCGACGAGCGACTCCACTCCCGCGTGCAACTGCTGCGGCTCGAACGCGCGGCGGTCCAGCTCCTCGAGGATGCCGCGCACGAGCGGCTCGTGATCGCGGTCGACCCGCTCCGGCACGAGGTTCAGCAGCACCGGCGCGTCGGCCGTGCGGCGCTGCGACACAAACGACTTCCATCGCAACTGCCACAGCTCCGCGCGCAGCGTGCGGTACTCCGCGAACAAGCCGCGCGACAGCGCGAGATTGCGCAGCGCGGCACGCGCGTCGGGCGTATCGGGCGCGTTCGCATGCAGCCAGGCGAAGTCGCGCGTGAGCTGCCAGAGCGGCCCGTGCATCCGCGAGAAGAACGTGGGATCGCGCAACAGCGGCCCCGCCGCGCGCACGACGCGCTCGCGGTCGTCCGCGTTCAGTTCATACCAGTGAAACAGTCCCGCGCGCACGAAGCCCGCGTCCGTGTTGCGGCGATGCGGCGCCAGCAACTTCGAATGCGCGTACGACGCGCGCCACAGTTCCAGCCGTCGCGGCGACGCCGCGTCGAGCGAGACGTCCGCGAGCGCGCTCGTCGCCAGCCAGTCCGCCGGATGCGCGTTCAGCCACGCCACCCGCGGCTCCTGCGGCGCCTTTGGGTCGCGCAGCAGCTCGCGATTGGTCAGCACCACGACCAGCGCGATCGCGCAGACGGAGGCTACGAGCCCGAGGAGGAGCTGGCGCCAGCGGCCGGTCATGCGCCGGCTTCCTCCAGCACGCGCTCCCACGCCGCGAACGCGTGCCGCGGCGCGAAGCGCTGCTGATAGAGCTCGCGCCCGCGCGCGCCCATCTCCTGCGCCGCGTCGCGATCGCGCGCCAGCGTCTCGATCGCGCGTACCAGACCGTCGGTGTCGCCCGCGTCGACGACCAGGCCGCAGCGAACCTTCTCGATGATGCGCCCCAGCTCGCCGTCGGGTGCGCCGATGAAGATCACCGGCCGCCCCACCGCCACGATTCCGTAGAACTTGCTCGGCACGATCAATCCTTCGAGCTCGGGCCGCAGCGAAACGAGATGCGCGTCGACGGAGGAGAGACTCGCACCGAGCTCCTCGCGCGGCACGTACGGGCGGAACTCCGCGTTCGCCGGCGCCGCGCTCTGCACGCTCTTCCACTGCGCGCCGCCGCCCGTGAACACGAATCGCACGTCCGGCAGCCGCTGCATCGCACCAACGATGGCCCCGAATTCATGCGCGCGTCCCAGGTTTCCGGAGTAGCCGATCGCGAACGCACCGTTCGATGATCGCTGGACCGGCGGTCCACCGGCCGGCGCGCCCCAGTTGTGAATCACCACCGCCCGCGGGACGCGCGCCGCCATCAAGTCACCCAGCACGACGTTCGCCTTCGCGCGCCGCAGCGACCAGTCGCGCAGACGCTTGACGAAAGGCACGCGAATCCCCAACGCCTCCGCAACCTCGGGGAAAAGATCCTGCACCCAGTTCACCACGCGCCGCGAAGCCAGCGCCGCGACGACCGACAGCAGCGGCGGATCCGTCATCGCCACGACGATCGCATCACGCTGTCTCCGCATCGCGAAGAACGCGCTGACGTAGAACGTCAGATAGTCGACGGCACGCCCGATCAGTCCCGCGCGCCCGAACCGCGTCGACCAGACCCGTTCGATCCGCACGCCTTGCGTGGTCTCAGAAGCGGCGAGCCGCGCCCGCGCGTCGTCATACCGCTGCCGGCTCGTGATCGCCCGCACGTCCCACCCGCGCGACGCGAGATGAAACGCCAGATCCGACGCAATCTGACTGGTCGCAGAGTGGTCCGGATGAAAGTATCGATTCACAAACACGACGCGGCGCACTTGTTCGCATTCTAAGGAAAAGGGAACGACGGGAGGCCCCTCGTCGTCTCTTGTCATCCCGAGCGTCGAGTCGAGGGACCTGGGTAGGCGGGGACGCCATGCATGCGCCTGTCGCCCCGCCCGACCCGAATCCCTCTTTCACACTCGCGAACTACTGCGACGAAACCTGCGACGCCGGGACGATCAGCAGCTCGACGCGGCGGTTCTGCTGCCGGCCGGCGGCCGTGTCGTTCGAGGCCACGGGGGTGCTCTCCCCGCGTCCGGCGATCGAGATGCGCGCGTTCGGCAGACCGCGTGTGGCCAGGTAGTCGCGCACGGCGGCGGCGCGCTTCTCCGACAGCGACTGATTCAGCTCATCGCTGCCGACGCTGTCCGTGTGACCTTCGATCTCGATGCGGGCATCGGGATTCATGCGCAACTGCTCGGCGATCTTCGCCAGCGTGTTGCGCGCGCCCGGCTTGAGCACGGCCTTGCCCGAGTCGAAGAAGAGACCCGGCAGCGTGACGATGAACCCGCGCTCGCTGGTACGCGTCTGCGCCAGCTTGGCCAGCTCGGTCTGCATCACCGTGATGCGCTCCTGGTTCACCGCATCGCGGCGCGCCAGTTCCTCGCGCGCACGGGCCAGCTCGGCCTCCGTCTGCGTCGCGCGGGCCTGCGTCTCGGCGACCTGCTGCGTCAGTTGCGCCGACTGCTCCTCCGCCTCGCGGCGGCGGCGCTCCGCTTCCGCGACCGCGTTCGCGCGTGCGGTGTCGGCTTCGACGCGACGGCGCTCGCTCTCCTCACGCTCGGCCTGCAGACGCTGCAGGTCGGCGCGCTGGCGATTGATTTCCTGCTCGCGCTGCGCGAGCACGTCCGCCGCGACACGTCCCTCGGTGCGCTCGCGCTCGAGGTCGCGCTGCAACGCGTCGATCTGATTGCCCATCGACGTTTCGCTGAGCCGCTCGCGTTCCTGCATCGAGCGCAGGGCCAGCGACTGGTCCTCGACCTGCCTCCGCAACTGCTCGACCTCGACGCTCGTCGCGCCCCCTTCGACCAGCGCGGCCTGATAGCGCTGCATCAGGTCGGCCACGTTGCGCTCGGCCTCCATGCGTGCGGCGCGGTCTTCCTCGAGACGGGTGAAGAACTGCGTCTGCGTCACCGCTACCT
The DNA here is from genome assembly GCA_036387915.1 of Thermoanaerobaculia bacterium. GTDB lineage: Bacteria > Acidobacteriota > Thermoanaerobaculia > Gp7-AA8 > Gp7-AA8 > QHVT01. Next base: position 3,698 of record DASVSV010000117.1, read on the forward strand.
GCTGGCGCAGGCGCTCCAGCTCGGCCTGCTCGGCCTCGCGATTCGCCGACTGCGCGGCGAGCTGCTGGCGAAGCTCGTCGGCCTGCCTCTCCGCCGCGAGACGCCGATCCTGCTCTTCACGGGCGCGGTTGTCGACGGCCTGCTGCGCGAGCCGGGTCCGGTCGCCGCGCAGGTGCGTCAGGTGCGGCATGACCGCGCCGCGCCGCGCCAGATACTCCGCGCGCCGGGCCTGCATCTCGGCGAGGTAGGCGAGGTGATTCGCGGTCTCGCTCTCCTTCGAGTTCTTCGCCAGCGTGCGGGCCGTCTTCAGCGTCGCTTCCGCGTGCTCGAGGTCATTGGCGAACGCGCGCTCGGCACCGGCCGCTCGCGCCGCCTTCACGGCGTTCTCGGCCACGATCACGCGCTCCATCGACGTGAAGCCGCGGCTGAGCGACGTCGGCGCGTCGTACAGCGTCACGTTGGCGGGAGTCCCGCCGAAGTTGGCGATGTCGGTCCGCAGGTTGCGGATCTCCGTGTTCGCCGCCACCAGCCACGCGTGCGCTTCCGCGGCGCGGGCGGCGTGACGTGCTTCCAGTGCGCGCAGGACCGCGTCCTCACGCATCCCCTTGACCGGGTCGTTCCACTTTGCGCGAGCCTGGCGGATCTGGGCGGTGGCCTCGTCGTACAGCGGTTTGGCGAGCGTTGCCGCTCCGGCGGCTTCCGCCGAAGCGAGAGCCGACTCGGCCTGCGTCAGCTCGGACTGTGCTACCGACATCTCGCGGTCGGCCTGGGACTGCGCTCCAGCCGGGACCGCCAGAGTCAGCCCCAGCAACACACTACCTACAGCCAACATTGAATGTAATTTCGTTCTCATATGCATCCTTCCAGCGGCGTTCGGTGCCGCGGTTGGATCAGATAACTGCAAGAAGGCGACCGCTCCGGGCTGCTATGAGACTATGCGCCGCTGAGACTATGAGACTCGAAGGCCCCCGATGATCATCCTCGGACTGAACGCCCACCACGCCGACGCCTCGGCCTGCCTCGTCGTCGACGGCAAGCTCATCGCTGCCGCCGAGGAAGAACGGTTTCGCCGCGTCAAACACTGGGCCGGCTTTCCCAGCGCGGCCGTGAAGTACTGCCTCGACGAGGCCGGCATCACCATCGACGAGGTCGACCACGTCGCCGTCAACCGCGACCCCAACGCGCGGCTGATGCAGCGCATGAAGTTCATCCTGGCCAAACGCCCCTCGGTGGCCGCGATCCGCCGCCGCCTCGAGAACCGCTCCAGGATCAAAGACCTGCGCACCGAGATCGTCGAGACGTTCAAGCTCGACTCCTTCAAGCCGAAGCTGCACCACGTCGAGCATCACCGCGCCCATCTCGCCTCGGCGTTTTTCGTGGCGCCGTTCGAAGAAGCGGCCGTGCTGTCGATCGACGGCTTCGGCGATTTCGTCAGCTCGATGTGGGGCGTCGCCCGCGGCAATCACATCGAGGTCCTCGGCGAGATCGGCTTTCCGCACTCCCTCGGCATCTTCTACACCGCCATGACCCAGTACCTCGGCTTCCCGCATTACGGCGACGAGTACAAAGTCATGGGCCTCGCGCCGTACGGCCGCCCCACGTTCATGAACGAGATGCGCGACATCGTGCAGGTCAAGAACGGACGCTTCGCGCTGAACCTCGATTACTTCACCCATCACACCGTCGGACTGGACATGGTCTGGCAGGGCGGCTCGCCGGCGATCGGTCCGGTGTTCTCGGAAAAGCTCGTCGAGAAGCTCGGCCCCATGCGCGCGTCGAGCGATCCGATGGAGCAGCGCCACAAAGATCTCGCCGCGTCGATGCAGGCCATGTTCGAGGAGGCGTACTTCGAGCTCGCCAATTCGCTGCACGCGAAGACGAAGAGCCCCAACCTCTGCCTCGCCGGCGGCTGCGGCTACAACAGCGTCGCGAACGGACTCGTGTTCCAGCGCTCTCCGTACAAGGAGCAGTACATCCAGGCCGCGGCCGGCGACGCCGGCGGCGCGATCGGCGCCGCGTACTGGGTCTGGAACGAGGAGCTGCGCAATCCGCGCTCATTCGTGATGGACCACGCGTATTGGGGCCCGCAGTACGACGATGCTGCCGTGGACCGAGCCGTCGCCGCGCGCGAGTCCGATCTCAACACCGGCGAGTTTTCGGTGCAGCGCGTAACGAACGAGCGCGAGCTCTGCGCGCGCACCGCGGAGCAGGTCGCGAAAGGAAACGTGGTCGGCTGGTTCCAGGGGCGCATGGAGTGGGGTCCCCGCGCCCTCGGCAACCGCAGCATCGTCTGCGACCCGCGCCGCGCCGACATGAAGGACATCCTCAACCACAAGATCAAACGCCGCGAGTCGTTCCGCCCGTTCGCGCCGTCGGTCATCCGCGAAGCAGTGGGGGAGTGGTTCGAGACCGACTACGACGTCCCCTTCATGCTGCAGGTCTACCAGATCCGCGAAGAGAAACGCCCGCAGATCCCCGCGGTCACGCACGTCAACGGCTCGGGACGGCTGCAGTCCGTGACCGAGTCCCAGAACGCGCGCTACTACCACCTCATCGAAGCCTTCCGCGACCTGACCGGCGTCCCCCTCGTCCTCAACACCTCGTTCAACGAGAACGAGCCGGTCGTCAACAACCCCGCCGAGGCGCTGGATTGTTTTCTGCGGACGAAGATGGATTTGCTGGTGATGGGCGATTTGATGATCCAGCGGATCTGATTGCTTATGGAGTGCGGCGGCCCGGCCGCCGCTTTTATATTCACGTCCGGCATTGCGAGACCTGTCGTCTCGGCAGGTTGCAACCGAATATGAAAGCGGCGGCCGGGCCGCCGCACTCCACGGTCATTCCGGGCGGCGGCGCAAGAGCTCGCGCGACAGGATCAACTCCGCCACCACCCGTTCCCACACGTACCGCAGCCCGGGCAGGCCGTCGAGGATCAGCCCGCGCACGAACAGCGTGTGCACGAGGATCGCGAACGGCGCGACGACGATGAGTTTGCGCAGGCGGCCGCCGAGGTCGAGGGTGCGGGGGTCGCGCTCGCGGAGTTTCTGGGCCTCGCGGACCATGTAGCGCTTCTGCCGGTCGAGGAAGGCGCGGAACGACTTGCGGTCGTCGTGAATGATCCGCGCGTGCAGGTCGGCGACGTCGCCGTCGACGGCGATGCGTTGCGTGTGGCCGTCCTGCCAGAACGTCGTGTGCGCGGTCGCGGCGAGCACGATCCGCGGCGGATAGAGCGACGCGCGCAGCGGCTTGCCGCCGATCGCGTAACGGAACAGCGCGCGGAAGCCCCGCACGGCGCCGGGCGTGAGCGACTCCAGCTCGGCGATGAAATCGTCCGGGAGAAAGTAATCGGCATCGAGGGCGAGGAGCCACGGCGTGCGGATCTGCTGCAGCCCGAACGTCCACTGCAGCGCGTGCTCGTCGAATGCGCGCTGCACCACGCGCACGTTCGGGAACGTGCCGGCGATGGCCACCGTGGCGTCGGTCGAGAAACTGTCGACGACCACCACCTCGCGGGCCCAGGTCAGTTGGCCGAGGGTGCGGGCGAGGTTGGGCTCCTCATCGCGGGTGAGGATCAGCGGCGTGATCTGATCGAGCAATACGCGTCCTCCATCTCCTGCGCGATGCGCGGCCAGGCGAACCGCGACTCCACCAGCGCCCGGCCGTTGCGCCCCATCTCCGCGCGGCGCTCACGATTGTCGAGCAGCGCCGCCGCCGCGTCCATCCCGATCACGCCGGCATCGGCACGGACCACTTCGTCCGCGAGTCCGACGCCCCGCGACAGCACGGCCGGCGTCTCCATCGCCAGCGCCTCGAGGACGGCGTTGCCGAAATTCTCGGAGCTCGACAGCAGCACGAACAGCGTCGCGCGGGCCAGCAGCTCGTCCTTGGCCGCACCGTAGACGGGTCCGAGGAACTCGACCTTCGCGCCGTGGCGCCGCGCGAGCTCGCGCAGTTGCGGCGTCAGGTTCTCCTCGTCGTTGCCGGCGACGAGCAGGCGTGCGTTCAACGCGGGCAGCGCCTCGATGACGAGGTCCAGCCCTTTCTTCCAGTTCACGCGGCCGAGGAAGAGCAGCGTGCGCTCGTCGCGAGGAACGTCCGGACGCGGCGGCAGGTCGACGCCATTCGCGATCACGACCGGCGAGGGCAGCGGGACGCCGACGCGTTTCGCGTCCTCCCACTCCAGCGCCGAGGTGAAGTGGATCGCCGACGCATTCGCGAAGCCGCGGCGCTCGACCAGCCGCAGCCAGAGCGTCTTGGCGATGCGGCTCTTCCGCGCGATCAGCTCCGGCACGAGCATGCCTCGGGGGGAGATCACATACGGCACACGCGCCAGACGTGCCGCGCGCGCCGCTGCCACACCCGGCCAGAGATAGACGGCGTGAATGTGCACGACGTCATACGTCGGCACTTCCCGCTGCAGGGCCCGGCGCATGTCCGGAGACCAGTAGAGCCGCGGTTGCGGAGAGGCGAAGTAGCGGACCTGCACGCCGTCCACGTCGACCGGCGTCCCGACCGGCACGTCGAGCGTGCCCGCGCCGTCGACGTTGGTCGTGAAGACGTGCACCTCGTGCCCGCGCGCGACGAGCGCCTTGCAGAGCCCGTGAACCGCCACGATCGGCCCGCCGTACCGCACCGCCGGAAAGTAGGTCGGGACGACGTGGAGGATGCGCATGGTCGTCAGGGCGCTCAGGGCGCGGCGGGCAGGGCGCTAGGGGCAGAAGCGGGAGCGACCGCGGTCCGCACCTGCGCGGCCCGCTCACTCGTCGTCGCGCGCACCCGCTCGTCCAGCGCCGCCGTCCCGAAGAGGCATCCGACGAAGAACGCCGTCATCAGCGTCAGCACCGGATCGGAGTACGCCTGCGCGGACGCGAGGAAGTTGCTGATGTTCGCGACCACCAGCGCGAAGAGCGCCACGCGGATGAGCTGCGAAGTGGAGGGGATGTCGCCCACCGCGGTAATGCGCAGCATCATCCGGATCAGCGCCCACGCCAGCACGGCGGCGACGATCAGTCCCTGCAGGCCGAGCTCCATGGCCAGCTTCGCCAGGCCGCCTTCCTGCCAGCCGAAATCGCGCTCCTGACCGCTCACGTGGCGCACGCCCTGTGTGGCCGAGCCCAACCCCGCGCCGAGCAGCGACCCTTGCTGCAGCGTGCCGATCACGCCCCCTTCCAGCCGCTCCAGCACCTCTCCGGTGGTGGTCTTCGCCCCGCGCGCATACACCTCCGACTCCTCGGTCGACTGAATTTTGTTCAGCACGAAGCCGAGCGTCAGACCGAGGATGAGGATCAGCGCGACCTGGGCCGTCTTCATGCGCCGCAGGTAGCGCCAGAGGAACACGGCCACGAACACCGCCACCATGTACACCGCCTTCCGGCGGCCGCTGATCATGCAGTTCAGAAAGCCCCACGCCGCGACGAGAATCCACGGCCAGGCTTTCGTCAGCACGCGCGCGCGGACCGCCAGCGTGATGCCGATCGCCGCGAGCGTCGCCGCATGCCAGCCCATGATGTCCGGCGCGCGGTAGAAGCCGGAGAGCACGCGGATCTGGATGCCGGGGAGGTGACGGATGTAGCCGCCGGGCATGGCCACGACGCCGAGTCCCGGGACGTCGACGCGCAGGTACTCCAGCGGCGTGCCGATCAACGCGATCGACGTGACGATCGCGTAGAACATGAAGAAGCGGACCAGCTGCTCCTCCCGCGTCAGCCACGAATAGCCGAGCAGCACGGCCGGGATGGGGAGGAGATAAATGAGCAGGCTGAGCGCCGGCACTTTCCACGCGCCGATGCCGAACGTGGCCAGGCCATTCATGGCCGCGAACGCCAGGATGACCAGGAAGAGGCTGATCACCGAATAGAGGTTCGGGAAGCGCCTGGAGAAATCGACGCGTTCGCGCTGCAGCGACGCCGCCGCGGCGAAGAGGATCACCGCGTAGACCGCGACGATGCTCATCGAGAGCGCCGGCGGCGTGCCCGGCGTCAGCTTGCGCACCGGATCCTGCAGGATGCCGCACACGACCGCCGCCAGCCAGCCGTAGCGCCAGTTGGTGAACGCGAGCGCCATGGAGGCGAGCAGGACGGCTCCGAAGACGAGGGTGATCATGCCGGTCGCCCCGCGTGAACATCGCGCAGGCGGCGTCCCTTCCGGTGGAGCTTCCGCGCCAGCAGCAGTCCCCGCGTTTCACCGATCAGCTTGCCGGGGATCAGCCACGGATGCGTGGCCAGATAACGCGTGGCCACGTTCTGCACGATGCGCCGCGCCGCGTAGGGCCAGAAGCGCGGCGCGTGGTGCAGCGCGAAGTAGTAGTCGCCGGCGCTATGCGCGGGGACGGGCGCGCTGCGATGGTCGCCGTAGCTCCGCAGGCCGCCGGTGGAGAGGGCCAGATGGCGCAGCGACGCCCGCGGCTCGAACCAGACCTTGCCGCCCGCCGCGGCGATGCGCATCGCAAAGTCGGTCTCGAAGCGGTACGCCGCGCCGGTGAAGTTCTCGTCGAAGCCGCCGATGCCGAGGGCCCGGTCGCGCTTCACGGAGAGATTGCCGGCCATGACGTTGTTCACGAAGGCGCCGGTAGTGCTGTTGAAGTGGAACTCGAGAGGATTCGTTGCTCGTTGCTCGTCCTGCGGGACTTGTCCCGGCTGGAGCACTTGTCCCGCTACCGCCCAGATGTCCGCGTTGGCGTGGGCGGCGACGTGCGCCTGCACGATGCCGGTCGCCGGGATGATGTCGTCGTCGAAGAAGAGCACCAGCGGGGTGGTCGCGGCGACGAGTGCGTCGTTCATCGAGCGCGGGATCGACGGCGTGTCGAGACGCAGCCAGCGGATCGCCCCTGCGTCGTGCCACGCCCGCAGCCGCTGCTCGACTTCGGGCGGATGCTGCTTCGTCTGATCGGCAATCACGATGGCGTCCGCGCGCGGCTCGAGCGCGAGCAGGCGTTCGATGGTTTCGACGAGGATCGCGCCGCGGTTGTACGTGGGGATGGCGATGGTGATCGTCATGTCACCGCCTCCAGCGCCGCCTTCACCCCTTCGACGCCGCGCGCGTAATCCCACTCCGCGATGAGCGCGCGCGAGCGCTGCGCCATGCGCGAGCGCAGCTCGTCATCCATCAGGCGGTCGAGCGCGCGGGCCAACGCGGCATCGTCGCCGGCCGGATAAACGAAGGCATTGTCGCCCTCGACCACGATGTCGCCCAATGAGCCGCAGCGATCCGTCACGACGACGGGGAGGCCGCAGGCCATGGCCTCGTTGATCACCGCGCCGCGCGGCTCATAAGTGGACGGCAGCACGAACACGTCGCACATCGCGTAATGCTTCGGAAGCTCGGCCTGGTTGACGAAGCCGGCGAAGCGCACCTGCAGCGCGTGCTCGCGGGCGAACGATTCCAGCGATTCGCGCAGCTCGCCGTGTCCGAGGAAGACCACCACGGCGCGCTCGCGGTGCTGCATGCGCGCGATCGCGCGGAGGAGCGTCATCGGGTCTTTGCGCGCGACGAGCTTCGCGGAGAAGACGAACGCGATCTGTTCCGGCGCGATGTCGAAACGCGCGCGCATCGCCTCCCGCTCGCCCGGCCCGAAGCGGCTCTCCCGCGCGAAGCGCTCGTTGTCGATCGCCCACGGCAGCAGAAAAAAGCGGCGCCGGTCGGCGCCGTAATGTGCGTAATACGCGGCGTTCAACACGCCCGAGCTCATGAAGCCACTGGCCAGCTTGAACACGCCGCGAATGAACGTCGCCCGGAGCCGCGCACGCCACGTCGTCGCCGGCGGAGGGAAGCTGCTGTCGCCGTACAAAAGAAACGGAGTGCCGGTCACGCGGCACGCAGCCATCCCAAGCAGCGAGGTAATGGTCCCCCACCCGAGGAAGAAGAGGACGGCGTCGAACTTTCCGCGGACGATCGCCGGAATCACGCCGGGATTGATCAGCCGCGCGTACCCGTCGCCGTGTCCGAAGTTGCGGAGGAAGAAGTGCCGGTATCCCTGCAACAGCTCGATGTCCCACCGCAAAGAGGTCTGCATGTCGGTGTCGCGATAGACGTCCGCGCCGGCGCGCGAACAGTAGAAGACGGTCACGTCGACCGCCGGGTCCGCGGCCAGCGCGCGGAAGAACGGGTCCTGGTACTGGATGACATGCGACGCCACGATCGCGAGCCGTTTCACTTGCTTCATCTTAGCGGTTGCACGAGGGGACGACCGGAGGCCTCC
>DASVSV010000118.1:0-16954 GCA_036387915.1 Thermoanaerobaculia bacterium
TTCTTGACAGTCGCTACGAGGCCAGCCAGCATCGATCCGAGCGCGTTGCCGCGGAAGGTCATGAACGTCGGAGTCCAGGACGTCGGATACGGAGTCCCGGGATAGAGCTGCGACCACTGCGACAGCGAGGCATTGTCAGAAGACGTGAGCGTCGCGGTCGGAAAGATCAGCTCGTTCCCGACGAGGATCTCGTCGATCACGCCGTTCGGGCCGAGGTGCCCGCGCATGCTCATGTAGCGTACGAATTCGCGCGTCCATCGCGCAGCCTCCCCCTGCCAGATCGCTGAGCCCGGCCCATGCTTCAGGTATTGATCGGCTACAGCGAATGGGTCGTAGGCGGCGCCGGAGACGGCCTTCAGAGCATCGCCCGCATAGCGCGTCCGGTAAAATGACGGCATGTAGTGCGTCGACAGGAGCGGCGTCCAGCGGATGCCCCGCGCGCGGCATTCGGCCGCGAACTGGTCGTACCAGGCAAAGTTGAAGCACCCCTCGCACGTCTCGGTGTGCTCCCAGCGCACCTCGAGTTGCACGGCGAGGCGAACGCTCTTCGAGCCGCTCACGCGCGATGGGCGACCCGCCGCGACCTGCTGCAGGACCTCGTTGAGGTACGTTCGGTACCTGCCCATGTATGTGCCGTTCACGGGATCAGAGTCCAACGCCGGCGGTGAGATGAACACGAGCCCGACTTTGTGATCACCTGCCGTCTGAATCGGAGCGACGGTGGTGACTTGCGGCCACGGCGTATACGCGTTGTTCGCCTCGTTCGACTCGGCAACGCCGTTGTACCAGTCGCCGACCAGGCTGACGTAGAAGACGCCGGTCTGGTCCGGGACCCATGTCGCCGTCAGCCTGGGCGAGCTTGCGTTCGGCGCGAGTGCGCCGACGTACATGGCACCGCCAATCGCACGCTGATCGGTATGCGCGCCGGTCGTGTTCATCGATGAGACGACGAACTGCGCGTAAGACGCGCCGGCGGTGAGACCGCCTACGTTCATCACCTGGCCTTCAAGCGTGACCGCCTGCCCGGCCACTGCGTATTGCCGCACATTGAGCCAGCTTCCGATGAAGTCGGCAGCGGCCGGCGGGTCGCTGCGAGGACCGCTCAGGTTGTAGGTTGCAGGATAGCGGGTGTAGCCACCGGCGGACGTCTGTGCGACGAAGTAATACTGATACATGCCTGTGCCGGTCAGAGTCTTGTCATACGAGAAATTCGCGCCGCCGGTGGTCGTGCCGCTGTTGTACGCCATGTAAAAAACGACGTCGGCGCCCGACGGGTTGACGATGTGCAGGATCATCGTGATCGGCGAGCCGTCGGCGTTCTTCGCCGACGAGGTCCACCGGAACATCGTGGAGTTCTGAACGCCGACCGAGGGCGAGACACTGCCCCCGCTGAATACCGGATTTGTAGCCGCCTCTGAGGAGGGAGCGATCAGCGCGAAAACAAGTAGAAGAAGAGGAAGAAACCAGGAGTGTCGTTTGAGCAATGTCCGTCCTTATGGATGTTTCTCCTTTCTAAGCGCCGTCCGTGTCATGACATTCCGCGCTGGGGGTATTTCTGCCGCCACGTTCTGGACAATTGCAGTAGCACCTCAGCAAGGCATGGCCGCACTGCGCAGCGGGCACGACCCCGCCAACCGGGAATGGGCGACTTTCTATAAGTATTTGCAGCCGTTCGCGTAGCACGCAGAGCAAATATCTCGCACGACCGCGTTCGCGCACGATACGGACCTACGTCCGTTTCGGCTTGCTGGAAGCGTTTCGCTCCAGTGTCGCGCCGCGCCGCCTCGGCGAGAGGTGCATACTCGGTTCGGAGCGTCTTGTCATCGCGATTACCACCCGTCCTGAATCGAGAAATCCCCATGTGACAACAGCCGCCTTTTGTCAGGGATCTCGCACTGGAAAAGCGCGAAACGCTATGGCGCGCTTACGCCAGAGCGCTCGCCCAGACGCAGAAGTCGCCGTGACCGCGAACATAGGCTCGAACGTTGGCTGCCGGTATGTGGTCACCGGAGCAGTACGAGCGACGCGTGAATCCCATCCGATCGACATACGCATGCGAATCGCGTTTGGTGCGCGGCCGAGGGCGGCGGGAGCGTTCAGGTCCGGAGCGCCGAGGGTGTCGTGCCGAGCTCGCGTTTGATGATCTTGCGGAGCGCGGTTCCGTCCTGGTAGCCGACCTGCTCCGCGACGTCCTCGATGGTCATGGTGCTGGTCTCGATGAGGTGCATTGCTTCGAGTACGCGGCGGCGCTGGAGAAAGCGGACCGGGGAGAGGCCGGTGGCGGCGGCGAGGCGGCGGGAGAGCGTTTTCGGCGAGACGGCCAGGGCCGAGGCGAGCGCGGTGACGGTGATCGGCGCGGTGAGATGGGCGTCGATCCAGCGCTCGGCGGCGATCACGATCTCGTCGACGTGACGGACGTGCGACGGGATCATGTAGCGCGCCTGCGACGCGCGGCGGTCGATGAGCATGTAGCGCGAGCAGAGGTGCGCGATCTCGGCGCCCATCGTGGCGGTGACGACCGCCAGCGCGACGTCGAGCTGCGCGAAGAGCGAGCCGCCGGTGAGGTACGCGCCGTCGTGCACGAGCATGCGCGTCTCGTCGAGCAACACCGCGGGATAGCGTTCGCGGAACGCCTGCGCGAGCCACCACGTGGTCGTGGCCGCTCTTCCGTCGAGCAGCCCCGCCTCGGCCAGCAGGAAGACGGAAGAACACGAGGCGGCGATGCGCTTCGCCACGCGCCGCGCGCGCAGCAGCTCGATGGCGGCTCGTGCGTCATTGCGCAGGAGACGCTCGTCGATGGCCACGCGGGAAGTCATGTCGAGGCCGGGCACGAGCAACCATTCGGCATCGACGCCGTTTGCGAGGACTTCGCGAATCGTGCAGCCGGCGGTCGCGCGCAGGCCGCCGGCGGTGCAGATGGCTTTGCGTGAGCCGACCACCGACCACTGCAAGCCGCCGCGGCGCCCGCTCCGCTCGAAGAAGCCTTGTGCGGTGCGCAAGGTGTCGAGCGTGACGGCGAGGCTCGAGTCCATGACCCCGTCGAGGGCGAGAATGAGCAGTTTCTTCATCTGTCCGATCCGGCATGAATATAGTCGAATGTGACAGTTCCGTCGTCGCCACTCGCGCGGCAGACTCCGCGCATGCTGGCACTGCAGGACGACCCTCTCGAAGACTTCACCCGGCGCACGATCACCGTCAACGATCGGGCGAAAGTGGTCTACGTCGCCGGCCGCGGTCCGGCCGTGATCGTGATGACGGAGATGCCGGGCATCAGTCCGCAAGTGGCCCGTTTCGCCCGGTGGGTGCGCGACGCGGGATTCACGGTCTACATGCCCTCGCTGTTCGGCCGCGACGGCGCCGTCCCGGCCGTGGACGAAGGCACGGCGGTCATGCAGCGCGCCTGCGTCAGTGCGGAGTTCCGGGCCATGGTCGCCAATCAGACCAGTCCCGTCACGAGCTGGTTGCGCGCACTGGCGCGGCTTGCCCACCAGGAGTGCGGCGGGGCGGGTGTCGGCGCGATCGGGATGTGTTTCACCGGCAATTTCGCGCTGACGATGATGCTGGAGCCGGCGGTGCTGGCGCCGGTGCTGGCGCAGCCTTCGCTGCCGCTCAACGACCGCGCGGCGCTGGAGATCGATCCGCAGGATCTGATCGCGGTGCGGGAGCGGCTGGAGCGCGACGACCTGAACGTCCTCGCCTATCGCTTCGAGGGCGATCGCTTCTGCACGGCGGAGCGCTTCTGCGCGTACGCGAAAGCGCTCGGGCCCCGCTTCGTCGGGCGCGTGCTTCCGGATTCGGCCGCGAATCCCGAGCCGCCGCCGTTTTTCAAACACGTGGTGGCCTCGCCGCACAGCGTGGTCACGGCGCATCTGGTCGATGCGGCCGGCGAGCCGACGATCGCGGCGCGCGACGAGATCCTGGCCTTCTTCGCGCAGCGGCTGGTGGTGTCGTAAACGGAGAGGCGATGGAACCGATCGGATTCATCGGACTGGGGGTCATGGGCACGCCGATGGCCCTGAACCTCATCCGCGCCGGCACGCCGCTCGTGCTCTGGAACCGCACCGCGGACAAATGCGCGCCGCTGGAAGCGCTCGGCGCGCGGCGCGTCGATCACGTGCAGGAGGTCTTTCGCGAAACGAGCGTGGTGATCCTCATGCTCGCGAACGAACGGGCCATCGACGCGGTGCTGCTGCGCGGCAGCGAAGACTTCGCGGCGCTCGTGCGCGAGCAGACCATCGTGAACATGGGCACGACGTCACCCGGCTATTCGCAGCGCCTCGGCGCCGACATTGCCGTCGCGGGCGGCCGGTATGTCGAAGCGCCGGTCTCGGGCTCGCGCAAGCCTGCCGAAGCGGGACAGCTCATTGGCATGCTGGCCGGCGCCGCAGCGGACGTGGAGCGCGTCGAGCCTCTCCTCGCGTCGATGTGCGCGCGCACGTTCGCATGCGGCGAGGTGCCGCGCGCGCTGCGGATGAAGCTGGCGGTGAATCTCTATCTGATCGCCACCGTCACCGCGCTCGCCGAAGCGACGCATTTCGCGGAGCGGCACGCGCTCGATCTCGAGCTGTTCCGCGAAGTGCTCGACGCCGGCCCGATGGCCAGCAGCGTCTCGCGCGTGAAGCTGCCGAAGCTGATCGGGCGAGAGTTCTCGGTGCAGGCGGCGATCAGCGACGTGCGGATGAACAGCGCCCTCGTCGCCGCCGCCGCTCGCGAGGCCGGCATTGCCTCGCCAGTGCTCGATGTTTGTCATGCGCTGTTCGCGGAGACTGAAAACTCCGGGCGCGGCACACTGGATATGGCGGCGGTGCTGTGCGCGATCGAGGAGCGGACGCGTGCGGTGCAGAAAGGCGATTGAGTCGTTTACCGCTTCGAGGAGATTTCCTTCAGGCCAATGAGATGAAGAGCTCCCGCCACAGTGCATACCGCCGAGGTCACGAGCCAGAAATCGAGACTGTTCCCCGGAAAGTACGGCACCAGGACCGCGGCACCCAGCCCGCGCAGCAGATACACCGCGCCAATGGCAAAGAGCACAACGCGTAAGAACGGCAGCGGCCGAATGAGGCCCGCGCCCGACGACGCATAAAGAGCCCAGACGCTCAGGATGCAGATGATCGCTGTCGTGACGGCTGCCGGATACCAATGCCCGCGTTCCGCCATCCGCGCCATCCGCTCGCCGGCGCCGAGGAAGCGGTACCACGGCGCGCCGAACACGAGGCAGCCGACGTGCAGCAACGCCGCAACAGCAGAAAAGATCGCGCCGGCCAGCAGCGCGCGGCTTCCAGCTTTGTTCATCATCGGTCAAGTACGTCTGAGGCCGGGTTGGACGCGGATTGTATGAGGAGCACTTGCAGATGTGCGAAAGCAGAAGTCGCAAGAACGGGCAGTTGCCGTGACGATGTCATCGCGCTGCGGGGCAACCGCGCGTTGCGATCTGGTCGTGTCACCAGAAGCCGCGCACTCGAGGGCGAAGGAGCTCGGTGGCGACGACCGAACCTGCAGGCGCGGTCGTGCACTTTGAGATCCCTCGCCGCGCGGTAGCGGGTCAGGCCGGCCTCCTGCTCAACGGTCGGCGCGAATGGGAAACGCGATCGGCCGCAGCGGCGCGGCGTCGGCGCCGCGGAACTTCAGCGAGCCGGCGACGAAGGCGAATTCGTACACGCGGTCGCGCGCGAGCTCGTCGAGGAACGCCAGCTCGATGATGAAGGCCCCTTTCTGCGCCAGCAGGTACGTGTGTACCGGGATGTAGTTCCCCTCGACCTCCGACGGAAACGCTTCGAAGCTCAGGTTGTCGGCGCCGAGGACCATCGCTCCCCCTTCTTCGATCAGATACTTCGCCACGCCGAGGCTCAGGCCGGGAGGGTTGTGCATGAACGCTTTGTCATCGTTGTAGAGCTTCATCTGGCCGGTGCGGATCAGCACGACGTCGCCCCGTGCGCAGTGCGGCGACCCCGGCGCGCTCGCGCTCCTCGGCTACGGAAACAAAGCCGCGGTCCTGGTCGAGCACGTCCGCTTCGACCCGCCGCGCGTCCCCATCGGCGAACGCGTGTCGATGCAGTTCGTCTGCGCAGCACTTCGACGAAATCACAGGAGCTGCTCGTCGACGTCGCCGTGCATTTCGTGCAGGCACGCGGCACCTCGGCGAAGGTGTTCAAGCTCGAACGCTCACGCTCCCGCCGCGCGGCAGCATCGAGCTGGCCACCCGCTTCTCAGTCGCGGTCCACACCACCCGCGTGCCACGGCCGGGCAGACACGCGGTGGAGGTGATCGTGAATGGGAAGGCGTATCCCGCGGGAGCGTTTGAAGTCGTCGAGCCGTAGCTGCTCTGGCCCGGCGCCACTCGGCTGGAGTTACGGATCCGATCTCCGCCGCCAATGCGCGCCTCCAGCAACGCAAATGCGGCGTGGTCACGCGGCGCGCCACTGCCGACCGTCAGCGGTGTCGAACGAGAGAAGAATGCCGAGCGAGGCGAGCGCTTCGACGACCGCGGCGACCTCGGTACGACGTGCACCGCGGAAGGCGCGGGCTACCTCTTCGGCAGTCCAGCTCGCGCGGTCGCGTTGCGACGCGATGAAGAGATTGCGGACGGCCGACACCTGTTCGCGCAGCTCTTTCGGCCACCGCGGCAAGTCGCCTGCTGCGACCGCTCCTTCGATTGCAGTCTGCTCTACAGTGATTGCGGTCTGCGACGCCGCTACCGCACCTGAAGGATTCTGAAACTCCGGACGCAGCCAGCGGACGATCCCTCGCCGCTCCTCCGCCGCCCGCTCCCTGTTCAGTGCGACGAGCCGCTCCAGGATCTCTTCGTCCGTAAGATTGTGGGGCCAGCCGTAGGCGTCGAAGACCGCCGCGTCGAGATCGTCGTGAATCTGCTTCAACACGGAGACCAGTCCCTGCTCGTGAATCTTTCTCTCTTTTGCCGTGAGAGCCTCACCGGACCGGAGTTTCTCCAGCACGTTGTACATGCCGGTGATAGTGAGGTCGGGATGCTGTTCCTGCTGCCGCTTGCGATGCGCGTCCAGTTGTTCGCCGAGGTTGCGGATGCGCTGTTTGGTGAACTCGTCGGGATCGGGGAATGGGAAGGGGTCGAAGCAGACGCCCTTGTTGTAACGCGGATCATTGCCGACGCCGAGTCTTCCGCCTGCTGCAAGTGACCACGTCACATGAATACGACTGGACAGTGTGCCGAGAAAGAACGCATCGTCCAGCGCGATATTGACCAGCATATTGTCGGGTAAAACAGAGGCCGGCAGAAAAACAAACGTTCGATGCTTGGCTGTTTCACTCGTTGCAATGTAACGCGGCAAGCCCTGAAGCATGCGGCGAAGCTTGGGATTCGGTTCGCCGAAGACCCACCACCTTTTCCGTCGGCCGTCACGCCTGTTCTGATCTCGTTCCGGCTTGACTCGCTCCAAAACCCACTGGTAGACCTCGCGAAATCGTGAGCGAACGTCTTCGATTTCTAGGCCGTATAGATCAATTACCCATAAATCTCGGGAGAACGCTGTAATGTCACGGCCATTTCGGTATGGCCGAATGTGCCGATCAAGATCAGGTATGGTAATCAACCCGAGCCGGTCAGCTTCATCACGCGTAACTAAAAAACCGAGCCCAAATAACGAAATGCCGCGGTTAGCCAGATTGTGATTGCTATCGAGCGCTACGGATCGCGTCAGATCGGCACCAACCGAAAGGTCGGCGTTGATACGCCCCCGGCGAGGGCTGAGCTCGACATCAACCGTGCCTTCGATACCCACAGATTCTGCCGTCGCGATCAATTGTGTACCGTCGGCCCGCCCGGCGATAACAGAAGTCATGGCAATTCTCACGTCGGCTCCATCCATAGAATCGACCCACGGGTGATCGGGCACGGCGAAGACGATCGACAGCGGTTGCTCGGCGTTGAGGTGCTTTTGGACGACGCGCCGGGCGAACGACTGCGAGATGGTGTTGGTGGTGATCAGCCCAAACTGCCGTGTTCGATTTTTTCGCGTGAGGTCGGCCGCGATATCCCACCAGTACATGACGTAGTCGATACTCTCCGGGAGCTCGCCGTACGCCTGCCGCAATGCTTCCGTGTATCCATCACCTAGCGCGGACCGCATCCGCCAGTTGCCCACGAACGGCGGATTTCCCACAATGAACTCCGCCTCCGGCCACTCCGCCTTTCGCGGATTCACGTACCGGTACACCGGCACGCGCGCGGTTTCGTCCGGTACGTCCTCCCCTGTCGCCGGGTGCTTCTTCGTCGTTTCGCCGTCCCAGCGAGTCACTGGATGGCCGGCGTCGTCGAGCAGCGGAACCTTCTCGTCGTAAGCCAGTACCGCATCGCGATGCTCGATGTTGTCGAACCGGCGGAGGATCGGCTCGGGGGGATGCGCGCGAATGCCGGGATTGCGGATCTGCCATTGCAGGTATCCGATCCATAGCACCAGCTCGGCGATTTCCTTTGCCCATTCCTTGACCTCGATGCCCAGGAACTGCGCGGGAGTGACCGTTCGGCCCGAGGCTGAGAACATCGGCCGCGAGTCGCCGAGTTCCGTCAGGTAATCGAGAACCTCGTTCTCAATGCGCTTGAAGACGTCGAGCGCGACGTACAGGAAATTGCCGGAGCCGCAAGCCGGATCGAGCACGCGGTACCGGGTCAGCCGATCGTAGAAATCCTGCACGATGGCGCGAGCCTCATTCACCGCTCTGTCGTTTTTTACCGGATCAGCCGCGGCGAGAAGCGCCTGTACCTGCGTTCGCGCGAGGTCCCATTCTTCGCGGAGCGGCTCCTCGATCGTCGGCCGCACCAGGCGTTCGACGTACGAGCGCGGCGTGTAGTGCGCGCCGAGGCGGTGGCGCTCCTTCGCATCGAGCGCGCGTTCGAGCAGCGTGCCGAAGATGGCCGGCTCGACGTCCGCCCAGTCGGCCTTTGCGGCCTCGATCAGAATCTGCAGCTGTGCGCGATCGAGCGGGAGCGCTCGCGGATCGGCGAAGAGGCCACCATTGAACTGCGGTACGCGATTTCCGCTGCGCCACAATGGACCGCCGACGTCCATCCTGCGCCAGAGCTCTTCCACTTCACCGGCGAACGCCTCCGGGTGGTCGATCCAGTGCTCCTCCAGCGCCTCGGTGAACGGCCTTCCCTTCAGCAGGTCGACGTCCTCCGCAAACATGGTGAAGAGGCAGCGCATCAGAAACTGCGCGACCCGTTTCGGGTCGTGCCCGCTCCGTTCCAGTTCGCGCGCGAGCAACGCCACGTGCGCCGCGATCTCGCGCGTCACACGCGCGGCGCGGCGCGCAGGATCGAGCGAATGCGGATCGGAGAAGATCGCCCGAAGAAGCGACAGTGGTGCTTTTGTAATGGAGTTATTTAATTGGGGGGGGGGGGGGGGGGGTAACAGGCGGCCAGCCTTCTGTCAATAGCGCCGTCAGAAAAATGCGAGCATTGAGTGCGTCCGGGAACTTTCTGTACTGGCGGCTTCCGTCGAACGTCGCGTAAATGTCAAACGCGTAACCGATGTCCGCGACAATGATGAACGGCGGCGGCGACTTCAGTGTAGTGGCATATTGAAGCGCCTGACCGAACGCCGCGTTCATTGCAGCATTCCACGTGGCAGGATGATCGCGCCGGGCGGTGCCGATTTTCTTCGAGCCGGCATGCGATCCCTGCTTCGCCTCGAGAATGAAGCAGCCGTGTTTGTACAGATCCATCTTCCCGATCGTGTGCGGCTTTCCCTCGTGCAGCAGGACGGCATCGCGCTCGAACGTATACGAGTCGAGCTCCGGATCGCCGGTCGCTGGCCGCGGCCGCTCGACGCCCAGGACGTCGCACAGATCGAGCAGAAACGGCTGCGCGTTCGCGCGCTCAGCCGCCCCCGAGCCCTGCCACTTCTCAACGAAGTCCGCTGGAGTCACGACGGAACAGTGTAATGGCAGAGCGCGGCGACGCACCCGTTCGCGATTGAGGAGGCGCGGCGCGCGTTCACCTCGCCCTCACCCCACCCGCGCCCGCACCGCCGCGACGCGCGTGCGTCCGACGGGCAACGTCGTTCCGTCGCGCAGCACCACGCTGTAGCGCGAGCCTTCGCTCGCTACGAGGCGGGCGATGCGGCGGACGTCGACGATGTACGACTTGTGGATGCGCTCGAAGTGTTCGGGGAGTACGCCTTCGAGGCGGTCGAGCATTTTGTCGTGGAGGGCGGTCGTGCCGTTGGTCAGCATGAGCTCGGAGCGGGTGCCGGCGCCGCGGATGTACGCGATGTCGCCCACCCGCACGAACGCGACCTCGCCGGCGCGGCGAATGCCGAGGTGCTCGATGGGGCGCTCGGCGCGTACGTCGGGGGCGAGGACGCGCTGCAACGCGCGCTCGAGACGCTCGCGGCCGAAGGGCTTCGGGACGAAGTCGCGCACGCCGTATTCGAAGGCTTCGATGGCACGTCCAGTCGCGGCGGAGACGACGATCGTCTGGAACGCGCACGAGGACGTGAAACGGAGGAGGTCGAAGCCTTCCTCTCCTTCCAGATTGAGATCGAGGATGAGCAGGTCGGGTGTGGATTGCTCGATCGCGGCCCGGGCTTCGTCGACGCGCGGCACGACCGTGATTGCGCCGGCGCGCGGGCCGAGGATCTCCGTCGTCAACCGGGCGATACGCCGTGCCACGACCGCTTCGTCTTCCGCGATGATGATGCGCAACGTGTCGCTCATCCGCTCACCTCGATGGTCGTTCGCCAGCACCCTTCGAACGGCACAGACTCAACGCGCCAGCGTCCGGGGAAGCTCTCTTCCAGTCGTGCCTTCACGTAACGCAGTCCAAGGCCGCTACCGGTGGTGGCGGTGCGTGCGGCGTCGCGGATCGGCGCGTCCATCACGTAACGACGCGCATCGCCGCTGCGCTCTTCGCGCAGCGTGAACACCACCTCGTCTTCGTCGTAGCCGTTGTGAGTAATGGCGTTCTCGATGAGGGTGTGGAAGATCGCCGGCGGCAGCGGCACGGCGTGGTCGACGCCGTCCGCGTCGAGGGCGAAGCGCGTCCCTTTGCGGGCGCTCATGATGGCCAGGTGCGAGCGGCACAACTCGAGCTCCCGCCCCGCCGGAATCAGCTTCTCCCCCGACACCTCGGCGAAGATGCGCAGCTCGTCCGCGAGCGCTTCGAGGAAGCGCACTCCTTCGCGCGGGTCCTCCTCGATCCACTCCATCACCGCCATCAGCGTGTTCATGATGAAGTGCGGCTGGATGCTCTTCTTCAGCAGCTCGATCTCCAGCCGCGCCGCGCGCAGCAGCGCGCTCTCGTGCTCGCGCCGCTGCCGCCGCATCTGCATGGCCAGCGAAACGAGCAGGCAGACGATCAGCGCACTGAAGGCGAGGAAGAACGAGCTGTCGCTGAAGCCGTAGCCGCCGGCGACGAGGGCTGCGCCGAGGATGGCGATGCCGATGGCGGAAGGCAGCGCATCCCACTTCCGGCGCGGCAGCGCGAGGAGGATCGCCGCAGCGGAAACAGCCGTGGCGACGGAGAGCAGTTGCAGGCAACGATCGTCGAAGCTGATGTTGCGCGCCGCAATGAGCAGCAGTGCCGCGGCAGCGGTCGCGGCCCAGACCCACGGTCGTGAGAGGCCGAGCTCGAGGACGAAGAAGAGCGGCAGGAGGAACGAGATGGCCAGCGTCAATCCGAGGATTGCCTGGATCCGGACGAGGTGCCAGTCCCACGTGTAGCCGGCGATCCAGCGCCAGGTCTCCGCCGTCACGAGCAGCGACGCTGCGAAGCAGAGCAGCGCGAACACGAGCACCGACGGCCGCCGCGACGCGGCGAACCAGAGCGACAGGTAATAGACGCCGATGACGATGAAGACGCCCAGTGCGGCGAGCGGCACGAGTTGCGCCGCGATGCGGCTGCGCACGAGGTGCGGGTAGTCGCCGATGGCGATGCCTTGAAAGAAGCCGCGCGAGGGGGCGTCCGGTCCGGGGAGGATGCGGATGGCGAGAAGGTGCATGCCGGCCGCGCGCGAATCGATCGGATAAAAGTTGTCGATCGGCCCGGCGCTTGCGGCGGTGCCGCTGGCGCCGATCCGTCGCCCATCCCACCACACCTCGTGCGATGCCAGCGCTCCGACGTAAACGCCGAGCTGCCGCTGCGTGTCCGCCGCGTCGAGACGGATGGGGATGCGAATCCAGAGCGGTTCGCGCGAGACGTTCCACAGCAGCTCGCGCGGCCAGGCTGCATCGTCGACGAGAGGATCGGCGCCGCGCGGATGACCGCCGCGCAGCACGCGGCCGGTGTCGATCGAGAGCGTCTCCCCGCCGAAGCGGTCGCGCATGTCGCGCAGATCGGCGCAGGAGAGTGCGCTGAACGCGAGGAGGATCAGAAGGCGGCGGAGCATCCGTTCACGAGTGTAGCGGCGGAGCCGTTTGCTGCCCGCCATGAGCCGTTCACTGCGCGGCGCTGGCGTTCCGCGGCAGCGCGCGCACAATCGGCGCCTATGCGAGCCCTGGTTGTTCT
Source organism: Thermoanaerobaculia bacterium (assembly GCA_036387915.1). GTDB lineage: Bacteria > Acidobacteriota > Thermoanaerobaculia > Gp7-AA8 > Gp7-AA8 > QHVT01. The sequence continues at coordinate 12,479 of DASVSV010000118.1, forward strand.
CCTGATTTTTCTCGCCGTTCCCGCGCACGCCGCAACGCCGCTCGAGCGGAAAGTCGACGCGTATCTCCGCCCGTACGTCGACATGCACACGTTCAGCGGCGCGGTGCTGATCGCAAAGGGCGATCAGGTGGTCTTCTCGAAGACCTACGGGATGGCCAATTACGAGCTCCGCGTGCCGAACACGCTCGACACCCGCTTCGGCATCGCCTCGATCACCAAGCGTTTCACGCGCATCATCCTCGACCGGCTGGTGGCGGAGGAAAAACTAAGCTTGAACGATCCGTTGGCAAAGTGGGTGTCTGACTTTCCGCGGGCCGACAAGATCACCGTCGATCACCTGATGCGCCACCGCTCCGGCGTGCGCGATCCGGTGAAGCTGCGGCGCATCGTCCGAACGAACTACACGACCGGCGAAGTCGTCGAGCTGTTGAAGGCCGAGCCGCTGGGCAGTGCGCCGGGCGAGACCTATTCGTACACGACGGCCAACTACACCATCCTCGCCCACATCATCGAGCGGGTGACCGGTAAACCGTTCGCTGAGGTCGTGAGCAAATACGTTTATCAGCCGGCGGGCATGCGCGACAGCGGCGAGCTCTCCACGACCGCCGTCGTGCCGCGCCTCGCCAACGGCTACATGCCGAACCCGCACGGCCCCGGCCTCGCCGTCTGCGGCCCGGAAGACACGTCGTGGAAGACTGGCGGCGGTTCGTCATACTCGACAGTGCGCGATCTGCATCGCTTCGTCCGCGCGCTATACGCCGGCAAGCTCGCCCCGAATCCGCTGGAGCTGATCCCGCCCGGCGAAGTGCTCGGCAAGCGCGTATCGACCTCGGCCGGCGCGTTCCCCGGCGCCGGCGCAACGGTGCTGTACGACCTGGACGACGAGGTCACAGTCGCGGTGACGACGAACAACTATTCGACCGTCTGGGTGGCCATCGGTCAGGACCTCCTCGCCCTCTACCTCGGCAAGCCGTACACAATCCCGCACATCGAGCTGGCCGCCTCACAAGAGCCCGACCCGCGCACCTTCGGCACGTACGAAGTCGTGGACCGCGCCTGGACCTACCACGTCGGCGCCCGCAACGGCCGCATGTACGGCGGCAACGACGCCCTCCGCCGCAGCGCCATGCTGCGCACGAAGGACGGTTTGTGGTTCCTTCCCCTCGATTGGCAGAAGCTCGATCTCCGTTTCGATGAGAACGGGAAGTTCATCGAGGGGTGGATGCATACGCCGGGCACCGCGGAGCCGTTGAAGGTGGTGAAGAAGGAGTGAGGGGGGGTAGCGCGAACCCCGTCAAGTCGCGCCCTTCTCTCGTGTCATCCCGAATGGTTGAACGCGCATGCGCAGGAGCGCCGGCGTCCCGCCGGCTGTAGGCGCCGGGACGGCGGCGGTCTATTGCGCTTAGACTCCTCGCCGTTTTGGCCCTCCTCCTCTACCTGGCCGTCACCGCGGGCATCGCGACTTTGTGGTCGCGTCGCGTGCAGCGCGTTTCGGTGGCGACGGCGATCGTGTTGATCGCGATGCCGCTCGTCTTCACCGGGAAGGCGATGCTGACCAATCGCGTCTATGCGCCGATCGACCTGCCGTTCACGGCCGAGCCGTTGCGCGATTACGCACGCGATTTCGGCGTCGAGCGGCCGCACGAGATCGCGTTGTCGGACCTGCACTGCCAGATCATTCCGTGGCAGAAGGCGGTGCGGCATGCGCTGTCCGAGGGGGAGTGGCCGCTGTGGAATCCGTTCATTTTGAACGGGGACATTCTGGCGGCGGCGGGACAGCCGGCGGTTTACGACCCGATCCAGCTCGTGGGCATGCTGCTGCCTTTGCCGGACGCGCTGACGTTCGGCGCGTCGATGACCTTCTTCATCGCCGCGTTCTTCACCTTCGCGTTCGCACGCGCCACCGGCTTGAAGGAAATCGCGGCGCTGGTGGCCGCGGCGGCGTTCACGTTCTGCGGAATGATGGCCTTCTTCGTCGGCTGGCCGCTGGCGCGGTCGTGGGCGTACCTGCCGCTGGTGCTGTTCGCCGTACGCGAGAAGCGATACGTGCTGCTGACCGTCGCGTTCGTGCTGGTGATGTTCGCCGGCCATCCGGAGTCCGTGCTGCACATCGTCGCCGTCGGCGCGGTGTACGGCATCGCGCTCAAGCCGAACCTCCGTTCGATCGGACTGGCAGTCACAAGCGGACTGGTCGCACTCGGACTGGCCGCGATCTATCTGCTGCCGTTCGCGGAGGCCGCGCCGCAGACGCTCGAGTACAAGATCCGCCGCGAGCTGTACGCGCCGACGACGTACGACCGCCTGGCCCCGCCCGAGACGCAGCGCGCGCGGATGCTGCGCACCTTCGTCCCCTTCGCCGCCGGCGAGTCGACCACGCCGGGATGGGATCCGTTGTCGGCGCGCGTCGGTGTCGTGGTGATGGCGCTCGCGGTCGCGGGGTTGCTGGTTGCTGGTTACTGGTTGCTAGTGCGGCGTCGTGCAACGGACGATGCGGCACCAGCAACTAGCAACCAGCAACCAGCAACCATCTTCGGATGGGCACTTCTGGCGATCATCTGCCTATTGGCCACCTTCGGCACCTGGCCGGTCGCGCACGCGCTGCATGCGGTGCCGCTGTTCGACATCGCCATCAACGAGCGGCTCGCGTTCGCGGCGGCGTTCGCGATGGCGATGCTGGCCGCGATCGCGGTGGACCGCATCCCGAGGCGCGGCATCGCCATCGCGCTGCTGGCGCTGGTGCTCATCGAGCGGGTCGCCGAGGATGGCGACTTTTATCCCGCGCTGCCGAAGAGCGTCTTCTATCCGCAAGTGCCGATGATCTCCTCCATTCCGCGCGACGGGCGCATGGCCGGCACCGGCTCCGCGCTCATCCCCAACAACGCCGCGCTCTACGAGCTGGAGGATGCGCGCGGCTACAACGCCATGACCAACCTCCGGCTCACCGAGACGTATCCACTCTGGAGCGTTTTCCAGCGGGCCTGGTTCAACCGCATCGACGATCTGTCGCGGCCCTTCCTCTCCTTCCTCAACGTCCGCTACGCGCTGACGCCCGTCGACAGCGCGATCCCTGACGGCTGGCGCGTGCGCGCCGAAGACCGCGGGACGCGCTTGCTCGAGAACACGCGCGCACTGCCTCGCGCGTTCGTCCCGCCACGCGTGCGCTACGTCCGCGAGAACGCGATGTCGGACATGCAGTCCGCGACAGATTTTGCGCAGACCGCGTGGATCGAGACCGACGCCTACCAGCCGCACGACGCGCCGAACGGTCCCGGCGTCACCACCATCAAACGCGTCGGCCTCGCCTACGAGCTCGAGGCGACGATGGAACGCGCCGGCTGGATCGTGATCTCCGAAACCGCCTGGCCCGGCTGGCGCGCCTACGTCGACGACACCCGCACCCGCCCCCACTTCGCCAACCACGCCTTCCTCGGCGTCCACATACCGGCGGGCAGGCATCGCGTGCGGCTCGTGTATTTGCCGGAGTCGTTTACTCGCGGCCGCCTGATCTCGATTTTCACGTTGCTGCTCGTCATCGCCGCGGCGGCCGTGGTGAAAGGGAAAAGGAAAAAGGTAAAAGTGCTTCGCGCGCCGTAACGCGCCCAGCGCAAGCCCGGAAATATTGCGCGCAGCGCAACCCCGCTGTCATCCCGAGCGTCGAGTCGAGGGACCTGGGCGGGTGGCGGCGCGCAGCGTGAGCCCGAGGACGCGCAGCGCACCCCCGCTGTCATCCCGAGCGTGAGTCGAGGGACCTGGGCGGGTGGTGGCGCGCAGCGTGAGCCCGAGGACGCGCAGCGCGCCCCCGCTGTCATCCCGAGCGTGAGTCGAGGGACCTGGGCGGGTGGCGGCGCGCAGCATGAGCCCGAGGACGCGCAGCGCGCCCCGCTGTGATCCCGAGCGACTAAACGGCGTGGCGCCGCGCCTGAGGGGAACGGGTTCATGTCTGTCGCCCGCTACGCGGACTGAATGAATGCGACCCATCCCACCGGCTGAAGCCGGTGGCTATTTTCTGAAGCCCGCTACCGCGGGCGTGTCTGCCGCCGTAGGCGGCTCCAGAAAATAGGCCCCGGCTTCCAGCCGGGGTTGGTCCGTTCCACCTGACCAGCCCGCGTTAGCGGGCGACAGATACCGGAGTTTCTTGGAAGCGTGAGTCGAGGGACCTGGGTGGGTGGTGGCGCGCTGCGTGACCCCGAAGGACGCGCAGCGCGCCCCGCTGTCATCCCGAGCGTGAGTCGAGGGACCTGGGTGGGCGGTGGCGCGCAGCACGAGCCCGAGGACGCGCACCGCGCACCGCTGTCATCCCGAGCGAGTAAACGGGCGTGGCGCCGCGCCTGAGCGGAACGGGTTCATGCCTGTCGCCCGCTACGCGGACTGAATGAATGCGACCCATCCCACCGGCTGAAGCCGGTGGCTATTTTCTGAAGCCCGCTACCGCGGGCGTGTCTGCCGCCGTAGGCGGCTCCAGAAAATAGGCCCCGG
>DASVSV010000119.1:0-19783 GCA_036387915.1 Thermoanaerobaculia bacterium
GTCGTCGAAGGACGGCTGACCGGCGCCGGCCGTCCGACCAGCACCATCCGCGCGCTGCTGCTGCGCCGCTGGGCCGAGAACGGCCGCCTCCCGACGTACGGGCAACTCAACTCCGACCAGCGTTTCCTCGGCATGTCGATGGCGTACCTGATGGGCTCCGCGTATCTCGAATGGCTCGAGGAGCGCAGCGGCCCCGGCTCGCTGCGCAACCTCTGGTCGCGCATGACCGCGCGCCAGAAACGCAGCTTCGACGAAGCCTTCACCGGCGTCTTCGGCGAACGCCCGGACCGGCTCTACGGACAGTTCGTGGCCGAGGTGACGGCGTCCGCGGTGGCGATCCGGCGGACGGGTGAGTTGCGCGAGGGCACGCTCTTCCAGGAAACGGCGCGCAACAGCGGCGACCCCGCGGTCTCGCCGGACGGCACGCGGCTCGCGGTGGTGGTCCGCCGGCGCGAGCAGCCCGACCAGCTCGTGATCTGGTCGACCGCCCCCGCCGAAGAAGAAGAGAAAAAGTACGAGGAGCGGCTGGCGAAGATCCTCGGACGCGATCCGGAAGACGTCGCGCCGCTGCGCACCAAGCCGCTGCCGCGTAAGGAAGTCCACACGTTGACCATGCCGGACGGCGGCGACGTCGACACGCCCCGCTGGACGCGCGACGGGAAGGCGCTGATCTTCGCGCATCGCGCTCCCGATGCTGAGGGCGTGCTGCACTTCGACCTCTATCGCTGGGACTTCGAGCGGCTCACGCGCATCACGCATCTCGCCGACGTGCGCGACGCCGATCCGCTCGACGACACGACCGCGATCGCCGTGCGCAGCCGCTACGGCATGTCGCAGCTCGTGACGGTCAACTTGTTGACCGGGGACGTCACGCCGCGCGGCGAAGGGTCCATCGACCACGTCATCACCTCTCCGCGCGTCAGCCCTGACGGCGCTCGCATCGCTCACGTCGCCCATCGCGGCGGACGCTGGACGCTTTACGTCGACGACACTCCGATCGCCGTTCCGGGCGATCCCGCGTCCCCGGCGTGGACGTCGAACGACGAGCTGCTGGTAACGGTGTTCTCGCGCGGCTTCGCCGAGCTGCACCGCGTCCCGCTGACCGGCACGCCGACGCCGATCACGCGCACTGCCGGCGGCGCCCTCGACGCCGCGCCCGCGAAAGACGGCCGCGTCTTCTTCATGTCCCTCGATCCGGACGGGTTTGTGGTCCGCGTGCTCGACTCGATGGCCGAAGCACCCGCGCCGCCGGCCTACAACGAAGCCTGGGTGCCGACCATCCCGCCGCTGCCCACTCCCCCGGGAGAGGTCGCCCAGACGCGCAGCGTCCCGGCGGGCGAGAGGTATGGAATCGGCCGCCAGGAGTTCGCCTGGTTCACCTCCCAGAACTTTGCTCCCGGCCAGCGGGCCATGGAGCTGGGCGTGCGATTCGGCGACGTGGTCGGCAGACTGGACACGCTGCTCATGGCGTCGTTCGCCGCCGACAATGCGCCCGAGGGATTCGCGCTGGCCAGCGCGTGGCGCGGGTGGCCGGTCGAGTTGCACGGACACGCGTACAACACCGACGAGCAATCCGGCGCGGAGCTGCGAGCGCTCTGGTCGCGCCGCTTTCCCCGCGCGAACCTCGTGCTCGAAGGAGGCGCCGCCGGCGGCGACCGCGATTCGCTTTTCGCCAGCGCCGCGTTCAACACGCGCCAGCACCTCGGCGCGTCGCGATTCGAGGAAGGCCTGCGCGTCGAAGTCGACGACGACCACTATCGCGCGATCCTCGGCGGTGCGTTCCGCAGCGGCTCGTTCCGCATCGCCGCGCGCTACCAGCGCGACGGCGGCGCCAACGTCACCCTCGGCGGCATCGCCTCCTCGGTGCTGCCGCGCTCCGCGTACGCGCTGCGCGTGCTCGATCCCGCGCTTCCGGTGGCCATTGCCCGCGGCGATGAGTACGATGGCTGGCGCATTGAGTCGACCGTGCCGGGACTGCCGTTCATGATCTTCTACCAGCGCCACGAGCTCGGCGCGTTCCATCTCTCGCTCGCCGGCGCCGAGGTGGAGCTCGACTCCGACCCGCTCCCGATCCTGAAAATGCCCGGCCTCGATCTCACCCTCGGCGTGGCGCGCGTCTTCGACGAGCCGCTGCGCGGCGAAACGAAATGGTGGCTCTCGATGAGGTGGCGGCCGTGATGCACATTCACAACGGCGACGTCGTGGCCGCGCTGGCGCGGCGCAGCGACATTCCCGGCGAGCACGTCGCGTATCGCGAGTCGCTCGTCACCGGCCCGGTCGTGCCGGGCGAAGAGTGGATCGAGACGCGCACGCACGCGCTGGCGACGCGCTACAACGAAGACCTGCTGCGCACGCGCACGTCGCTCCTCGAACAGGAGCAGCTGCTCGATGCCGCGCCGGAGCAGGGAGAGATCGTGCTCTGGTTCGAGCACGACCTCTATTGCTTCATCCACCTCGTGCACATGCTGCAGCGCTTCGGCGACGACGCGCGCGTGACGCTGGTCTGGTGCCCGACGCCACTCGGCGAGAACGACGAGCGCGGACTGCATCTCCTCTTCGAGTCGCGCACCGCGGTCACGCCGTCCATGACCCGGATCGCGCGCGAGGTCTGGCGTGCGTACACGTCGCCCGATCCCACCGCGCTCAATGCGTTTCTCGATCGCGACGTGCCGGAGCTGCCGTTCCTCCGCGAGGCGCTGACGCTGCACGCGTCGCGCTTTCCGTCGACGCGCAACGGTCTCGGCGCGATCGAGCAGCACGCGCTGGAGCTCGTCGCCGGCGGTGTGGCCGACTTCAACACGCTCTTCGACGTCCTCAACGCGCGCCTGCCGCGATTCGGGTTTGGGGATTCCGAGGTGTGGCAGATCCTGCAGGGGATCTCGTGGTGTGCGGTGCCGCTGCTGACACTGACCGGCGAACCGCCGAAAGCAATCCTCACCATCACGCCGGCAGGAGAGAACGTGCTGCGCGGCGAAGTCGACAACCTGGCCGTCAACGATCCCGACACCTGGCTCGGCGGCGTGCACCTGACCAAGGAGAACCTGTGGCGCTTCGACGGGACGCGCGTGAGCCGCTCAGCCGTCTCGTAAGGTTCGAGGCCACGGACGGCGCGCCGCTGGCCGGCATGCTGTACGAGCCGAAGCGGACGCTGGCCACGCAGCAGAGCACGCGCGCGGCGATCTTCCTGCACGGCACCGGCGGCTCGTCGATCTTCGAGTCGAAGCGCACCAACGCGCTCTCGCAAGTCTTCACCAGCGCCGGCATCGCCTGGTTCCCCTTCAACAATCGCGGCTCCCACATCATCCGCCGCCTCGGCCGCGAGTTCGGCGGCTCGGCGTTCGAGAAGATCCGCGACTGCGTCTTCGACATCGACGGCGCGGTCCGCGAGCTGCGTGCCCGCGGCTATCGCGACATCACCCTCGTCGGCCACTCCACGGGTGCGAACAAGGTCGCGCTGTACGACTCGCTCAAGCCGCGCAATCGGATCAAGCGCTACGTGCTCCTCGCCGGCGGCGACGACACGGGATTGCTCTACGACCAACTCGGCGCGCGCCGCTTCGCCGCCGCGCTGCTCCGCGCGCGCGAAATGATCCGCGGGAAACGCGGCGACGAGCTCGTACCGCGCGCGCTGTCCTCGCTGCCGATGAGCTGGCGCTCCTTCTACGACATGGCCAACCCGAACGGCGACTACAACGTCTTCCCGTTCCTCGAAGTGATGCGCGGCATCCGCCTCTCCCGCCGCCCCCACTTCCGGCACCTCCGCACCATCCGCAAACCGACACTCATCCTCTACGGCGAAAACGACGAGTACTGCTTCGGCAAAGTCTCCCAATGCGTCGCGATTCTCGCGAACGTCGTCGGCCCCAACGCCGACCTCGCGATCATGAAAGACGCGGACCACGGCTTCAGCGGGCGGGAGGAGGATCTGGGGACGGTGATCGTGGAGTGGATGGAAGCGCCGCTTCCGAGGTAACGTTGTGTCATGACGATGAAATACAGCGTCGTGCTCCACCCCTCCGACGAAGGATTCGCGGTGTCGTGCCCTGGACTGCCGGGTTGCTGGTCTCAAGGTGCGACGGAGACTGAGGCGCTCGCGAACATTCGCGATGCAATCGAGGACTACCTCGGTGCCGTGGCCGAGACCATCGATCAGCAGCTCGTTCGCGAAGTCGAAGTAGCGGTCTGAGTCGTGCCGAAGATCCCAGGCGTCAATCATCTCGATGCAGTGCGCGCACTCGAGAAGGCCGGCTTGCGAATCGTGCGGCAGGGGAAGCACATTGTCATGAGCGACGGAGCGCGCTTCGTCACGATCCCGCGCCACAATCCGGTGAATGCCTTCACGATGGGCGGAATTGCGCGCGACGCTGGGCTGACGGTGGACGAATTCAAGAAGCTGGTGTGAACCGCGCCGCGGCGCTCCTAAACGGTGCCGAGGACGCTGGCGAGGACTTCGAAGGACTTGAGCTCGTGGCCGAGGAAGTTGCGGCGGACGGTGCCGGCCAAGCCTCGGATTTCGAGCAGGACGTCCGGCGCGGCGTCGAATTCGCGGACGGGGCGTTGCATGAGGGCCATCGCGTCGGCGACGTCGTTTGGGAGCAGGTACGCGTCGCGGCCGGCGCAGTGCGAGCAGACGAAGCCTTCCAGTTTGTCGTCGAAGCGCAACGGGCGGCCGAGGGGCTCGCCGCATTGCATGCAGTCGCGGGTCGAGGGGAAGATGCCGGCCAGGCGGAGCATCCAGATCTCCGCGTAGGTGACGACGGCCAGCGGCGGCGCGCCTTCGAGCAGGGCTTCGCAGGAACGGTCGAGGAGGCGGTAGATCAGCTCCGCGGGATCATTGGCCTGCGCGAACGTGTCGACCAGCTCGGCGACGTACGTCGCGGCGACGCTGCTGACGAGGTTCTGCTGCGCGGGGAAAAGCGAGCGGATGAGGTCGACGGACTCGATGCGCACGACCTCGTCGTTCTCTTTTTCGAGATAGCCGATGCGCACCTTGGCCAGCGGCTCGAGCGCCGCGCCGAACCGGCTGCGGATCGCGCGCGCACCATACGCCCACCCCTTCCGCTTGCCGTGATCGGGCGTCAGGAAGATGACCATCTTGTCGCGCTCGCGCGCGGCAAAGGTGTGCAGCACGATGGCCTCGGTACGTTCGATTTTCATGAGCTTGCAGCTGTCAGCTCGGTGTCAGCTCGCAGCGATCAGCTTGCAGCTCGCAGGAGCTCCTGATTGCTGAGAGCTGCGAGCTGCGAGCTCGGTCCAAGGGTACACTGCGGATGCCGTCATGCTCATTCATCCGGCCGAGGCCCGGCGCCAGTTCCGCGAGTACGCGGCGGGAGAGATCACCGCGGAAAATCTCGCGCGCGGTGCGTTGCTGATCGCGCTGGAAGATTATCCGCGGCTCGACCTGCAGGGATATCTCGACGAGCTGGACGGGCTGGCGGTGCGCGTCGAGCGGCGCTGCCAGGCCGGCGAGCCGCCGGTGTTCCGGCTGGGGCACCTGCACGCGGAGATGTTCGACACGGACGGCTATCGCGGCGACACGCACAGCTATTACGACCCGCGCAACGCGTACCTCCACGAAGTCGTCGACCGCAAGCTCGGCATCCCCATCACGCTCTCGATCGTGTTCCTGCACGTGGCGGCGAAGATCGGCCTCTCCGCGGCGGGCGTCGGCCTGCCGGGGCATTACCTCGTCAAAGTGCAGTTCGAGCTCAACGAGGTCTACGTCGACCCGTTCCACTCCGGCGCGACCTTGAGCATCCCCGAGATCGGCGCGCTGCTGGGGCAGCTCACCGGCGGCAGCACGCAGCTCTCCAGCGAGCATCTGCGCGCGTGGAGCGGCCGTGAGACGCTGCATCGCGTGCTCGCGAACCTCGTGAACATGTGGTCGCGTACGGGCGACACGCGTCGCGCGAACGCTGCCCGCGAGCGGATGGAGCTCGTCTCGGGATGAAGCTGGTGGTGACGGTGCTCGAGGAGACGTGCGACGCCGCCGTCGCGGCCATCCGTGCGCTCGAGTTGCCGCACGACATGGTGGAGGTGCGGGCGGAGGGGTTCGCGGACATCGATGTCCACGCGTTGCGCGCCGCGACTGACAAACCGATGATTCTGACGTTTCGGAGCGAAAGCTCTGGAAACGTAGGGCGCGGCTTCAGCCCGCCCCCCCCGGGGGAGGGCGGGCTGAAGCCGCGCCCTACGTTTGGCACATCCGTCTTGAAAGCGGCGCTTGTGGCGGGGATCGACTATGTCGACGTGGAGTGGGGCGAGAACGTTGTTGTTGATGATCCCGCGCGGACGGTGATCTCTCATCACGATTACGAGGGCGTCACTGACGTGGAAGAAATCATGGCAAAGATGCGTGCCCTTCGTTGTGCGTATACGAAGCTCGCCGCGACGCCGCGGAACTTTTCGGACAACGAGCGGTTGCTGCAGCTGTTGCCGGGGACAGTGATCGGGATGGGCGAGCGGGGGTTGTACTCGCGCATCCTCGCCCCGTTTCGCGGGTCGGAGCTGGCGTTCGTCGCCGCCAACAGATCGGCGGCGCCGGGGCAGCTCACGCTGGAGCGCGCGCACGAGATTTACGGCGACCGGCCGCGGAGCGCGGAGCGCGTGTTCGCCATCGTGGGCAATCCAGCGGGGCACAGTCTCTCGCCCGTCATCCACAACCGCCTCTTTCGCGAGAAGGATGTGAACGCGGCGTACACCATCGCGTCGATCGAGTCGTTCGACGAGATCGTCGACGCGTTTCTGCGCGGCGAGCCGTGCGGTCTCAGCGTCACCACTCCGTTCAAGGAGGACGCGCTGCGCGTGGCGGCCGAGGTCGGGGAGAACGCGCGTCGCGCGCGCGCGGTGAACACGCTCGTGAATGTGAACGGCCGGATCCTCGCCGACAACACCGACGTCGACGGCTTCGCGGCATTGCTTGGAAAACAAACGAAAGCGGCGGTCCTTGGCAAGGGGCCGACGGCGCGGGCGGCGATGGTGGCGCTGGAAGACGCGCGCATCCCGTCCACGATCTACGATCGCAGCAACATGCACACGCTCGCGGCGTTCGACGGCGATCTGATCGTCAACACCTTGCCGCCCGAGGCGGACGTGGACATCCCGCGCTGCCACACGTACATCGAGGCCGCGTACAGCGGCTCGCCGAGGAACGTCGACGCGCGGGTGCGCATCACGGGACTGGACCTGTTGCACGCGCAGGCGGTGCGGCAGCATCAACTCTTCATGAAGGTGTTCGATGGACTTTGACGTCATTCCGGTCGTGCGCACGCTCAGCGCCGACACGCTCACGCCGCTGGTGGCTTTCGCGGCGCTCTCCGGCGACACGGCCGAGGCTTTTCTGTTCGAGAGCGTCGAGCGGGGGGAGAACCTGGGGCGCTACTCCTTCGTCGGCTTCGAGCCGCGGCGCAACCTCCGTTTCGACGCGACGGTGAGCGATCCGGTGCGCGTCCTCAACGAAGAGCTGGTGCCACTGCGCGTCAAAGACGAAGAGCAACTCCCGCCGTTCTTCGGCGGCGCGGTCGGCTACTTCGGCTACGGCATCAGCCGCTGGAGCGAGCGCATCCCCGACTCGCACGCGAACGACACCGGCATCCCCGACGCGAAGCTGCTCTTCTTCGACAACGTCGTCGTGTTCGACCACGTGCGGCAGCGGATGCACGTCGTGGCGAACGTCTTCCGCGATGGGACCATTGAAGATGCCAATCGCCGTCTCGACGGCGCCATCGAGAAGCTGCAGCGCGCCAGCGTCGCGCCGCTTGCCTTCGAGGACGTGCCGACGGTCGAGTTCACGTCGAACTTCACGCGCGACGCGTACGAGCAGATGGTCCGCGAGGCGAAGGAGGAGATCGTCGCCGGCGAGATCTTCCAGATCGTGCTGTCGCAGCGGTGGGAGACCGGCTATCCGACCTCGGAGGCGCTGACGCTCTATCGCGCGCTGCGGTCGATCAATCCGTCGCCGTACATGTTCCTGCTGCGCACGGACGAGTGCACGCTGGTCGGCGCGTCGCCGGAGATGCTCGTGCGCGTCACTGATGGAAAAGTGGAGACGCGCCCGATCGCCGGCACGCGTCCGCGCGGAAAAACGCACGACGAGGACCGTGAGCTCGAGGCGTCGCTCCTCGCCGACCCGAAAGAAAATGCCGAGCACCTGATGCTCGTCGACCTCGGGCGCAACGACCTGGGACGGGTCTGCGAGAGCGGCACCGTCGTCGTCGAAGACTTCAAGCACGTCGAGCGCTACAGCCACGTCATGCACATCGTCACCGACGTGCACGGAAAGCTGCGCGACGATCAGACGCCGGTCGACGCCTTCCTCTCCTGCTTTCCGGCCGGCACCGTCAGCGGCGCGCCGAAGATCCGGGCCATGGAGCTCATCGACGGCTACGAGCGGACGCGCCGCGGGCCGTACGCCGGCGCGGTGGCGTACTTTAGCTTCAACGGCAATCTCGACTCGTGCATCACCATCCGCACGGTGGTGCTGGCGAACGACCGCGCGTACGTGCAGGCCGGCGGCGGCATCGTGTACGACTCCGATCCTTCGGCGGAGTTCGAGGAGACGGTGAACAAGAGTGCCGCGGTGCGGCGTGCGATCAGCGTTGCGAAGGCGGTGCTGTCGACGTCGAGCCGCCGATGAAGCGGACCTTCTCCGCGCCGAAAGTGTGCAGCAGGTCGGCCAGCTTCTTCTCGCCGTTGTCCGCGGCCAGTTTCAACACGCCGCGCTTGAGGGCTTCGCTCTTGATGTTCGTCTCCGCGTGCTGACGGGCGCGCGTTTCGAGATCGACGTCGGCGCGGCGCAGCACGCCGGTCTTGCGCGTGAGCACGCGCGACTGCTCGTTGTCGACGCGCGTGACGAGGATCTGCGGCGGCGGCAAACGCACGTTGATCGTGCCGTCGGGGGAGCGCCACACATCCTCTTTGCGCAGTTGCGAGAGGTCGATGCCGGCGATGACGTCGCCGGTGGCCATGAAGGTGATCTCGTCGCCGCCGAGGGAGTTGGGGACGAGTTTGTACTCCTGGGTGATCGTGCCGACATGCATGACGCGCATCGACGCGGTCTCCAGGCGATTGAGCTCGCGCACCTGCGTGACCAGCACGGCCACGTCGACGGTTTTTTCCTGGGGGGTGAAGACCTGCTCGACGATGGTCTTCTTCGTCATGCGCCAGACGAAATAGCCGGTCGTCACGGCGACCGCGGCCGTGATCAGGAGGGCGCCCAGAATGACGAAGAGGGTTCGACGTTGCATGATCGTTACCAGTAGTGGCGCTTCTACTTTGCTCTGTGGTAGGCTGCGCGCCTCCCCGTAAGGTTCAAGGAAGCGTCCAAGCGGCCCAATAGTCACGGACCCTCTGGGCTCCGCCCCACCTCAGACGCTCAGCTCCTCACCCGTAAGCTGCCTGTACGCCTCGAGATACTTCGCACGCGTGTGCTCCACGACGTCCGCCGGCAGCTCCGGCGCGGGAGGGTTTTTGTCCCAGCCCGTGGTCTCCAGCCAGTCGCGCACGAACTGTTTGTCGTACGAGGGTGGGTTCTTGCCGACGACGTATTGATCGGCGGGCCAGAAGCGCGATGAGTCCGGCGTCAGGGCCTCGTCGATCCAGATGATGCGGCCGTCCATCAAGCCGAACTCGAACTTGGTGTCGGCGATGATGATGCCGCGTGTGAGCGCGTAGCGGGCCGCTTCGTCGTAGATCGACAGCGTGAGCTCGCGCAGTTGCGAGGCCAGGTCGTGGCCGACGATGTCCGCCATCCGCTCGAAGGAGATGTTGATGTCGTGGCCCGTGTCTTCTTTCGTCGCCGGCGTGAAGATCGGCTCCGGCAACTTGCTCGCGGTGGTCAGTCCCTCGGGCAGCTTGATGCCGCACACTTCGCCGGTCTGCTGGTACTCCTTCAGGCCCGAGCCGACGAGGTAGCCGCGGGCGACGCACTCCACCGGCACGACCTCGCACTTTTTCACGAGGACGCTGCGGCCGCGCAGGTCTGCGTGCACGCGGATGTCGTCCGGGAAGCTTTCGAAGCCGGTCTCGAGCAGGTGGTTCTCGAGCTGGGTGAAGCGCCGGAACCAGAAGTTGGAGATCTGCGTGAGGATCGTCCCTTTGTCGGGGATGCCCGGCGAGAGCACGACGTCGAACGCGGAGATGCGGTCGGTGGCGACGAACAGGTAGCGGTCGCCGAGGTCATAAACGTCGCGGACTTTTCCACGACGCGCGAGCGGGAACGGAAGGTCGGTCTGCGTAACGGCTGCTGGCATGGTCGCGCATTATGTCGCGCTTTCTGCCGTGCCGTGGAGAACCAACGGGAGGCCTCCGGCGGGCCGGTGCGACCGGCGGCGCTTGTTGCTGCGCTACCCGGCCATTTCGGGACCAAACATGTTCGTGGCGGGAGCGTGGCTTAGCGGAGCAACCAGCGCTGCCGGTCGTACCGGCCCGCCGGAGGCCCCTGGTCGGGTCTCCGGGGGCCGGCGGAAAGCGTGTCCTACTTCGCGACCTGCCAGCCGCGTTCGGAGCGGGTGAGCGTCACGCGTCCCTCGCGCATCGCGGCGTCGCGGACCTTGCGGCCGTAGGCGGAGGTGATCTTCGTGCCGAGGTTGGTCGGATCCACGTTCGCCTTCTTGGCGAAGAGAATGTTCGGCGTGGCGAGCAGCGTCGGCGTCTGGTAGCGGGGGTCGCCGGAGAGATCGTCGATCGTCGACGTATACGGGAAGACCACGGCGTAGCGGGCGTCATCGTCGGCGCAGGGATCCTGCACCGTGAACTCCACCGAGCCGCCTTCGACGGCGATCGGGAGACGGTCTTGGATGTGGCCGAACGGCGGCACGAAGAGCGGTGCGTTGTCGAGGATCGTGTTGCCGTCCGCGTCGAACACCGACACGCCGACGTTCACCGAGCAGCGGCCGAGGTTCACCGCGCCGACGTTCGTGCGGAAGCGGAGGCGGGCGCTGTTGTCGATGCCGTGCGCGACGGACGAGATGCCGTCCGAATCAATATCGAGCAGCCCGGTCCAGACGCCGGGGATGGTCTGGCCGTACGTGCCGCTCGACGAGTTGTTGTACGTGTTGCTCGTCACGAGGAAGCCGCGCGCGAGCACGCTGTCCTCGATGCCCGGGTTGTCGTCCGGGAACGTGCCGAGCAGCAGCGCGCCGCTGCCGCTGCTCAGGCCGAAGACGTCGCCGATCACGTCATCGGTGATGAACGTCGAGTTCGGCGGGACCGAGACGAGCTTCTCCGGCCCTTGCGCGCCGCCGGTGCGGAGCAGGGTGACGCTCACGTTCAGCGAGTAGTCGAGGTGCGGGTTGAAGATGCTGAGCTGGGTGAGCCAGCGGGTGTTGTTGCTGCCGCCGACGTTCGCGGCGGCGGCGATGACGTACGTGTCGGTGAGCTGCGCGGCGGCAGGCAGCGACACGAGACAGATCAAGGCGGCGGCGAGGAGCAGTTTCCTGGTGTTCACGTGCAGCCTCGACTGCAGCCGAAATGCCGACTATCCCGCACTGCAAACAAAGGACTTGCGGGCGCGGTTGCGCCACCGCGGGTTGCCGGTCGCCCTCCTGACGCTACACTACCGTCCATGAATCAGATCAGCGATCGCCTGCGAGGTTTAGTGCAGTCCGACATCCGCCGCATGTCCCGCGAGTGCGAGCGCGTCGGCGGCATCAACCTCGGACAGGGCATCTGCGACCTGCCCACGATTCCGGAGCTCGTCGACGGCGCGTGCGACGCCATTCACGCCTCCAAGGCGACCTACTCCAAGTTCGAAGGCATCGACCCGCTGCGCGAGAAGATCGCCGCGAAATGTGAGCGCTTCAACGGCTTCACGGTCGATCCCGCGACCGAGATCGTGGTCACGGTCGGTTCGACCGGAGGCTTCGCCGCCGCGGCCATGGCCACGCTCAACGCCGGCGACGAGGTGATCCTCTTCGAGCCCTACTACGGCTACCACCTCAACACCCTGAAGGTCCTCGGCATCGAGACGAAGTTCGTCCCGCTGCAGCTTCCCGACTGGTCGATCGACTTCGACGCGCTGCGCGCCGCGTTCGGGCCGAAGACGCGCGGCATCGTGGTCTGCACGCCTTCGAATCCGTGCGGCAAAGTGTTCACGCGCCACGAGCTCGAGAAGATCGCCTCGCTCTGCCGCGAGTTCAACGCGTGGTGCTTCACTGACGAGATCTACGAATACATCGTCTACGACGGCCGCCACCATCTCTCCATGGCCTCCGTCGACAAGGACGTCGCCATCACGATCAGTGGCTTCTCGAAGACGTTCTCCGTGACCGGCTGGCGCATCGGCTACGTCGCCGCGAGCCCTCGGGTGATCCAGCCGATCGGTCTGGTGAACGATCTCTTCTACGTCTGCGCGCCGACGCCGCTGCAGTGGGGCATCGCCCGCGCGCTCGACATCGGCGAGGAGTATTACCAGTCCCTCAGCTCCGACTATCAGAAGAAGCGCGACCTGCTCGCCGACGCGCTGCGGGAGGGCGGCTTCACGCCGTACGTGCCGCAGGGTGCGTACTACATGCTCGCCGAGATTCCCGCGCATTACGCGAATGCCTCCGAGGCGGCCATGGCGCTAATCGAGGAAGCGGGAGTGGCCTCGGTGCCGGGCCCCTCGTTCTACGCCAGCGGCCGCGGCGACCGCCTGCTGCGCTTCTGCTACGCGAAGGACACGGCCGCCCTCGAAGAGGCGTGCCGGCGGATTCGCGAAGTGCGTTCGGTAAGAGCGTAGTCACCCGTCTCGCGATGAGCGTGGAAACGTAGGGCGTGGCTTCAGCCCGCCCCCCCCGGTGCGCGCGCGGCTCTCGCGAAAAGTTCGCGCGTAGCCGCTTCGGCCCGCCCACCCCGCCCGAGAGGCGGGCTGAAGCCACGCCCTACGTTTGGCTGGCGCGCCGCAAGAGGGGGGGCTCAGCGCCTGACGCGAAGTAAAACCGCGGCGCCGCCGGTCGCACCGGCCCGCCGGAGGCCCCTCGTCGGTTTCTTAGACGCGCGCCTACTTCTTCCGCGCTGCGCGCAGGTCGCCGAGGATGTCTTCGGCGTGACGCGCGGTGTCGACCTTCTTGTAGATCTTCTTCACGCGGCCGTCCGCGCCGATCCAGTACGTCGTGCGGGCCACGCCCCAGGTGCGGCGGCCGTACATGTTTTTCTCTCTCCAGACGCCGTACATCTTGGCGACGTCCGCGGTCTGATCGGAGAGGAGCGGGAAGTTGAGCTGATGCTTGTCGGTGAATTTGTCGTGGCTCTCCAGCGAGTCGGTCGAGACGCCGAGGACCACCGCGTGCTCTTTGGTCAGCTCCGCTTCGTGATCGCGGAACGAGCAGGCCTCGGCCGTGCAGCCGGGCGTGTCGTCCTTGGGATAGAAGTAGAGGATCACGTCCTTCCCCTTGAAGTCGCGCAGCGACACTTCCTTGCCGCGCGTGGAGGGAAGACGGAAGTCGGGGGCCACGTCGCCCACCTTCGGTTCGTAGAAATCCTGCATTAGTGCACCCCTGTTCCGAAGAGAACTTTCTCGGCGACGAGAACCGCGTTCAGCGCCGAGCTGCGGCGCAGATTATCGCAAACGGCCCAGACCCAGAATCCGCCGCGGATGGTGGGGTCGGGACGCACTTCCGCGATCAGCACCTCGTCCTTCCCCGCCGCGTCGATGGTCCCGAACTGCTGATCCCCTTCGGGGAACACCAGCGCCGGATTGGCCTGCAGCGCCTCGACGATCTGCGCCGTCTCCAGCTCCTCGCGCGTCTTCACGAACAGCGAGAAGGTGTGGCTGTGGAAGATGGTCCCCTGCGTGATCAGCAGCGCCAGCTGCGTGCGCGGGTCGGTCATGCCGCGCACCTGCGAGACGATGAACTCCTCGTTGTGCTCGAGGGCGGGATAGAGGTTGAAGGCGAGCTGGCGGTCGAACACCGTTTGCGGAATCGTCTGAATGTTCAGCACCGAGATCGTCTGCGCCGCGAGCTCCTCGACGCCGGCCTGTCCCAGTTCCGAGGCCGGCTGGACGACGGTGGCGGTGCAGCTTTCAATCGGGGACACGGTGCCGATCTGATGAAGGATCAGCGCGAGCGGAATGGCCACCGGATGCGGCGAGACGAGCAACTCGTCGCCCGCGCCGAGCTCCTCGAGATTCACGCCTGCGACGGCGAGCTTGCCTTCTTCGGCAGTGGTCGGCTGCGAGAGGTCAACGGCGATGAAGTCGTCCTCGGCCTGCCGCGCGACCCACTCGCGATTCTTCTCGGCCGGTCCGCAGAAGAAGACCAGGTCGAGGTCGTCGAGCCCCTCCTGCTCCAGCGACGCCACGACGGCCGGCTCGTCCTCGATCTCCGTGAGTGCGCCGGCGGCTTCACCGGTCGTGTCGAGCAGCGCGATCTTCGCGAACGGAAACGCGCGCTCGCGCAGGATGGTCTTGATCTCATTGCCGACCAGCGTCAGCGGGTTGACGATGCCGAGGCGATACCCGGCGGGCGATTTGGGGTGAGGCATGGTGCGGCGCGTTTTATCACGCCGACGGGGTGCAGGCGCATAGGCTCACAGGCGCATAGGCTCATAGCGGGAGGCGTCGGGACGTGGTCCTCTTTGAGACTCTGAGGCTATGAACCTGTGAGCCTCGGTCAGTAGGCGCACAGGCTCACAGGAGCGGAGCCGCCGGGGGTGGGGGCTCCTCTGTGAGACTGTGAGACTCTGAGACTGTGAGACTCGGCGAGGGGAACGCGATCGACCACAACTTCAACAGCGGCCCCGACACGAGATAGATGATCGCGCCCGCGAACCAGAACTCGCGCGGCCACTTGAAGGCCAGGCCGAGGATCAGCGCCAGGATGACGAAGTACATCAGCGAGCGCTCTTTCTGCAGCGCCAGCCCCTTCTGGCTGCGGTAGCGCACCGGCGACACCATCGAGAACGCGGTGAAGATCGTCACCAGCATGACGATGACCGCGAAGCGGCGGTCCGTGACCGGCGCCGGCGCGTAGAAGATCATCGAGGCCAGCGTGAGCGCGCCCGCGGGACTGGGCAGGCCGACGAAGTAGCGATAGTCCGTCTTGCCGGTCATGACGTTGAAGCGCGCCAGGCGCAGCGACACCGCCGCGAGAAAGAGGAATGCGATCCCGCCGCCGAGCTTCTCGAACGAGTGCAGTCCCCACGCGTAGACCAGCACCGCCGGCGCCGCGCCGAACGTGACCACGTCCGCGAGCGAGTCGTACTCCTTGCCGAACTCGCTGGTGGCGTTGAGCTGCCGCGCGATCATGCCGTCGAACGTGTCGAACACGGCCGCGATGAGCAGCGAGAGGCAGGCCGTCTCGAAGAACTCGATGGCCGCGGCCTCGCGGCCGAGGGTGATGGCCTCGATGCCGCGGGTGGCGTAGATGATGGCGCGGAAGCCGAAGAAGAGGTTGAGGATCGTCAGCGACGTCGGGATGACGTATACGCCGCGGCGGAAGTTGGGGCGTACGCGTTTCATCTCCATCGCATTCACTCCGGAATCTCGGCGATCACGGTCAGGCCGACCTTCGGCTTGTCGCCCGGTTTGACGAGGATCTGCGCGAGCGCCGGAAAGAAGACGTCCACGCGCGACCCGAATTTGATCATGCCCACGCGCTCGCCGCGCGCCACCTCGTCGCCTTCTTTCTTGTCGAAGACCAGCCGCCGGGCCAGCAGGCCGGCGATCTGTTTGAAGGCCACCATCGCGCCGCGGCTGTCTTTCATCACCACCAGGTTGTGCTGCGCGGCGCTGCTGTAGTGAACGATTTTTCCGGCGATCGGCGCGCGGTTGACCGGCACGTCGAAGGCCGACATCAGGATGCTGACCTGCCGCGTGAGGCCCGGCCAGATCTCACCGTCGGCGATGTCTTTGACCAGGACCACGGTGCCGTCGGCTGGGGAGAGGACGTCGACGCGACGCTCGGAGCCGCGGCGTTGCGGGTCGCGGAAGAATGCCGCCAGGGAGGCGGCGATGGCGAAGAACACCAGCGCGGCCACGTACCACTGGATGAGCAGCGCCGCCGCGGCGAGGATGACGAACGGGATGACGAAGATCCATCCCTCGGGTGCGAGCCTGTGCGCCATCGTTCTCGATCGTAATGCAAAGGGGGCTCCGCAACGGAACCCCCTCACGTGCGGGCAGTTGTGCCGGCCCTAAGCGACCGCGTGCTGGGACTCGTACGAGCGAATCCGGTCGGCCATCTGGTCCTTGAGGTGGAGCTTCCGCTTTTTCAACGTCTTCTCTTCGAACTCTTCTTCGGTGGTGATCTCGTTCTTCTTCGTCAGCTCGTCGAGGCGGCTCTCACATTGATGATGCTCTTCGGCCCACTGACGGAACTCGGGATCCTGATCGCTGAGAATGCGCTGAATGTCCGCGGTGCTATTCGACATCGATGGTCCTCCTTCGAAGTACCTTCTACGCCCCGAGATTCTAGCACTCCGCCTGCCAGCGGGCAGCCGATTTGGAGCGCCCTCTAAGTGACTGCAAAGTCAGTCCATTACAATGCCCGCGCCATGCAACGCGCCCCCGCGATCGCTCTCGCGATCGTCGTCGTTTCGGTCCTGCTCTCCCCCCTCGGGCGGGAGCTGTTCGTCGGCGACGAGACCAAGTACAGCCAGGTCGTGCGCGAGATGCGCGCCGGCGCGTTCGCCGTTCCCACGCTCAACGGCACCCCGTTCACGCACAAACCGCCGCTGCATTTCTGGCTGATGGCCTCGCTGACGTACGTCTTCGGCCCGTACTCGATCTGGCCGTACGTGCTGCCGTCGCTGGTCGCGTTCCTGCTGCTGCTCGCGCTGATGTACCGCGCCTGGAGTCCGATGGCCGCGTTCGTCGTCGGGACGTGCATCCTGATGTGGGGCTCCGCGCAGACCGCGCGGATGGACGTCGCCTTCGCCGGCCTGCTCGCGCTCGCGGCGCTGCTGATCTTCCGCGCGAACGGCGCGCTGACGGTCGGCGCGGGCGTGGCCGCGGGACTGGCGTTTCTCTTCAAGGGTCCGATGGCGCCGGTGATCGTGCTGGCGCTGTTTGTCTTCGAGTCGATTCGCCGCCGCCGCAAGCCGGTCGCACGCGACGCGCTGGCGCTGCTGCCGATGCTCCTCCTGCCACTGCTCTGGCTCGTGCCCGCGATCGTGATCGGCGGCGAGGCCTTCTGGCGCGAGATCTTTTACAAGCAGACCGTCGGCCGCGCCGTGAACGCGTGGGTGCACAAGTCGCCGCCGTGGTTCTACCTCGTGCGCGCGCCGGCCACGCTGGCGCCGTGGTTCTTCATGACCGTGGCCGCGCTCCGCTGCCGCGACGAGAAGGCGAAGTTCGCGATGAGCTGGATGCTGGCCGTGCTCGTGCCATACACGCTGCTCTCGTCGAAGCTCGACGTCTACATGATCACGATGCTGCCCGCCGTGGCGCTGCTCGTGTCGCGCTTCGTCGAGGGGGAGGACAAGTGGGGCAAACGTGCGGCCGTTTTGACGCTCGCATTGTTCGCGATCGTTGGAATCGCGGGCCTCGTGGTGCAGCCACATCACATCAAGGGTGAGGACGGCGCACTGGCGGCGATGCCGATCGTGCGCGGTCTCTTCGGGGTGATGCTGATCGCCGCGATCGCCGGCATCGTCGTGACGTTGCGCGGCCGTCTGCTGCACGCCGCGATCGCGGTGGGACTCGTGCCCGTGCTCGCCCTGACGTACGCGATGACGGCGCTGATGCCGCTCGCCAACGAGCAGGCGTCGACGCGGCCGCTGGTGCTCGCGCTCGTGTCGCAGAACGTCGATCCGGCCGACGTCGGCCTCTACGTCTGCCCCCATCTCTGGACCCGCGGCATGCCCCCGGCGCTCGCAAACGCGCGTCACTACGACGCCGCGGAGCTGAACGCCGCCGCGCCGTCACTGATCGTCGCGCGCCGCAAAAACGCACACGAGATCGATCTGAACGGCTACCGCAAGGTCGGCGAGCTGCGCATGATCGGAAAGTGGTTCGATGTGTATCGGCGGGTGGCAGGTGCTCGCATGGGGCTCACGCAAGGGGGAACGACCGGGGGCCTCCGGCGGGCCGGTACGACCGGCGGCGCTGATTGGCCTAGCCTGAACGCACGCCCTGTCTACGAAACACGTGTTGGCGCGACGACTGGGCTCACTAAGCGCCGCCGGTCGCACCGGCCCGCCGGAGGCCCCCGGTCGTCTCCCGTTGCGTGGGCGCAATGAGAGCGCGCGCCACAGTGTCACGTGCCGCGAAGCGCCGCTACGCGGCCGCGGCGTTCGTGACGCTGCTCCTGCTGTCGGTGTTCTGGCCGTCGCCGGTCGTGTCGATGAACCAGCTCTGGCTGAACGAGGACCTCGACGTCGACCATCTCTCCTTCCTCGGGCGCGAGGCGCCGTCGTGGGACGTGGTCTTCTGGTTCTTCGCCGGCCTGCTGCTGCTCGTCATTCTGCAGAGCGCCGAGAGCCGCGATTTCGGCGAGCCGCTCCGCCAACTTCGTGCGCTGCGCTTCCCCCGCCCGCTCTGGCCGCGCGCCGCGCTGCGCCTGGCCATCGGCGCGGTCGTGACCGCGGGCGTCTGGCTCTTCGTCGACCGTCCGATGCTGGCCTGGGCCGAAGGCGTTCAGTCCGACGCCATCGAGTTCGTGATCCGCCTGCTCAATCGTCTCGGTGGCGGCATGAACCCCGTCCTGATCGTGGCCTTCTTCCTCGTGGCCGGCGTGGCCTATCTCGAGCGCCGCTGGGTCGGCTACGCCATCGCCATGGGCGTCGCCGGCCTGGCCGCCGGCACGCTCGCGCAGATCGTCAAGCACCTCGTCGGCCGCGCCCGTCCCGAGCTCTGGCTCGGCCCCATGCATTACGCGCCCGGCTCGTCGACGTCGTTCCCCAGCGGACACACCGTCGGCGCTTTTGCCCTGGCGGGCGTGCTCGTCTTCGCCTCGCGAAGCTGGACGCTGCGCGTCATCGCCTTCGTGCTCGCCGCCGCCGTCGGTCTCTCCCGCATCCTCGCGTTCCGGCATTGGGCGTCGGACGTGACCGCGTCCGCGGTGATCGGCCTGGTGACGGCGTGGCTTGTCGTGCACGTCGTGACGGCGCTCACACCCGATCCGGAGTTCCATCCGTAGAATCCGCGCCGGGTTAGGGGAGAACTGTAGATGTCTGCAAATCGTGTGTCGCTGATTCATTACGACCTGCTGCGCGAACTGTGCGACCACTGTCGCAAAGAGCGCTTCCACTTCGTCCCTATCGGCGCCGCCGCCGCCACCGGCCCCTGCAAAAGCTGCGGCTCCGACTCGAAACTCGCCGACGTCAGCGATACCGCCATCTGGCGCCTCATGACCAAGCCCAACGGCGAAGTGGTTGTCGTGCCGCTCATCGCGAATTAGAGCGGCCGTTCCCGAGGTATTCTCATCGCTTGAGCGATGTGCTGCTGTTCCCGCCGCTCCCGCCGACGCCGGCGCCTCCCGTCGCGCCGTTGGATGAGAGACAGCAGACCTTTTACCGAATCACCTCCCGCCTCGTCGAACAACTGGCCCAGCAGGATGGTGAGGTGACCTACGTCGACACGACGCACGGATTTCGTGCATCCGCCGTGGACCTGGGCGCGCTTCAGGGTCTGATCGAACAAGCGCTCGCGCGGTTCGACATGAGTCAGATGCGCGAGCGGTGGGATGTCGACGTGCGCACGTGGATCGGTCACACGATCGTGAGCTGGATTCAGCGCTGCAAAGTCGTGCAGTTCGAGCTCGGCGAGACCGGCATCCACATCAAGATCGAAACGCAGGACGATCGCGGGTACTACCAGTACGAGCTCGACGTGTTTCCCGGACGCGCTGAAGTCTAGGAGTAA
>DASVSV010000120.1:0-2275 GCA_036387915.1 Thermoanaerobaculia bacterium
GGAATGGCCTGCGCTGCCTCTCGAGGAATGGGTCGACACGAAGAACACGCTGCACCGCTGGACGCAGATCGTCGGCAAGATCCGCATGGCGCTCTCGCCGCTGGTGAATCACTTCTGGAACGTGCCGCTGTACGTCACCGCGCGCGGGCTGACCACGAGCGAGATTCCGTACGGCGACCGCTGGTTCGACATGGAGTTCGACTTCCTCTCGCACGTGCTGCGCGTGCGCAGCAGCGACGGCGCGGCACACGACATCCCGCTCGCGCCGCGCAGCGTGGCCGACCTGCACGATGAAGTGTTCTCCGTCCTGCGCTCGATGGGCATCCACTGCGCGATCTGGACGATGCCGGTCGAGATCCCGGAGAACGCCATCCCGCTCGACCGCGACCGGCATCACAAGAGCTACGACCGCGACGCGGTGGAGCGGTTCTGGCGCATCCTCGCGCTGACGCACGACGTCTTCACGAAGTTCCGCGGAGGCTTCATCGGCAAGGCCAGCCCGGTGCATTTTTTCTGGGGGAGCTTCGACCTCGCGGTGACGCGTTTCTCCGGCCGGCGCGCGCCGGTGAAGCCGGACGCGGACTCGATCACGCGCGAGTCGTACTCGCACGAGGTGAGCAGCGTCGGCTGGTGGCCCGGCGACTCGCGTCTGCCGCAGGCGTCGTTCTACAGCTACGCCGCGCCTGAGCCGGCCGGCTTCCGCACGCAGCCGGTGCTGCCCGCGGCCGCGTACTACAACGAGCCGCTGGGCGGCTTCTACCTTCATTACGATGAAATGCGGCGGTCGAGCGATCCCGCCGCGACGCTGCTCGACTTCTGCCAGAGCACCTACGACGCCGCCGCGAACGCCGGCAACTGGGATCGCGCGGAACTGGAGCGAGCGCGATGAACGAAACCTGCGAGCATCTCGAAACGACCGAGAACGCGCCGCCGAACACGAACGGTTGCGAGGAGTGCCTGCGCACCGGCGACGAGTGGGTGCACCTCCGCCGCTGCGTCCACTGCGGCCACGTCGGCTGCTGCGACAGTTCCCCCAATCGCCACGCCACGAAGCACTACCGCGCCACCCGCCATCCGGTCATCCAGTCCTTCGAGCCGGGCGAGCGGTGGCGCTGGTGTTTCGTCGACGAAGTGGGGGTGGAGTAACGATGACACTTCCGTTCGCACCGCCCCTCGCCCCCATGCTCTCCTCCGCCGCCGCCGCCATTCCTGATGGTGAGGGCTGGCAGTTCGAGCCGAAGTGGGACGGCTTCCGTACGCTGGTCTTCCGCGATGGCGACGAGCTCACGTTGCAGAGCCGCGATGAGAAGCCGCTGAACCGGTACTTTCCGGAGCTGGTCGCGCCGCTCACGAGCGCGCTGCCGGAGCGGTGCGTGCTCGACGGTGAGATCGTGATCGTCGGCGCGAAGGGGCTCGACTTCGAGGCGCTGCTGCTGCGCATCCATCCGGCGGCGTCGCGCGTGAAGCTGCTCGCCAGCGAGACGCCGGCGTCGTTCGTCGCGTGGGACCTGCTCGCGGAGGGCGACGAGGATCTGCGCGAGCTGCCGCTCGAAGCGCGCCGCGAGCGGCTCGAGCGCGCTCTTGGCACTGCCGCCGCGCCGGTGCATCTCTCGCCCGTGACGCGCGATCGTGCGCAGGCCGAGGACTGGTTCCAGCGCTTCGAAGGTGCGGGGCTGGATGGCGTCATGGCCAAGCGTCTCGACTCGCCGTATCGCGCGGGCGAGCGGACCATGATCAAGGTCAAGCACTCGCGCACCGCGGACTGCGTCGTGGCCGGCTTCCGCTGGCACAAGAACGGTCCCGGCACGATGGTCGGCTCCCTCCTCCTCGGCCTCTACGACGACCAGGGCACGTTGCACAACGTCGGCGTCACGTCGGCGTTCACGAACGTGGTGCGCAAGAGCCTCGTCGACGAGCTCGCGCCGCTGCGTGAGAATGCGCTCGAGGATCACCCGTGGCGCGACTGGGCCGAGGCACAGAACGAGGCCAACGAAAAAGGGCAGCGACTGCCCGGCGCGCAAAGCCGCTGGAATCGCGGCAAGGACCTGACTTGGGAGCCGCTGCGCCCCGAGCGCGTCGTCGAAGTGTCGTACGACCACATGCAGGGGACGCGCTTCCGCCACGCCGCCCACTTCAAACGCTGGCGCCCGGACAAGCCGCCGCAGGAGTGCCGGTACGACCAGCTCGAAGTGACGCCCGCGTACGAGCTGGCGCGCGTGTTCGGGAAGTAGCTCTGTTTCCCGCGCCGCCCGCCCACCCACGAGGGGGGCGGGCT
>DASVSV010000121.1:0-3525 GCA_036387915.1 Thermoanaerobaculia bacterium
GTTTCGGTCTTCGTCTCGGTCTTCGTTTCTGCTTTCGACTCGGACGTCGACTCGGACTTGCTCTCGGTCTTCACCGGCTCGCCCTTCGTCTCCGGCGGTTTGGAGGACGGAGAGGCGTAGTCGGTCTTGTAGAAGCCGGAGCCTTTGAACTGAATGGCCGGCGAGGAGATCAGCTTCTTCATCTCACCGCCGCATTTGGAGCATTCCGTCAGCGGGGCGTCGGAGAAGTTCTGGATGATCTCCTGGCGCTCGTTGCACTGGCGGCACTGGTATTCGTAGATCGGCATGCTGACTCGACTAACGTAGAGGATCGGGGCGCGATTTCAAGAACCGAGCCTGCCCAGTTTCGCATGCGAAGTTTCCTCCGCGGCGAACACTTTCCCCTCGCGAAAATAGACGGCCGCCACGCCGCCGCCACGAGTCCGGTAGTACCACGCCTCGATGGTCGCCTCGGGGCGCTCGTTCTTGACGCTCCAGCCGGGCATTGGCTTGCCGAGGAGAGTGGCGACGTTGCGCGCGCTCATCCCTTTGCGCAGCTCGAGGAGCTTGTCGCGCGACACGGCCAGGCGGCCGGCGGCGACGGCCAGGGCGCGGCTGGCGTGCTCGTTCTCGTTGTCGTGCGCGAGCACGGCACGGTAGATGCGGATGGCGTCCTGGTGGCGTCCCATCTCGACAAGGTCGTCGGCGAACTCGAGCTGCAGGTGATGCCAGACCTCGCGCGCGCGCTTGTGCTCGGGGTGCTTCTGGACGAAGGTGCGGACGGAGTCGGCGTAGAGCTGTTTGTGCTCCGGTTTTGCGTCCGCTGCAACGGCGGCGGACTTGTGCCGGAGCACGTCGCGCCACTCGCTCTGGTGGTCGGCCTGCACGCCGCGCTCGGCACATGCCGTCACAAAGAGAAGGAGAAGTGTGGCCGGTACGGTGGAAAACCGCATCAGCGACACGGTAGCATACGAGCTGGAGGAGCTTTATGGCCGTGAAGGGCGAGGAAGTCGCGGGCGCAATCGACGCGCGCGTGCGGGAAGAGATCGAGAGGATGGTGGGCGAGATCCGCACGTCCATCGAAGACGTGCGCGTGGTCGTCGACTCACAGCTCAAGGCCGCCCTCCAGAGCGTTCAGGCAGACGTCAACTCCATCTCCTTCCTGCCGCACATCAGCAAAGTGGTGGGCGAGCTGGAAGAGAGCTACACCGCCGAGGCCGCGGCCGCGCCGAAAGCGACCGCCGGCGCCGGCGCTGCCCGCGTCAAAGCAGCGGTCCAGTCGATCGAGCGCGGCAAGTCGCAGGTCGACGTGCTGAACGCGCTGCTCGAGCAGTGTCTCGAGTTCGGCTCGCGCGGCGCACTGCTCATCCTGCGCGGCGAGACGTTCAGCGGCTGGAAGGGCGTCGGCTTCTCCAACCACGGCGGCAACGACGAGATGATCAAGCGCTTCAACGCGGCGCCGGGCCTCATCCCCGAGCTCGACCGCGTGCTGCGCAACGAGGAAGTGGTCGAGTGGGACGGCGCGAACCTGGCCTCCCGTCTCGGCGTCGGCAACTCCGAGCGCGCCGTGCTCGTGCCGATGGTGATCAAGGACAAGGTCGCCGCCGCTGTCTACGTCGACGTGGTCGCGAAGGACGCGGAGAAGTTCGACCCCGATGCGATCGAGCTGCTCGTCTTCACGACCGGACTGCTCGTCGACACGCTGGCCATCCGCAAGAAGATCCCTTCGCCGAGTCTGCGGGCCGCGGGTGCACCCGCGGATACTCAGGCTGCCGCTCCTGCTCCTGCCGCTCCTCAGCCCGTGGCCGCTCCGGCGCCGCCTCCGCCGCCGCCGCCTCCCGCTCCGGCACCGGCACCGGCACCGACACCGACACCGGAGCCGACCATCCCGAAGACCACCGACGCCGGCACCGTGGCCATCAACGCGAATCAGCTCCGCGAGCTGATGGCCGCGCAGCGTCCGAGCTTCAACGTCCCCTCGGCCGACGAGTTCAGCGCGCCCGCCGCGAAGGCTCCGGCTCCCGCTCCCGTTCCGCCGCCGCCAGCTGTCGAGGCGCCGAAGCCGGCCGAAGACCGTCCGTCGACGCAGTACATCCCGCCGGCCAACATCGCCCGCGGCGGCGCCTCCGGTCCGCAGAGCGACGACGCCAAGAAGCACGACGAGGCCCGCCGCTTCGCGCGCCTGCTCGTCTCCGAGATCAAGCTCTACAACGAGTCGAAGGTCGAGCAGGGGCGCAAGAACAGCGACCTCTACGAACGCCTCAAGGAAGACATCGACCGCAGCCGCCAGATGTACGACGAGCGCATCACCGAGGACGTGCGCAAGGTGTCGAATTACTTCTACGACGAGCTCGTACGCATCCTCGCCGACGGCCGCGCGGACGCACTGGGGCTCTAAGCAGCACGCTTCCCTGCGATCGCGCAAGGGATACGACGAGAGGCCTCCGGCGGGCCGGTGCGACCGGCAGCGCTTGTTGGCCTAGCCTGAACGCACGCCAGTCGACGAAACACGTGTTTGCGCGAAGAGTGGGCCTACTATGCGCTGCCGGTCGTACCGGCCCGCCGGAGGCCCCCCGGTCGTTCCCTTTGCACGGCGCAATGAGAGCGTTCGACTGAGTCTCCGAGCCGCTCGGCCTGCCTTTCGCAGTGAGTCTCGCTCGTGCTGAAGTTTCTCCGCCGTCGCTGGCTGGCAGCGACTGTCGTCGCCGTTCTTCTCCTGGGTGGTGCGACCGCGTATTTCGTGGCTCGCCGTGGCGAGGGCGTGACCGCGACGCACGCCGAGCCCGACCTGCCGTCGAAGGCCGAGGCGCCGCCGGACCTGCAGAAATTGCGGGATGCGTATGCGGCCGGCGTGGCCGCGCTCGAGCGCGAGGACGGGGCGGACGCGGTGAAGCATCTCTCCTCGTTCACGTTCGGTCCGCGCGCGGTCGAGGAGTATCGCCTCTACTACCTCTCCAACGCGTACCAGCTCGCCGGTAACCCGGCCGCCGCGCGCGCGACGCTGGCGAGGCTTTGGCGCCGGCAGCCGAAGATGATCCACGCCAACGACGCGGGGCTCAATCTCGCCAAACTGTACGAAGACACCGGCGACTTCGACCGCAGCGCCGACGTCTACGCCGCCCTCGGCCGGCGCGCCGACGCGCAGGACGTGATCGGAAAGGCGCGGTGGAACGCCGCGAGGGCTCGTCTTCAGATCGGCGACGTCGCCGGCGCGCTCTACAACGCGCGGGCGATCCTCATCGAGAGCCCCGGCGCGAAAGAGGCCAGCAACGCCGGTTCGCTCGTACGCACGCTGCACGGCCTGCCGCAGAACGCGCCTCCGCCGCTCACGCCCAACGAGCGCATGCAGCGCATCATCGCGCTGCGTAACGCGAACAAGGCCCAGCAGGCGCTCGACGAGCTGACCGGGCTGGAGCGCGTGGCGCCGGCGGCGATGAAGATGGAGATCCAGCTCCAGCGCGGCCTGGCCCTCCATCAGCTGCGCCGCTTCGAAGACTCGAACAAAGTGCTCGAGCCGCTCACGTCCGGTCCGTTCAAGTACGCCAT
>DASVSV010000122.1:0-3824 GCA_036387915.1 Thermoanaerobaculia bacterium
TCGACTTCGCGCCGGCGGCGATGAGGTCTCCGAGGACGTCGATGTCGAAGGGCTTGCGGAGGATGGAGTGGACGACCGAGCCGTCCAGGCGCCGCAGCGACGCGCTGTCGCCGGCGCTGACGACGATGATGGCCGGGCGCGGTCCGCCCCGTGCTTTCAGGTGCTCGATGAGGGCGTAGCCGTCGACGTTGGGCATCATCAGGTCGAGAACCATGACGGCATACCGTTCCGTGGCCAGTTTCTCGATGGCCTCGGCGCCATCGCGGGCCGTATCCACCGGATAGCCGGCACGATCGACGATCTTCGCCACCAGTGCGCGAATCGCCGGTTCGTCATCCACTACCAGAACACGTCCCTTGGGACCGACCATTGATCAGCGTGCTAAGCAATATGTGTGCCTTTGGCGGGTATTAGGTACGAGGAATGAGGTATGAGGAATGAGGCACGAGGCACGAGGCATGAGGCATGAGTGGGCGGGGGCACACTCATCCCTCATCCCTCATACCTCGTACCTGTCAAGGCACATAGATCGCAACTGGTGCTCTCGTGCATCGTCCTTTGATCCTGCTCGTCGAACCACATGCGGAGCATCTCGCGCGGGGGCGCGATTTTCTCCTGGCGGACTGCTCCGAGACCTTTGAGATCGTCACGACGCAGACCATTGAAGAAGCGCGTGCGGCGCTCGACCGCGCGAAGGAAAACGGCCAGCCGGTCGTGCTGCTGCTCGTGCGGCACATGCTGGAGCAGGACAAGTTGCGCGAGCTGCTGCGGCGCGGCAAGGAGATCTCGTCCGGATTGAAGGTCATCCTGTACGACGGCGATCTCGATCCCGGTTTTGCGGTAGACGCAAAGCGGGAGGGGCTGGTCGACTTTACCGTGGACGCGCCGTGGGACGACCCCGAGGTGTCGCTCGAGCCGATCGTGCGGGACGCGCTGCGGGCGTGGGAGAGCACCGCCACCGGCTCCGACATCGTGCACGTTTACGGCGATCAGTGGCAGCCGCGCTGTCATGACGTGAAGGACCTCCTGGCCCGTCATCGCGTGCCGTACCGGTGGGTCGACACGGCCGATGAGGACGACGCGCCGAACGAGCCGCCGCGCATCGTCTTCCCCGACGGCTCGACGCTCACCGATCCCGACGATGCCGAGCTCGCCGAAAAGCTCGGCTTCAGCACTACGCCCGACGAGTCGTTCTACGACCTCGTCATCGTCGGCGGCGGACCGGCCGGTCTCGCGGCCGCGGTCTACGCCAGCTCGGAAGGGCTGCGCACGGTGATCGTGGAGCGCGACGTCCCCGGCGGCCAGGCCGGCTCCAGTGCCCTCATCGAAAATTACCTCGGCTTTCCCGACGGGCTCTCCGGCGCCGAGCTGGCCTCGCGCGCGGTGACGCAGGCGCAGAAGTTCGGCACCGAGATCCTGCTGACCAAGAGCGCCACCGGCCTGCGCGACGACCGCGGCTACCGCGTCCTCGAGCTCGACGACCAGACCACCATCGTCAGCCACACCGTGCTGCTCGCGACCGGCGTCGCCTATCGCAAGCTGACGGTGGAGGGGGCGGAGCGCCTGGCCGGCTCCGGCGTCTACTACGGCGCCGCCGCCGCCGAAGCCGCCCGTTTCCGCGACCGCGACATCTGTCTCCTCGGCAGCGGCAACTCCGCCGCGCAGGCCGCGCTGCTGCTGGCCCGCTACGTCCGCACCCTGACCATGATCACCATCGACCCGTCGCTGGAGACGACCATGTCGCAATACCTGGTCGAGCGCATCGCCGCGCTGCCCAACGTCAAGTTGTTGACGAAGACCAGCGTGGCGGTCGTGAACGGCCAGGACCGCGTGGAGTCGGTCGTGATCGAGGACGTGGAGACCAAAGAGCGGAGCGAGCTCGCCACCGGCGCCCTCTTCATCTGGATCGGCGCCAAGCCGCGCACGGACTGGCTGGCCGGCTCCATCGCCCGCGACAAACAGGGCTTCATCCTCACCGGCCGCGACCTGCGCCGCGAGCACCTGGAGAGCTGGCGCAAGGACCAGTGGCCGGCGCCGCTGGAGAGCAGCATGTGCGGCGTCTTCGTGGCCGGCGACGTCCGTCACGGGTCGGTGAAGCGGGTCGGCTCGGCGGTCGGGGAGGGGGCCATGGCGGTGCAGCTCATTCACGATTACATGCGGGAGCGGTGACTTGTGAGCTGGCTCACAACTTGCTTTTGATCGTTTTGCATCTAACGCAAAACTTAGGGGTGCCGTTTGCAATACACGATCGAAGCGCGGGAGCTCACGAACGAATACACGCATCGCCCTGCAGTCGACGTCGAGTCGCGTCGCATGACCGTGGAGGCCAGCGATGCCGACGAGGCCATCACGCACTATGTGAGGGAGTGTGAAGGCGAGCTGGTCAGCTTCACCAGGCCGGCGCGGGGACTCGAGTCCATCGCCACCGTAAAGAAAGAAGACACTGTGTTTCTGGTTCGCGTCTACGCCGCCTGACGTTGCATGACAGGGGCGGCACCCACCGATCTCTCTCCCGAGCGGCGCCCCGGCGCCGCTCGTTTTGTATCCGGTCTCCTTTTCCGCGCTGGCGTCACTCCGTCAGCAGATGGGGAGCTCCTTCCAGGTTGTCTGCGCCTCGTGCGGGGCCGAGCTCCAGCCATGGTTCGACCTCACGCGCGACGACGGCCCGCAGGATGACGACGCCGCGTTCGAGACGTGGCGCAACACGCCCTGCCCGAACTGCGGGACAACGCCGCGAGAGACCGGCGTCCGGCGATCGTCCACGGATGACCGTTAACGGGCCAGGCGCTTCGTGAGGCCATGTCGTCGCGCAAAGACGTGTTTCGTAGACAGGTCTGCGTTCAGGCTTGGCCAACCAGCGCCGCCGGTCGCACCGGCCCGCCGGAGGCCTATCGTCGGCTCCCTTGCGTGGCTCCAACGCGAGCACGCCGTGCCGGCTCTTCGCCTACAATCCGCCGCGCATGAACGCGCTCTGGGCTTTGCTTGCCTTCGGGATGACGCTGGCCGGGGGTGCGTTCGCGTTCCGCTATCAGCGCTACCTGAAAGCGATCATGGCCTTCTCGGCGGGGCTGCTGATCGGCGTCGTGTTCCTTCACCTCGTGCCGGAGCTCGTCGAGACCACGCACGACACGGGGCTCGACACGCGCACGCTGATGCTCACGCTCCTCGGCGGATTCCTGGCGATCTTCCTGCTCGAGAAGCTGACCATCATCCACAGCGAGAAAACGCACGACGTGCCGGGGCACCATCACCACGTCGGCGTGGCCGGCGCGATCGGCATCTCGTTCCACGCCTTCCTGGACGGGCTCGCGATCGGCGTCGGATTTCAGACCGGGACGCAGGTCGGACTGGTCGTGCTCGCAGCCGTGCTCGCGCACGATTTCGCGGACGGGCTGAACACCGTGACGTTCATGCTGGCGCGGCGCAACAGCCGGTGGCGTACGCTCTCGCTGCTGTTGCTCAATGCCATGGCGCCGGTGGCGGGAGCGCTCATCGCCGGCGTGATCGACGTCGATCCGCGCCTGCTGGCTTTCCTCCTCGCCTTCATGGCCGGCTTCCTTCTCTACCTCGGTGCCAGCGACCTGCTGCCGCACGTCCACGAGCAGCCCAGCTTCGCGCTCATCGCCTCGACGATCGCCGGACTGGCGACGGCGGCGGTCGGCGTGTACGTGCTGGCGCGCGTCCACGCGCACTGATATGGAGTGCGGCGGCCTTCGCCGCCGCTTTCCCTGGTCGTGCGGATGCTCATCGTTCGCGAGCGCCGGCGGGCTGAAGCACCGCCCTACGTTCGGCCCATTTGCGGCGAGCGTGGGAACGTAGGGCGT
>DASVSV010000123.1:0-16615 GCA_036387915.1 Thermoanaerobaculia bacterium
GCCCGCTCTGGACGGGCTGAAGCCACGTCCTACGTTCGGCACGCGCCGCGTAAATGCGGGACGGCGACGCGGCATCAACTTGCGCCGCCTGTCCGGGAGACGAGACGTGTGAAAACGCAGGGCGCGGCTTCAGCCCGCCCCCCTCGTGCGCCGACGCACGCCACGCATCCTGCGCGCTCTGGACGGGCTGAAGCCACGTCCTACGTTCGCACGCGCCGCGTAAAGGGGGATCGCGACGCGGCATGAGGCCGCAACGCGCCGTCTAATCGCTGAGCATTTCGAGCAGCGCGCGCAGCTCCTGCTTCACTTTGCTCAGGTCGTGCTGCGGTGCTGCCACTGCTGCGACAACGGGCGTCTCCGAAGGCGCCGCGGGTGCGACAATAACCGGCTCGCTCATCTCCTGCTCGAGCCTCTTTTTCGCGCCGGCGATGGTGAAGCCTTCGCGGTAGAGCAGCTCCTTGATGCGCAGGATGATGTCGACTTCGCGGCGGTTGTAGAGGCGCTGGCCGCCGCCGCTCTTCTCCGGCGCGAGCTGCGGGAACTCCGTCTCCCAGTAACGGAGGACGTACGGCTGCAGGTCCGCGAGCTTGCAGACTTCGCCGATTTTGTAGCTCTTTTCCTCAGTGGCAGCGCGCGCCATCGAGCTCGATTATAAGAGCCGTTCGACTTCGACGTCGGCTTCGGGCATGGCGAACAGACTGACCGCCGCCTCCACGACCTCGTCCACCGTCACGTCGGCCATGCAGCGATGGTGGCCCAGAGGGCACTCGCGCTGGTAGCAGGGCTGACAGGAGAGCTGCTGGCGCACGACCCGCGAGGCACCCGGAATGACGGTGCGATCGGGGTCGGTGGGGCCGAAGATCGAGACCGAGGGGACGGCCAGGGCCGCGGCGACGTGGAGCGGGCCGCTGTCGTTGGTCAGGATCGCGGCGCAGTGCGACATGGCCGCGGCGAGCTCGAGGACGTCGCCGTCGTGGCCGACCATCGGCACGCCGTTGCAGGTCATGGCGATGCGCTCGGCCTGCGCGCGCTCGCCCGGACTGGTGAGCAGCACGACGTCGAAGCCTTCGCTGCGCAGCCGGCGGATCGCGCCGACGTAGCGCTCGTCGCCCCAGTGCTTGGCGCGGCCGTACAGCCCGCCCGCGTGTACGCCGAAGATCGGACGGTCGAGGTGCAGGCCGATCTCGAGCAGGCGCTTGCGCCCGTGCTCGCGCACGGCCGCCGGGAGCTTGATGGTCGGAATGTCGTCCACGACGCGGGGCGCGTTCAGCGCGGCCAGGAGCGGCGTGTAGTCGTCGAGCTGGTGCTGCCGTTTTTCGGGAGGCGCAACAGGGTGATTGAGAAAGATGCCCCGCCAGTCGGTGGGGTAGCCCCAGCGCTCGTCGATGCCGGCGGCGAAGGCGATGGCCGCGGAGCGGAACGAGTTCGGGAGGATCACGGCGCGGCGGAAATCGCGCTCGCGCAGCGCGGCGATGCGCCGGGTCATCGAGCGGGTCCAGGGGATCACTTCCTTGAACACGCCGGTGGCTTCCAGCAGCGGCGCCACGTTCGCGGGCGCGGCCACGGCGATGCCCCCCTCGCTGCGGAAGCGATGCTGCAGCGCCTTGTAGGCCGGAAGAGCCAATACGTTGTCTCCGACCCAGTTCAGGCCGATCACGACCGTCTCACACGCCATGCATTACGTCTCTTTCTCCGGGCCCTTTCCAGCGGTCGTGCATCCACAGCCACAGCTCGGGACGCTCGTAAATCCAGCGGCCGAGCACTTCATTGATGCGTCGTGTCAGCTCCACCGGATCCCTTTCTTCGTCCGTCAGCAGGTCGGCTCGAATCGGGTCCATGAACTCGATTCGGTGCCTGAGGCCGTCGGGAATGCAAAAACCGAACACAATCGTGGCGCCCGTCCGCAGAGCCAGTTTCGCCGGGACCGGTGTGGTCCAGGCCGGACGTCCCAGAAAAGGCACCAGCACTCCCTCACGCGGAAGCACGGCCTGATCGGGGACGAGCACCACCACCCCGTTTTCGGCCAGTCCGCGCAGCAGGACACGAGCCGCTTTCCGCCGATCCACGACTTGTGCACCGGTCTTCGCGCGGATCTGCTGGAGCTCGCGATCGAGAAGCTCGTTGTCGAGGGGGCGGGCCACGGTACGCACGTTCTTCACGCGCGACATCAACGCCAGCCCACCCGCCTCCCAGCCACCCCAGTGCGCGGTGATGATGAGAGTGCCGTTCCCCCTCGCCACCGCCTCCTCGATCAGATGAACGTTGACGAGAGGATTCTCAGCCGCGAGCTGGTCGAGGGAGAGGTTCTGCGACCGGATGGAGATCAGCATCTCCCTCCCGAAGTGCCGCCAGCAGGCTTTGGCGACGGCGCGCAGCTCCGCGTCAGGGCGTTCCGGGTACGTCGTCCGCAGATTGCGCAGCGCCAGGCGATTGCGTCCGCGGAGGATCTTCTCCGCCAGCGCGCCGAGGCGTGTGCCCCAGCGCTCGAGGGAAGCGTCGGGCATTCCGGCCACGCGTTTCGCCACGAGCTTGTACGCCGCGTATTCGATGCGCTGCACCAGCGGATGCTTGCGCTTGCGCTTCCGCATCTCCCCGCCGGCCGGATGAGGTGATGCGACTTCTGCAATCCTGTTCAGAATCTCATCCTCGATGACGAACTCCGCTCCGACCGCGACGACTTCGGCGTCGTCGATCTTGACCTTGTCCTTCTCACTGGTGACGAGCGGGAGCCCGGATCGTTTCAGCGCGGCCAGATCGGCAGCAGTGTAGCGGTAGTGATCGGGAAAGCCCTGCGTTCCCGCGACGTCGAGCCCGGCTGCGCGCAACGACGCGAAGAACTGCTCGTTGTCCGCCAGTCCCGCAAAGGCAAAGACGCGCCTGCCGCGCAGCTCTTCCGGGATGACCGTGCGCAGCCGCCGCGGGATGACGATGTCCGCATCGCGCAGCGCGGAGCGTCCCTCGCGATGGATACGCGCCGGAGCGTCGATGACGATGTCCAGATCGCGATGAAGCTGCAGGTGCTGGAAGCCGTCGTCGAGCACGAATACATCGCAATCAAAGTTGCGCGCATTCTTATACCTATTTTCACCTACGAATACCTCGCCCATTATCGAGCGGCGAATCAGTACCGGCTCATCGCCATATTTATCAGCGTCACTTGATATCACAGGGCCGGAGTACGCTTTATCGTTACGCCCGTACCCGCGGGTGAGCACGGCCACGCGCAGGCCGCGTGAGGCGAGATCGCGGCAAACCGCGATCACGGCGGGCGTCTTCCCCGCCCCGCCCGCGGCGATGTTGCCGATCGAGATCACCGGCCGGTGCAGCCGCCTGGCCCGCAGGACGCCGGCCCGGTAGAGGGCCCGGCGGGCGCGGTTCACGAGGTGCCACAGCAGCTCCAGCGCCCTCACGCCAGCAACTCGACGATCCGCCGCGCCGTCCGCTCGGAAGCGCCGCGATTGCGGAGCACGACCTCGCGGGCCCGCCCGCCCCAGGCGCGCTGCAGCTCCGGCTGGTCGATCATCCGCGAGACGAACTCGATCACGTCGGCCGCATTCTGCACTTCCGCCGCGGCCCGGTCGCGGAGGAACACCTGCGCGATCTCCCGGAAGTTGGTCATCGACGGTCCGAAGCAGACCGCCACGCCCGCCGCCGCCGCCTCGATGGGATTGTGCCCGCCCCGCGGCACGAGCGTCCCGCCGATGAACGCGGCCGTGGCGTAGCGGTAGACCTTGGCCAGCTCGCCGAACGTGTCGAGCAGCAGGACGTCCGCGACTGTATTCTGCGAGGGGTTCGCCGGCAGCTCGCTGCGGCGCACGGATCGCAGCGTCGACATCGCCAGCAGCCCGGCCACCATCTCGAACCGCTCCGGCTTCCGCGGGGCGATGACGACGAAGACGTTCCGCTGCGCGAGCAGCCCTTCCAGCTCCGGCAGCAGCAGCTCGTCTTCCCCTTCCATCGTGGAGCCGAGGACCAGGACGGGGCGGCCGGCGATCATTGCTTCGAGTTGCGGCGCGATCTCGAGCGGCGTCTCGTCCGGCTCGTAGTCGAACTTCACGTTGCCCGAGACCTCGACGATCTCCGCCGGCGCGCCGATGGCCACGAAGCGGTCGTGATCGGTCCCCTCGCGCGCCAGGATGCGGTCGTACTTGCGCAGCACCGGCCCGACCACCCAGCGAAAGGCGCGATAGCGCGGGAAGGAGCGGTCGGAGATGCGCCCGTTCGCGAGCAGCATCTTCAGTCCGCGGCCGCGCGAGATGCGCGTCACGTTCGGCCAGATCTCCGTCTCCATGGTCGCGAAGGCGCGCGGCCGGTGCTGGTCGAGAAAGCGGCGCACGGAGAAGGCGAAGTCGAACGGAAAGTACGTCACCGTGGCCCGCGGATAGAGCCGCCGCGCCTGCGCCTGCCCGGTGAGGGTGGTGGTGGTGAAGACGACCGAGGTGCCGGGACGCTGCCGCTCGATCTCGTCGAGGATCGGTTTCGCGGCCAGCGTCTCGCCGACCGACACCGCGTGCACCCAGAGGTCATGCTCGTCCGCGCGATGCCGGTACCACCCCGCCCGGGCCGGAAAATTGACCACGTACTTGCCGCGCAGCACGCCGGTGAGCAGGAAGAACGGAAGCGCGATCAGCAGCACGAGGTAGAGCAGGACCTCGTACAGGAAGTACATGAGGGCGCATGATACGACCATGCCGGCAATCGGCCAGCTCCCCATGCGAGCGGCCCCTGCTGGTGACTTGGTCGAGTTCCCTCACAGCCTGCGTGAACCAGTCCCCTCTCCCCACCGCAGTGGGGAGAGGGTTAGGGTGAGGGGCTCCCTTTTGCCGAGCGCCACAACCCCTCACCCTAACCCTCTCCCCGCTCGTCGCGGGGCGAGGGGACTGGGTGTCCCGAGAAGGTTCCGCACACGGATAGTTGTCTGTACTCGACACACGTCGCCCTACCCGCCACCGATTCGAAACATCGAGCCGTTCGGCCGCAGCCTCCCGCGCACGGCGGAGCAGCTTCTCCGTCCAGCTCCGCGAGAGGCCGATGTGCGACGCGATCTCTTTGATGCGCAGGCCCTGTGCGCGCAGCACGACGATCTTTCGTTGGAGGCGTGGCAGTGAGCGAAGCAGGCGGCGCAGGTCGGCCGCGCGGTCGTAGCGGGGCGAGACCGTGACCTCGCGCAGCTCCACACGCTCGCCGCGCCGCCGCTCCTTCCGCCAGTAACTGATGCACGCGTAGCGAACGGCGGTCACCAGGAAGCGGTCGGCCTCATCCATGGCCGGCTTTTTGGTGAGGATACTGAGAAAGACGTCGTGCACCACTTCCTCCGCCTCTTCGAGCGGCAGACCGCGTTTCACCGCCAGCGCGCGGAGACGGGGGGCGAGCGACACGTAGAGCTCTTCGAACGATTGATGTCCCACATCCATCAAGTCGCGCCAGCAGCCCGAAATCCTCACCCGGGCTATCATTGTTCTCCGAACCACGAATGCAATCCGTCATCGCAGCAGGTCTGATCCTCCCCCAGCTGTCCCGCACCGTCGCCGAAGAGCATCTCGAAGAGCTGGCAAAGCTCATCCAGACCGCCGGCGCGACCGTCGTCGCCCGCGTTTTCGGCAAGCGCAACTCGCCGGACTCCGGCACCTACATCGGCAAAGGAAAGGCCGAGGAGATCAAGAGCCTGGTCGGGCTGCACAAGGCGGACGTGGTCGTGTTCGACGACGACCTCTCCCCCGCGCAGGTGCGCAACCTCGAGAAGCTCATCGGCGTGAAGGTCATCGACCGCAGCGCGCTGATCCTGGACATCTTCGCCGGCCGCGCCCGCACCCGCGAGGCCCGCACGCAGGTCGAGCTGGCCCAGCTCGAGTACCTGCTGCCGCGCCTGACCCGCGCCTGGACGCACCTCGAGCGCCAGGCCGGCGCGAGCGGTTCCGGCGGCGCGGGCGGTGGCGCGCGGCGCGGTGTCGGTGAGACGCAGCTCGAGCTCGACCGCCGCATCGTGCGCACCCGGATCGCCAAGCTCAAGGAAGAGCTCAAGCACATCGAGAAAACGCGCTCCACGCAGCGCAAGGCCCGCGAGGCCGCGTTCACCGTCGCGCTGGTCGGCTACACCAACGCCGGCAAGTCGACGATGTTCAACCGCCTCACGCAGGGCGAGGCGATGGCCATGGACAAGCTCTTCGCCACGCTCGACGCCAAGTCCGCGAAGATCGCCGCCGAGATGCCGCGCGACACGGTCGTCATCGACACGGTCGGCTTCATCCGCAAGCTGCCCCACCATCTCGTGGCCTCGTTCCGTTCCACGATGGAAGAAGCCGTGGCCGCCGATCTCGTGCTGCACGTCATCGACGCCAGCCACCCCCAGTACGCCGAGCAGCGCGAAGTCGGCGAGCAGGTCCTCTCCGACCTCGGCATCGACCGCGAGCGCGTCTTCGAGGTCTACAACAAGGCCGACGCCATCGACGAGCACTTCGCCATGCGCCGCCGCAACTCCGCCGTCGTATCCGCGCTGACCGGCGAGGGCGTCGACCGCCTGATCGAGATGATCCGCGACCGCGAGCGCGACGGCGGCGAGCTGATGCACCTGGCCATCCCGCACAGCGAATCGCGACTCGTTGCGAAGCTGCACGAACTGGCCGAGATCCACGAGCAGTCGACCAGCGACGCCGGCGTGATCGTCGACGCCTGGGTCCCGAAGGACGTCGTGCATCTCTTCAAGTCGTACGTCGTGCGGAGATCGCGCACCGCGGTCGCGTGAAACTCCAGTTCCTCGGAGTTCCTCGGGGTTCCTCGGAGTCCCTCGGCAACTCCGGCGGCCCCTCCGAGGAACCGAGGAACCCGAGGAACTCCGAGGAACTCAACCCAATGACCATCCGCCCCGCGGCGCGCCCCGACCGCGAGCGCATTCACGAGATCCTCGCCGCCACGGCGCGCTTCACGCGCCAGGAGATCGGCTGGGCCATGGAGCTCGTCGACCTCGTCCTGTCCAACCCGGAAAAGCGCGAGTACGAGGCCCACGTCCTGGACGACGGCAACGTGCAGGGCTACGTGCTCTTCGGCCCCACGCCGATGACCGAGGATGTGTTCGATCTTTATTGGATCGCGGTCGATCCGAAGCGGCAGGGGCAGGGATTGGGACAGCTGCTGCTCCGTTTCGTGGAGAATGAAGTGCG
The DNA here is from genome assembly GCA_036387915.1 of Thermoanaerobaculia bacterium. Taxonomy (GTDB): domain Bacteria; phylum Acidobacteriota; class Thermoanaerobaculia; order Gp7-AA8; family Gp7-AA8; genus QHVT01. The sequence goes on from DASVSV010000123.1 coordinate 7,158, forward strand.
GAGACAGTCGGGCCGCATGCTGCTGATCGAGACGTCGTCGAAACGGAGCTACGCGCCGACGGTCCGGTTTTACCAGCGCGCGGGGTATCGTGAGATCTCGCGCATCAAGGATTTCTACAGAATCGAGGACGACAAGGTCGTGTTCTCGAAGACCCTGACATGACGCTCTACCTCGCACTCGGCTTCTACGCCCTCGGCACGCTGGCCGCGCTGGCGTCGCTGTTCGCGCGCGGGAAGAGCCTGCAGTACGGCGGCCTGATCGCGATGTGCGCCGGTTTCGTCGCGCACACCGTCTGGATCGGCACCATCTGCGCCGCCACCGGCCACCCGCCGCTGACCAACCTCGCCGAGACCGCGAGCTTCATCGCCTGGGTCGTCTTCGCCGTCGAGCTCGGGCTCTGGCTGCGCTACCGCGTGTATGCCGCGTCGTTCTTCGTCTATCCGCTCGTGCTGCTGCTGCTGACCGTCTCCGCGGTCGTCGGCGAGAACTTCGCCACCCTCGATCCCGAGCTGCGCTCGAACGTCTTCACCGTCCACCTGCTGATGTCGACCGTCGGCGTCGCGGGACTCTTCATCGGACTGGCTTTCGGCGCGCTCGCATCGATCCAGGATCGTTCGCTGAAGAACAAGAAACCGGGGCGGATGTGGGACTGGATCCCGAGCCTCGACGTCTGCAAGACCCTCGGCTTCCGCGCCCTCTCGATCGGCTTCAGCATCTACACCGTCGGCCTGCTGGCCGGCGTGCTCTGGTCGTATCGCACCACCGCCGGGTTCATGGACCTGCGCGTGAAACAGATCGGCGCCGTAACGGCGTGGGTCCTGTTCGCCGTCCTCCTGCAGTCGTATCTCAGCAACACCTATCGCCGGAAACGGATGCTCTTCGTCTCCGCCGGCGCGTTCATCGCCGTGATCGTGGCGATGCTGGGGATCCGCGGGTGAGAGGCGGCAGGCCGGTTGCTGGTTGCTGGTTGCTGGGGCAGTTGCGTCGTGGCGATGCAGCACGCCGGACGGCTAACGAGCAACGTCCTCACCGGTCGCGCGGAGATTTGCCTCGCCGCGATGCCGCACCAGCAACCAGCAACCAGCAACTCTCTGCCGTGGGGGTTTTCCGGTGCCTCTGATCCTCGTCGGCATCAACCACCGCACCGCGCCCGTGGAAGTGCGCGAGCGTCTGAGCGTGCTGGAGACGAAGCTCGCCGATGCCACGGAGGCGGTGCGCAATCTTGCCGGCGTCGAAGGCGCGGCGCTGCTGTCGACGTGCAATCGCGTCGAGGCCGTCGTCTCCACGCGCGACGAGGACGTGCTCGCGCCGCTGGTCGACTGGCTGGCCTCGCGCGCCGACACCACGCGCACCGAGCTCGAGAAACATCTCTACATCCTTCGCCACGGCGACGTGGTGCGCCATCTCTTCCGCGTCGCCTCCGGCCTCGACTCGATGATCCTCGGCGAGCCGCAGATCGGCGGGCAGGTGCGCGGCGCGTTCGGCACCGCGCACGAGCTGGGCACGCTCGACCCGCTCCTCACCCAGCTTTACGAAAACACGATGCGCGTCGCGAAGAAGGTGCGTACCGACACCGGCATCGGCGAGCACGCGGTCTCGGTTCCGTACGCGGCGGTGCAGCTCGCGAAGAAAATCTTCGGCGACCTGCGCGGATTGCAGGTCCTGCTGCTCGGCGCGGGCGACATGGGCGAGCTGACCGCCGAGCACCTGCATCAGCAGCAGGTGCGACAGGTCTTCGTGGCCAACCGCTCGCACGACCGCGCCCTCGAGCTGGCGGACCGTTTCGCCGGCTCCGCCGTCCACTTCGACCGCGTCGAAGAGCACCTCGGCAGGTGCGACATCGTCATCGCCTCCACCGCCGCGCCGCATTACCTGATCGAGCCGGAGCACGTCTCACGCGCGCTCGAACTGCGCCGCAACCGCAACCTCTTCCTGATCGACCTTTCCGTGCCGCGCAACATCAATCCCGGCGTCGGCGAGATCGAAGGCGCGTATCTCTACAACGTCGACGACCTGCAGCAGGTCGCCGACGCGAACCTCGAGCTGCGCCAGAAAAAAGCGGAAACCGCGGAGCTGATCGTGGCCCGCGAGGTGGAGTCGTTCCGCAAACGCCTGGTGATGCAGGACGCCGTGCCGACCATCCTCGAGTTGCAGCAGCGCCTCGAGTCGATCCGCACGGCCGAGCTGGAAAAGTGTCTGCGCAAGCTCGGCCCGATGTCCGCCGAGCAGCGCGGCGCGATCGAGATGTTCTCCTCGCAGCTCGTCAACAAGATCCTCCACTACCCGATCCTGCAGCTCAAGGAAGCGTCCGACGAGCCGCAGGAGCGCGAGTCACTGCGCAAGACCATCCGCAAGATCTTCGGCCTGGCGAAATGACCAATTCCTCGGTTCTTCGGAGTTCTTCAGTTCCTCGGAGTTCCTCGGAGTTCCTCGGAGTTCCTCGGGGTCCGCTCGGTTCCTCGGAGCTCGTTCGCGCTTCTAAGGCTCGACTGGACGCACCCCTTCCACTCCGAGGAACTCCGAGGAACGCCGAGGAACTCCGAGGAACTTCATGACGCGCATTCGCATCGGCACCCGCGGCTCCCAGCTCGCGCTCTGGCAGGCCAACGAGGCCGCGCGCCTCTTCCGCGAGCGCGGTTGCGACGCCGAGCTGCACGTCGTGAAGACGACCGGCGACAAGCGCCACGACGTCTCGCTGGCGACAATCGGCGGCAAGGGTCTCTTCATCAAGGAGCTCGAGGAAGCGCTCGAACGCGGTGACGTCGACGTGGCCGTGCACAGTCTCAAGGACGTGCCCTCGCTGATCCCCGACACCTTCGTCCTGGCCGCTTTTCTCGAGCGTGCCGATCCGCGCGACGCGTGGGTGCACGTCGACGGACGGGCCATCGCCGACATGCCGGAAGGCGCGGCGATCGGCACCTCCGCGCCGCGGCGCCGCGCGCAACTGGCGCGGTTGTATCCGCACCTGCGCGCCGAAGACATCCGCGGCAACGTCGACACCCGCATCGCCAAGGCGCGCGACGGGCAGTACGCGGGCATCATCCTCGCCAGCGCCGGCCTGACCCGTCTCGGACGCGCGGCCGAGATCACGTCCTACTTTTCCGTCGACGAGATGCTGCCCGCGGCCGGACAGGGCATCGTGGCGATCGAGTGTCTGGCCTCGAACGCGTTCGCACGCAAGGCGGCGCAGACCATCAGTCATGAAGCGAGCGAGCTCGCGGCCCGCAACGAGCGCGGCGTGCTGCAGAAGTTCGGCACGCAGCTCGACTGCTACTCCGCGGTGGCGGTGCATTCGTCGAACGGCACGCTGCGAGCGTTTTTCTCGAACGGCACGCGTGCGATCCGCGTCGAAGGCAGCAGCGTCGACGACGTCTACGCGCAGCTCGTCGCCCAACGTGTGGAGGAGTTGCTTTGATCGGAACGGTCTATCTCGTCGGCGCCGGCCCCGGCGATGCGCGCCTGCTCACGCTCCGCGCCGCGGAGCTCCTCGGCAAAGCCGATCTGGTCGCGCTCGACGCGCTCGTGTCGCCGGACATCGTGGCCATGATCCCGAAGTCGGCCGAAGTCATCTTCGTCGGCAAGCGCGCCGCGGCGCACGCGCTGCCGCAGGAGCAGATCAACGCCCTGCTCGTCGAACAGGCCAAAGCCGGGAGGATGATCGTGCGTCTCAAGGGCGGCGATCCGTTCGTCTTCGGCCGCGGCGGCGAAGAAGCCGAGGAGTTGCTCGCCGCGGGCGTGCCGGTCGAGATCGTCCCCGGCATCTCCTCCGCCATCGCCGGACCGGCGTACGCCGGCATCCCCGTCACGCATCGTGCGCACTCGACCTCGGTCACGCTCGTCACCGGCCACGAGGCCGACTCCGGCTCGACCGGCATCCAGTGGCCCGCGCTGGCGCAGCTCGACGGCACGATCGTCTTCATGATGGGCTTCGCCAACCTGCCGTCGATCTGCCACAAGCTGATGCACCACGGCATGAGCGGCGACCGCGGCTGCGCCGTGATCTCGAAAGCCACGCGGCTCGACCAGCGCACCGTCACCGGCACGCTGCGCAACATCGAAGCGCGCGTGGCGGTCGCGAAGCTCGAGACGCCCGCGCTGATCGTGGTCGGCAACGTGGTGCAGCTCGCCGACACGTTGAACTGGTTCGAGTCGAAGCCGCTCTTCGGCAAGCGCATCGTCGTCACCCGCGCCCGCGAACAAGCCTCGGAGCTCAAGCGCCTCCTCGAAGAGTCGGGCGCGCAGGTCCTGCAGTTCCCGACCATCGAGATCGCGCCGCCCGCGTCGTACGACTCACTCGATCGCGTCATCGACGGCCACTACGACTGGCTGGTCTTCACGTCGATCAACGGCGTGCAGTCCTTCTTCACGCGCCTCTTCGCACGCGGCAAGGACGTCCGTTCGCTCGCCTCGACGAAAGTCGCCGCGGTCGGCCAGGCCACCGCGGACGATCTCCGCGCGCGCGGCATCAACCCCGACGTCGTCCCGGAGCGCTTCATTTCCACCGAGCTCCTGCCGCTGCTGGCCGAGGATCAGCGTGGCATTCGCACCGCCGTGATTCGTGCGGAAGAAGGGCGCGACGAACTGCTCACCGAGCTGCGCCGGCGTGGTGGCGAAGTGGATCTCGCCGTCGCCTATCGCACCGTCGCCGCGGAGACGAATCTCGACGAGCTGCGCGCGCTCATCGAAGCCGACGCCATCGACCTCATCACCTTCACCAGCGCCTCCACCGTCGACAACTTCTTCGCGCGCCTGACGCCCGGAAAAGCCGCGCTCGTATCGATCGGCGCGACTACGACCGAGGCCATCCGCAGGCATGGGCAGGAGCCGTCGATCGTGGCGAAAAACGCCACCGTTCCGGCAATGCGTGACGCGATCGTAGCGGCTCTGTCACCGGCAAACGGCTGACCGAAATGCGCGAAACGTATGGAGTGCGGCGGCAAGGCCGCCGCTTTCCAACGCGCTGCGCGTCGCAGAAACATCGACGCGTCTGAGTTGCGGAGACGGTGCGGAACGCCGCTCACGTGGCGACGGCCGAAGTTCGCAACCGTGCAACGCCGTGGCGATTCGCACCCGAATTAGAAAGCGGCGGCTAAAAGGCCGCCGCACTCCATACGCTTCGCATTCGTTTGCGCGACTATGCTTCGCGCGTGACGGTGTGGAATGACGAGGAGCGCGCGAAGCAGCTCGCCCATGCGACGTGGATGGCGAACACCGCCGTCCTCATGCACCTGAACGAACGTGCGACGGGAGATCCCGCGTGCGACTGGCTGTCGTCGTGGGCGCATCGCTGGTTCGTCGGCGATCGGCTGCGCGTGCTGGTCCTCGGCTGCGGCGAAGGGTGGCTGGAGCGTGCCGTGGCGCAGTGGCCGTTCGTCGCGCACATCGACGCCGTTGATTTCGCGGAGGAAGCGGTAGCGCGCGCACGCGAGGCCGCGCGCGACATCCCAAAGATCCATTACGGTGTCGTCGATCTCAATCGTGACGAGCTGCCGCGTGACGCGTACGACGTCGTGGTCGCGCATTCGGTGCTGCATCACGTCGAGAACCTCGAGCACGCGTTCGCGCAGCTCGAACGCACCATGCGTCCCAACGCGACGCTGATCGTCAACGAGTACGTCGGCCCGAATCGCTTCCAGTACAGCGACGACGTGCTCTCGATCATGAACACGCTCCTGGCCTGCATCGGCCAGCCGCCGAAATCGCGGCCGACGGTCGACGAGATGCTGGCCAACGATCCGACCGAGGCGGTGCGCAGCGATGAACTGCTCGCGTTCCTGGCGCGGCACTTCGAGGTGCTGGAGCGGAAGAACATCGGCGGCACGATCCTCCAGCACCTGCTCTACGAAACCGTGCGCGAGTTCCGCTTCGAAGTTCCCCGCGAGCGCGCCGTCCTCGAGATCCTCTGCACCATCGAGGCGATGCTCGTCGACTCGGGACGCATCCCCTGCGACTACGTAATTCTCGCCGCGCGCAAGCGCGGCGCCCGCGTCACGCGGGCAATACGTCCAATGCCGCCGCGCGCGGAAGGCGCCGACGACGTCGAGCGCGATCCTCTATGGAGTGCGGCGGCCTTGCCGCCGCTTTCGAATTCGTGGCGTCTCACCCGGCTCGCGCTTCTCGCGACGCGCCCCACCCGCGCAAACCTCTACCACGAATCAAAGCTGGCCACGCTCCGCGCGCGATTTGTCCGGCGCGTCGACGAGTGGCCTGACCCCGCCATCCATTGCCTCCTCCGCACCGCTGCTACACTCGCCGCCGAGTGAAGCTCGACGGAAAACTCTACGACCGCATCGCGGCCGCCCTGGTCTGGATCGCGGCGTTCTGCCTCGCCGCGGGCGTGTTCCTCTCCCTCACGCTCATGTTCCGCGACCTGCCGCCTACGAGCCCCGTCGCCATCGGCCTGGTCACCATCGAGCGCTACTCCAAGCTCCGCGACTACCTCGGCGCGGCACTCTTCTTCGTCCTCGTCCCGCCGCTGACGATCTGGCTGCAACGTCTCCTCTCGCGAGCGAAACTGCGGACCTTTTCCGAGAAGGTCCTCTTCACCGTCCCCTACTTTTTCTCGCCCCTCTTCTACCTGACCACGGGCAAGTTCGGCTGGATCCTCGGCATCCCCATCGCCCTCTCCCTCGGCGGCCCGCGCCTGTTGCGCGTGGTGCAGACGCGGCGCTGGATCCGGCGGATGTTCCGCGCCGAGCTGCGGCCGTATCACGCCCTCCTGTTTACCGAGGCGCTGGCGTGGCTGTTCTACCGGTATCTGGTGACGGCGCGGCGCATCGCGCACATCCCGACGTTGTTCCTCGAGATCCTCTTCGTCGCGCTGTTCATGGCCATCTTCTGGGCCGCGGCGCTGCTGATCGCGCGCCTCGCGCAATTCAACTTCGGACGCGACGCCGAGGAAACCTTCAAGCGGATCACCGTCGCCGCGCTGCCGATCGTGCTGCTGCCGTTCCTGGCCGCGGTCTGGATCCCGCTCAAGCCCGCGCGCCCCGTGATGATCGTGACGCTGCTCCTCTGCGCCGCGCTCTTTCGCTTCGTCAGGCCGATGCGTCCGCGCTCCGCGTGGCGCCTCGCCGCGTACGGCATCATCCCCGCGCTGATCTACCTCTTCAGCTACGCGTCGACGGCGATGCTGTCGCAGTGGATCGACCTCTTCCACCGCGGAGAGTCGATCGGCCCCGCGTCCGACTACCTGCGCGGCAAAGTGCCGTTCCGCGACGTCTTCGCGCTGCACGGCATGCTCGAAGACGGACAGCTCGACGCCTGGCTGATGGAGCTCTTCGGCCGTTCGCTGGACGTGGCCATCCTGCGCACCGTCGTCGTCGGCGCCTTCCTCGGCGTCGCGATCTGGTTCCTCGGCATCGCCGTGTTCGAGTCCATCCCGCTGGCGCTGCTCTGCGTGGCCATGGGCTCGTGGACCACCGCGGAGAACAACCGCACGTTCTTCCAGGTGGCCGCGGTGGCGCTCTTCTGGAACGCGCTGCGGCGGCGCAGCCGTGTCTCCGCGGTCTTCAGCGGCGTCTTCGCCGGCGTGGCGCTCTTCTTCAGCTACGAGATCGGTGCGTATGCGATCGCCGGCGCGATGGCCACGTGCGTGCTGCTCTGGATTGCGTCGCGCCGCGTCGCCTGGGACGGACTCGCGCCCGCCACCGCCGCGCTCTTCTTCATGATCGGCGTGATCGTCGGCGCCGCGCCGTTCGCGAGCTACCTGGCCATGCACGGCGCGCTCGACGACTTTGCGCGGACGTCGTTCGTCACCATCCCGAACATCATCGACGCGGTCTGGTCGCTGCCGTTCCCCGACCTCGTCTCCACGTTCCGCAAGAACCTGACCCTGCACACGCTCGCCGACTTTGTGCTGTGGGAGAAGTTCCACCTCGTCCTCAGTCCGCTGACGATCGCCATCGCCGCGGTCTACTTCATCGCCCGCTGGCTGCGCCGCCGCACCGACACGCTCGACTTCGCGCTGCTCGTGCTGACGGTGTTCGCCACGGTCGCGCAACGCACCGCGTTCGGACGCGCGTCGTTCCGCCATCAATACTTCGCCGCGTTTCTCATCGGGCCGCTGATCGTCCTCCTCGGCGTGATCCTGGTCCGCAAGCTCCGCGAGGTCTGGCGCGAGGGCGGACAGGGCACACGCGCCTTCGTCGCCTCACTGGCCATGATGGCCCTGCCGGTGATCGCGGTGCTGTTCTGGATCCCCGACCTCGTCGACGCGCGCCTGCACGACTTCGTCCGCTACTACGGCCGCGTGCTGCGTGTCGACCGCGACGCGAACGCCGAGGCTGTGCAGTGGCGCATCACCGACCTGGTTGCGAACATCCACGCGCTGACGAAGCCCAACGAGCCGATCTTCGACTTCTCCAACCAGCCGGCGTTCTACTTCTTCGCCGACCGCCCCAACCCGACGCGTTTCTATCAGGTGCCGATCCTCTCGCCGCGCGCGTTTCAGGACGAGACCATCCGCGCGCTGGAGAAGGCGAAGCCGAAGGTCGTCATCCGCCGCTCGCCCGAGCTCTTCGACATGTTCGACGGCGTCACCAACGAGCTGCGCGCGCAGGCCGTGGCCGCGTATCTCGACGACATGTACCGCTTCCATCGCTCCGTCCGCGGCGTCGAGCTCTGGACGCGCCGCACCGACACGAAGCCGCGCGCGGTCGCGGACTACCTGAAGATGATTCGCGTCCCGGACAAGAAGGAGCTCGTCGCGACCGGCGTCGCGCGCATGGTCTTCCCCGCGGTCGGCAGCGTGCCCGGCGTGGGCGATTCGTACTGGCAGTCCGACCTCACCATCCACAATCCCTTTCGCGATCCGATGCGCGTGACGTTGCGTTACGTGACCGGCGACACCGGCATCGACCGCCGGCTCATGCTGCCGCCGCGGCAGACGCTCCGCTGGGGCGACGTCGTGCGCAACCTTTTCGCGCAGCCCGGCACCGTCGGCACGCTCTGGCTCGAGCATCGCGAGGGACGCGCGCCGGTGGCCGTGGTGAAGACGTCCGACGTCGCGCACGGCGCCACCGCGTCGCTCGAGGCGCCCCTCACCGCGCGCGACTCCGCCACCGCCGCGACCCAGAGCGCGGAGCTGGCCATCATCGGCATCCCCGCCGCCAACGTGCCGGGCCGCCGCGTCAACGCCGGCGTCGTGAATATCGGCATCATCCCGGCGACGTTCCGCTTCTCCGCGCGCACACGCACCGGACGGCCGATCGGGAAGAGCGTCGAGTCGGGCGTCCCGGAGGATCAGGTATGGCTGGTCAACGACCTGGAGGCGGCGCTCGGCGTGAAGCTCGACGAGACCACCACCGTGCGCATCACCGTCATCGCCGGCACCGGCGTCGGCTTCGCCACGGTCGTCGAACAGACCGGCGACTCCGAATTCATCGCCGCAATCCCCGCCGAACAGCAGTAACCCCGCTCGTCATCCCGAGCGTGAGTCGAGGGACCTGGGCGGGCG
>DASVSV010000124.1:0-3598 GCA_036387915.1 Thermoanaerobaculia bacterium
TAGCGGGACGAATCCTTCTTCTTAGTATCGCGCCGCACGAACCCTTTTCTCCTGATCGGCACCCCTCGGACATTTCTCTTGGGGCTGAGGGAGAAGCGGGGAAACGGCAGGAACAGCTATAGGCGGGCCGGTACGACCGGCGGCGCTTGTTGTGCCCATGCTGCCGCGCAAACGCGTGTTGCGTAGACAAGGCGTGCGTTTCACCAGGCTGAACGCTGTCGACGAACCCACGCCCACTCGCGCGAATCGTCCCTGACGCCAAAAGCGCGGAAACGTAGGGCGTGGCGTCAGCCCGCCGCCCCCGGGGGCGGGCGGGCTGAAGCCACGCCCTACGTTCGGCAACCGTGGCGTCGCCTGCTCGCTCGTTGTGGATTGCGACGTCAGCGACGCAGATGGGACACGACCGTCGAGACTATACGGAGGTCACATACTCGACACGTGACGACGTTACGATTGGGTTCTATCAAGACGGCCACAAGCAACAGGCATTCGTCAAATCGGGTATCGGCAGCCCGATCATGTTCTTCCATGTTGCCGCGCTTGGGAGCATCCGCACCGCCGTTGTAGAAGCCGGTGAACATGCTGATGTTCGCCGAAAGGCGTGGGAATCACGGTAAGCGTAGCCGAAGCCATGACGGAGGCGATGGCAGGCATCGATGACCTGAGTTCGAGTGCGCCGTAAACGCGCAGATTGCGTCCAGGCCGCTGGCCGGACGAGCGGGTGTTCCTTGCTTCCTGTGCGAAGAGAGGTCACTCGCGCAAGCGAAACAACGATGACCCTCCGGTCGTTTCCCTGACGCAACGGATCACCCCGCGCGTTGGAACCAGTAGCCGACGCCGCGGACGACGGGGCCGAAGGGGAGCGGCACTTTGAAGTCGGCGACTTCGGTCATGTGGAGGCGGAGCTCGGGGGTGAAGGTGCGTTCGACCTCGGCTTCCGAGCGGCGGCGGGGGCCGATGGGACGCCAGTCGAGGGGGTGGCGTTTGCCCCAGTGGCCGAGGACGTAGTCGGCGCCGGGGGCGAGCCATTGGAGGAGGCGGCGCTTGTACTGCGGGACGCTGCCGCCGACCAGCGAGTGCAGGCAGCCGGAGTCGAAGACCAGGTCGAACGGCCGCGGCGGCGTGTACGAAAAGAGATCGCCGGTCGCGAGCTCGATCTGCACATTGTGCTCGGCCGCGCGGGCGCGGGCCATGTCCGTGGCCTCGGCAAACATGTCCAGGCCCGTCACCTCCATCCCCTGCTCCGCCAGCCAGACCGTGAACACCCCCGCGCCGCAGCCGACGTCGAGCGCGCGGCCGCGGCCATTGCGCGCCGCGACGGCGGCGGTGAGGATGGGCGGCGGCGCGTCCTGGTGCCACGGCAGCCGCTCCGGATGGCCGTCGGCCGTGCGATAGAACTTCTGCATCACCATCTTCGACACGCTCATGCGGCGTTCTCCTGTCGCGTCATCCGCGTCATCGTACAGGGTGCCGCGGAAACGGTGATACAGTCGCGAGAGGAGAAAGACATGTCGAAAAGCAATGGTGAAAAAGCGCGCGCGCACATTCAGAAGAAGCGGCGGACGGCCCAGCGGGTCAAAGACCGCGCCCTGCACGCGGAGCTGAAGCGCACCGCCGCGCCGGCCAAAGAAAAAGAAGAAACGAAGTCGTAACCGATCGTTGGCAGCCGGAGGGCGCGGCGCGTTGACACGCGTGCGCCGAGGCGCCTAGAGTCTCCTCCTCTCACACAACTTGGCCGGCGGCTCGTCCGCCACAGGAGGAGCCTCAATGAGATTCGCCTTCCTCGGTGCTGTACTGCTGCTCGCCACTGTCGCGTTCGCGGCGGACCCCGCCCCTCTCGAGGCGTGCATCAACAAAGGCAACGGCGCGATCCGCCTCGTCGCCGCCACCACCCTCTGCCACGCGAACGAAACGCGCGTGCAGTGGAACGTCGTCGGACCGCAGGGACCGGCCGGTCCTGCCGGACCCGCCGGACCCGAGGGTGCCGCTGGCCCTGCCGGTCCCGCGGGCCCTGTTGGTCCTGCCGGTCCCGCTGGTCCGGTGGGCCCGCAGGGTCCGGCCGGCGAAGACGGCGCGTCCGCGGCCAGCGGTCCGCCGTACGTCCTGGTCTGCACGCCCGCCAACTATCACTCCGGCAGCAGCACCAACGCCTCGGCGTTCATCTTCAACGGCAGCACGTCGACGGCGAATGTGGCCGTGCACATCCTCAACAAGAACGGCGTGAACCTGGCCGGACAGCCGGTGCCGGGCGCGTTCCCGCCGAATCCCGGCGATCCCGCGCCGACGTATCCAGGACAGACCGGCGCGGCCACGGTGGCCCTGCCTGCCTCGAACACGATGATCGTGAACTGGTTCATGGCCCAGGGCGATCCGGCCGCGGGCGGCAACGTCGCGGCCACGCTGCGCGTCGTCTCCGACCAGCCGGTCGCGGCCGGGACGAACATCCAGTTCAGCGGCTTCCATCCAATGCCCTGCACCGTCCTTCCGCGCTGATCCGTGCAGCGATGCGCCACGCCCTCACGCGTGGCGCATCGCATGCACCTTCGATTTGCGTGAACAGCAACGAAAACGAAACCCTCATCGCCGTGATCACCGGGGCGTCCAGCGGCATCGGACGCGCCACCGCGCTCGAGCTGGCCTCGCGCGGTCTCGACGTCGTTCTCACCGCGCGCGACGTCCGCGCGCTCGAAGAAGTGGCCGCGCAGTGCCGCGAGCACGGCGTGCGCACGCTGGTCGTGGCCGCCGACGTGGCCCGCGAGCAGGAAGTCGAAGGCGTGGCCCGGCGCGCGGTGGCGTCCTTCGGCCGCATCGACGTCTGGGTCAACGCCGCCGCGGTGGCGCTCTTCGGCCGCTTCGACCTCACGCCGTCCGCGCAATACCGGCGCGTGCTGGAGACGAACCTCTTCGGCTACATCCACGGCGCGCGCGCGGCGATGAAAGAGTTCCGCCGGCGCGAGCGCGGCATCCTGATCAACATCGGCTCCGTGGTCGCGCGCGCACCGCAGCCGTTCACCAGCGCGTACGTCACCAGCAAAGCCGCCGTGCACGCGCTGACCGCGTCGCTGCGCATGGAGCTCTCGCTCGACAAGCGCCACCAGATCCACGTCTGCGAAGTGCTGCCCGCGGCCATCGACACGCCGCTCTTCCAGCACGCCGCGAACTACACCGGCCGCGCGATCAAGGCGCTGAACCCGGTGTACGAGCCGGAGCAGGTCGCGCGCGCAGTGGCCGACCTGATCGACTCGCCGAAGGCGCAGGTGATCGTCGGCGGCGCCGGCAAAACCCTCGTCGCCCAGGCTACTGCCGCACCGCGCGTATGGGAGAAGCTCGGCGCGCGAATCATCGACCGCGATCACTTCCAGAAACGAAGCGCCCCGAACACCGAGGGGAACCTGCACGCGAGCATGGAGCCGCAGGCCGTGCGCGGCGGCTGGCGCGAACATCCGGAGACCGTCCGCGGCGGCCGCCGCGGCCCCCTCACCATCGCCGTCGCGGCGGTGGCCGTCTTCGGCGCAATCTACGCGGCGCGGCGGTACGGCCGGGACTGACACGCGTTTCTTTGTCATCCCGAGCGTGAGTCGAGGGACCTGGGCGGGCG
>DASVSV010000125.1:0-6345 GCA_036387915.1 Thermoanaerobaculia bacterium
CGGCTCGACCAGGCCGGGATGACGCAGCTCGACGAAATACCAGAGCTCATCGGACGGACGGAACGTGCGGTCGGCCTTGGGGATGACCTTCAGGCCGCCGAACGCGAACGGATCGTTCGGCTTCTGCGCGGCGCTGAGCGGATAGACGTTGTTGGAGAGGATGAGCTGACTGGCCGCGCTCGCGTCCTTGTCGAGCGTGCCGGCGAGCGTCATGTCGGTCGAGGTCAGCGCGACGACTTTGCCGTTCTGCGCCACGCCGAAGATGCCTTTGTGCTTGCCGGCCGGCAGCGACAGCGACTTGTCGACGAAGAAGTCGTCTTTGGTTGCGGTCAGGGTCACCGGCTCTTCGAACGCGAGCACGTTCTTCCCGCTCGCATCCTGCACGACGCCGAAGAACGTGGCGTCGGTGCCGCTGACGCCGGTGGACTTCGGGATGTAGACGCCGACCGGCACGAAGTACTCGCCGTACGACGTCACGAACTCGCCCCACGCCGCGGAGCCGCCGCTGTACTTCGCCTCGGCCACCGCGGTCCTGAACGCTTCGGTGGTCAGGTCGGTCGTCACCGCCGGCGCGGCCGGCGCTTCCGAGACGGCAACCGGCGCGGACGCCGGAACGGCCGCGGGAGCCGCCGCGGCGGGCGTCGGAGCGGCGGTGAGCGACGCCTGCGCGAGCGAACGCGTGACGGCGCGCTCCTGCGCCTTGTTGAGGTCGACCCGTCCTCGCTCGACCTTGTACTCCTGGGTTCCGAGCCGGTCGACGAAGCGGATCACCGCGCGCGGCGCGCCGAAGACGGCCTGGGCCTCGTCACCTTCGTACGTCCACTGGATGACCGCGCCCTCCGCCTCGTGGCGGCTGGCTTCGAGATCGGTGCTGCTGGTCCCGCCCGCGCCGCTGTTCGGGACGGCGCGCTCGGAGCGCTTCGGGGCTCCGTAGAGGACGAGGGTCTTGCCGCGGTCGGTCAGCGACCCGGCGCGGGTCTCGCCGGTGAACGTCTCGTCGGCGGCCTTGATGCGCGCCTCGACGGTCTCGCGGTACTCGTTGCGCGGCGTGCCCGGGGTCGGGTCGCGGCGGGCCCAGAAGAGGTCCACGAACTCCTTCGCGTCGGCGTCACTGCCGAGCGTCTTCCACGTTGCCGCCTCTTCCTTCGTCAGGAGGAACTGCACCGGGCCGAGAGCCCACTCGCGATACTCACGGGAAAGATCGGCGAACGCCGTCGCCGCAAGGCAGAACAGGACGGCTGCCGTCACACACGCGCGCAATTTCATGAGGGCTCCAAACTCGCTACTGCTGCTCGAAATTCTCCATCTGGTCGTACAGCCGGTCCATCTCGGAGTCGATCTCCTCCTGCGTCAGCACGCCCTTGCGCACCAGCAGCGCGGCGAGGCTGTGCAGCAGGATGCCGTTCTCGATGATCATCTGCTCGATCTGCTCGTCGTCCTCGTCGAATTCCGCCTCATTGCCGCGATCGATGTCGTCCATGCTTCCTCCTTCAATACAACGCTCTCCGTGTATCACTGGCCACGGCCAACTGGCAACCCGTAAAATCCGCGCACGATGAAACGGGCTCTTCTTGTTTTCGCTTTTCTTTTCGCCTCTTCCTGCCAGCAGCGGGAGGCGGCGACGGAGACTTCCGCGACGACCTCGGCGCTTCCTGCGTCCGCGACCGCGGCGAAGCCGTTCCGCGTCGGACTGCTCACGCCCGGCTCCATCAACGACAACGGCTGGAACGCCATCGCCTACGAAGGCCTGCAACGCTGCCGCACCGATCTCGGCGCCGAGATCTCGCATCAGGAGACGAAGACGCCCGCGGAGATGAACGAGGGCTTCGAGGCGTACGGCGCGAAGGGATTCGACCTCGCCTTCGGCCACGGCTTCGAATACCAGGACCCGGCCAAAACCGCCGCCGCAAAGTATCCGAAGACGGTCTTCATCACGACCTCCGGCACGACGGTCCTGCCCAACGTCGCCCCGATGCGCTTCGAGCTGGAGGAAGCGACGTATCTCCTCGGCGTCATCGCCGCCCGCGAATCGAAGACGGGCAAGGCAGGGCTCGTCGGCGGCATCGAGCTCCCCTCCATCGCCTCGACGTTCCTCGCCTTCAAGGCCGGCGCGCAGTCGGTGAACCCGAACTTCGACGTGCGCACGATCTACACCGGCAACTTCGACGACCTCGGCGCCGCGCGGCTGGCCACGCTGTCGCTCATCAACGCGGGCGCCGACTTCATCCTTCACCAGGCGAACGAAGCGGGACGCGGCGTGTTCCAGGCCTGCGGCGAGCGCAAGGTGCGCTGCTTCGGCTCGAACAAGAACCAGAACGACCTCGCCCCGGACGTGATCGTGGCCTCGGCGGTCCTCGACGTGCCGGGCGCGATCGCGAAGATGGGCGCCGCGGTGAAGAACGGCCAGTTCAAGCCGGCGATCCAGTACTTCGGCATGAACGAGGGCGTGGTCTCGCTGCAGTGGAACGACGCGCTGAAGGCGCAGGTCAAGCCCGAAACCGTGGCCGAGGTCGCGCGGCTCGAGCAGGAGATCAAGGCCGGCAGGCTCAAAGTGCCGACCGGATTCTGATGCGCCTCACGCGCATCACGAAAACGTTCGGTGCGACACGCGCCGTCGACGACGTCTCGCTCGACATCGAGCGCGGCGAGATCCTGGCGCTGGTCGGCGAGAACGGCGCCGGCAAGACCACGCTGATGCGCATCGCCGCGGGCGAGCTTGCGCCGGACAGCGGCGCGATCGCGGATCGCGGCGCCGTCGGCTTCGTGCATCAGCACTTCCTGCTCGTGCCGGAGCTGACCATCGCCGAGAACCTCGCCCTCATCGACCCGCGTTTCCGCTTCGCCACGCGCCGCACGCTCGAGCGCGAAGCGGCCGAGGTGATCGCGGCGAGCGGCATCGAGCTGCGCGACGTCTCGCGCCGCGTCGCCGATCTCTCGGTCGGTGAAAAGTCGAAGCTCGAGCTGATCAAAGCGATCGCCCGCAAGCCGTCGGCGCTGATCCTCGACGAGCCCACCTCGGTCCTTACGCCGCACGAGTCGGAAGAGCTGTTCCGCGTGATGCGCACGCTCGCCGCCAACGGCACGTCGATCGTCTTCATCAGCCACAAACTTCCCGAGGTGCTCGCCGTCGCGCAACGGGTCGTCGTCATGCGCGCCGGCCGCATCGTTCTCGAGACCCGCTCCGCCACCGCGCAGGAACTGGCGCTGGCCATGACCCAGTCCCCTCTCCCCGCGCACGGGGAGAGGGTCAGGGTGAGGGGCGCTCTCGTGCTCACACACGACACACTCCAACTCCACGCACACGAAACAGTGGCCATCATCGGCGTCGCCGGCAACGGCCAGTCCGAGCTCGCCCGCACGCTCCGGGCCCGCCTCCCCCACGCCGCCCACATCCCCGAGGACCGCACGCGCGACGGCGTCGTCGCGCAGATGACCATCTCCGAAAACCTCGCCCTCCGCGACGTGAAAAACGCGGGCGAGATCATTCAGCGCTACTCCATCCGCGCCCACGGCCCGCAACAGAAGGCGGGCGATCTCTCCGGCGGCAATCAGCAGAAAGTCGTCCTCGCGCGCGAGCTCGACGCGCACCCGCCGGTGATCGTCGCCGCCGAACCGACGCGCGGCCTCGACCTCGACGCCACCGCGTTCGTGCACGCGCGACTCCGCGACGCCACCGCCTCCGGCGCCGCGGTGCTCCTCATCACCTCGGACCTCGACGAGGCGTTCGCGCTCGCGGACGCGATGCACGTGATTTATCGCGGCAAGCTCTCCGAGCGCATGACGCCCGAGGAGGCGTCGTCGCGCGTGGCGAACCTGATGGCGGGGATCGCGTGAAACGCATCGCCCTCCCGAGCTTCGCCGCACTCGCGGCCATCCTCCTCCTCGCCCTCTCCGGCGCCGCCTTCGGCCACTCGCCGCGCGAGCTGCTCTCGATCCTCTTCACCGGCTCGGTCGGCTCGACGTTCGCGTTTCAGAACACGCTGCTCAAATCCGTTCCGCTGTTGCTGACGGGACTGAGCGTCGTCCTCGCCTTCCGTGCCGGCGTCTGGAACATCGGCGGCGAGGGACAGTTCATCGTCGGCGCGCTGGCCGCGTTGCTCGCGTCGCGCTACGGCGCCGTGGCGTCGCTCCTCGCGGCCATGCTGGCCGGCGCCGCGTGGTCCTCGCTCGCGTCGCTGATGCGACTCTGGCGCAATGCGCCCGAGGTGCTGACGACGATCCTGCTCAACTTCATCGCCATTCACCTGCTGGGCTGGTGCGTGAACGGACCGTTGCGCGAAAAGGCGGCGATGTATCCGCAGACCGACCTGGCCGCGGCGTCGTTGCCGCGATTCGCCGGCGTCGCCATCGCCGTCGTCGCGGGCGTGATCGCATGGTGGCTGCTCTATCGCACCAAAGAAGGACTGCGCCTCCGCGCGACCGGCTTCAACGCATCGGCAGCGGAGTGGGCGGGCGTGAACGTGCGCGCGCAGCTCGCGCGGGCCATGGCCATCTCCGGCGCCGCCGCCGGACTGGCGGGCGGCATCGAGCTCCTCGGCGTCACGCATCGCCTGTTCGAGCGCTTCGCCTCCGGCTACGGCTACTCCGGCATCGCCGTCGCGCTGCTCGCGCAACTCCATCCGCTGGCCACCCTGGCATCCTCGTTCTTCTTCGGCGCGCTCGTCACCGGCGCGGGCGAGCTGCAACGCTCCGCCAACATCTCTTCCGCCGTCGCGGTCTTCGGACAGGCCGTGGTCATCCTCGTGCTGATCGGATTCGAACATGCTCGACGCGCTCGTTGACGTCATCCCGCTGGCGGATGTCATCCCGCTGGCCATCGTGGCCGCCACGCCGCTGCTGCTCGCGGTGCAGGGAGAGCTCGTCGTGCAACGCAGCGGCATCATCAACCTCGGCATCGAAGGGATGATGCTCGTGGCCGCGATGACCGCCGTGCTCGCGGCGCAGACGTTCAAAAGCGCGCTGCTCGGTTTCGCCGGCGGCGTCGGCGGCGCGCTGCTGATCGCGATCGTGTTCGGCGTATTCGTGATCGCGCTGAAGACGGACCAGATCGTGACCGGGACGGCGATCAACTTTCTGGCCATCGGCGCGACGGGCTTCGTCTACCGCGAGCTGCAGCAGGGCGCCATCTTGGTGCAGGCCGTGCCCCGTCCGAGCGTCGACTACGTGCTGCCGCTGGCGTGGATCGTCATCCCGATCGTGCTCGCACTCTTCCTCTGGAACACGACCCTCGGCCTTCGCCTCCGCGCGAGCGGCGAGAACCCGGAGGCGGTCGGTCACGTCGCGCGCTATCGCGCGATCGCGCTGATGATCGAAGCGTTGCTGGCCGGCATCGGCGGCGCATATCTCGCGCTCGTCCTCTCCAGCGGCTTCGCCGAAAACATGACCGCCGGCCGCGGCTTCATCGCCCTGGCCATCGTCATCTTCGGGCGCTGGAAACTGAAAGGGGCGCTCCTCGGCACGGCCATCTTCGGCCTCGCCGCCGCGCTGCAGTACGCGCTGCAGGCCTCGGCGCGCGGCGTGCCGTATCATCTGCTGCTCGCGGTCCCCTACCTCGTCACACTACTGATCCTCTGCGGCGTCGCCGGCAAGGTGCGCGCACCGGAATCGCTCGGGAGATGAATTCATGATCGACAGCGTCATCGACATCAGTCACTTCAACGGCTCCCCCGACTGGGCCAAGGTCCGCGCCGCCGGCATCCTCGGCGTCATCCACAAGGCCACGCAGGGGTCGGCCTGGATCGACCCGACCTTCGCCGCGGCGCGCACGGCGGTCCCCGCGGCGGGACTGCTCTGGGGCGCGTATCACTTCGGTACCGGCGACGAAGAAGGGAGCGCCCAGGCGCAGTTCTTCCTCGACACCGTCAAGCCCGACGCGCACACGCTGTGCGTCATCGACTTCGAGTCGAATCCCTCCGGCACCCAGATGCCGCTCGATCACCTCTTCGGCTGGATCCAGACCGTGCAGGCCGCCACCGGCCGCCCGCCCGTCGTCTACGGCGGCAAGTCCCTGCTCTTCCCGGCGATCGGGGAATCGACACATCCGACACTGGCTGCATGCCCGCTCTGGATCGCCGAGTACAACACGCTCGCGGAGCCGGTCGGCATCCCGGCGCAGGTCTGGAAGGCGTGGTCGCTCTGGCAGTACTCGGAGAGCGGCACGGTGGAAGGCGTCACCGGCAACGTCGACCGCTCACGCTTCAACGGCACCGCGGACGCGCTGACGGCGTGGTGGACGGGAAAGCCGCAATAGCGGCGCGACGTCCTGATGGCGGCCACGAAGAAACGGCACCATATGAACGGCGGTGTTTCCAGATCGCGTGAACCAGCCAAACGTAGGGCGTGGGG
>DASVSV010000126.1:0-3695 GCA_036387915.1 Thermoanaerobaculia bacterium
CCGCGCGGCGAAAACCGTCTGGCGGTACCGGCCGGGATGCCGGTCGTGCCGCTCGTGATTCGAAAGGGACGCATCATCGCCGCGGCCGAGCCGCTGGAGCTGAAGCCGGGGCAACAGGCCCGTCCCTCCGGCTTCGGCGCGATCACGGCCGGCGTGCTGACGACGATCCCCGAGCCGCGCGTGGACGACGCGCGCGAGCTCGGGGCCCCGCGCATCGTGTTGAGAAACGACGCGGACGGCACGACGCTCGTCCCGCTCATCCCGGTTCGCGCGGGCGCGCTGGCCGGACGCAGCCTGCACCTTTTCCGCGCGCCGCCCGGACGCTACCACGCGACGGTCGATGGTGCCGGCTGGAAGGACGCGTCGCTGGCGGTCCGCGTCGGCACCGCGTTCGTGACGCCGGAGCTGCCGATCGAGCCGGCACCGCGCATTCACGTGGAGTGGGCCTTCGACCCCCGCATGGCCGCGTCGCAGCCCGCGCAACGCGGCTGCGACGATCCGCCGCGGGAGGACGCCATCGTCGTGGGCGTGTACGACTGCGGCGCCGGCTGGACGCGCTTCGACGCCAAACGCTGCCGGGCCCTCGAGCGCCGCGCGGTCGGCCGCGCCGCGGACAGCGGACAGACGTCCTTCGTCATGCCGCCGCATCCCGAACGGCTCGCGCTGGCCATCGACCATCCTGCCGCCGCCGCGCTCGCGGTCACGCGCGTGCTGCACGAGCAGTCGATCCGCTGGCGCTTCTCGCGGCAGTGGTTCGCCGTGTCCGGCACCGTGCGCATGAACGGCGAGCCGATCGCGGCGCGACTGGCGTTTCCGTCGGGCTTCACGGCCAGCGACCGCTCCGGTGCCTTCACCGCGTTTCTGCTGGCGCAGCCGCCGCAGGACCGGATCACGGTGACGCCGTGCGGCGGCTCTCGGACTTACGAGTTCCTGCCGCCCGAGCCGTTCGCCGAGGGAGTGCCGATGGTGGTCGACCTCGTCGAGCACCCCGTTCGCGTGCGGGTGCTGGACCGCGCGCGGAATGCGCCTGCCGCGGGAGTGCGGGTCATCCTGGTCAACGAGAACGGGGACGAGCTCGACGACGGGGCGGTGAGCGGTGAGGACGGCCTCGTCGCACTGAACACCATCGCGCCCGCGGTGAAACTGCAGGTCTGTTCCCGCAGCGCGCGCTATCGCAACGCGTGCAGCGAGCCGTTCACGCTGGAGGACGAGCAGACGGTCGAGCTACGCCTCGAGGCTGCCGGCGCGGGAGTCGAGGGACGGGTCGTCGCGGCGGAGGCAATCGACGGGGGACGGCTGTTCGTCGTCTCGCCGCGGGGCGTCGAGCTCGAGTCGGTGGCGGTCGATCGCGACGGACGCTTCTCGCTGCAGCGGCGATACGGTCCGCGCGACGCCGTGGTCTTCGTCGGCGCCAGCCATCCGATGTTCGTCGATCAGCCGCTCTGGGATGGGGCCGGAACGCTCGAAGTACGGCGCCACGTCGCGGCGGTCCGGGAGTTCTCCATTGCCCTGACGCCGGCCTCCGTTCAGGAACGTGTCGACACCACGCTGCTGGTCGACGGGCAACTGGTGCCCGAGTCAGCGTTTGCCCTGCATCAGCTCCTGCGCGGCGGCAACGCGCAACTCGCCCGCGGCGGCGCGACGCCGGTACGCGACGTCGCCGCGCAACGGATCGCGGTGCTCTTCGCGCCGCTCCGCAGCGCGCTGCCCGCCCCGGCTCCCGCGATGTCGACGTTCACCGACCCGCATGCCGCCGCCTTCGTGCGCCGCGTCGAGGTCGACGCTCCCGTCGTCCGCGCCGAATACTGAGGAACGCCCGGCACCCGCGGATTGTCCAGTGCCCGGCGAAGCAGTAGAGTGATGGCTACGGCCCCGTAGCTCAGCACGGATAGAGCAGGCGTTTCCTAAACGCAAGGTCGCAGGTTCAAGTCCTGCCGGGGCCACCAGCGTTCTTTTGCGCCGCGCGGGTAGGGATGAGTCATCGTCATGGCCCTCCTTCATCAGGAGCCTTCCATGCCGCGACTCATTGTGTTCCAGGTAGTGCTGCTTTTCTGCTGCGTTTCTACGTTCGCGGCTGAACCGGAGCGGCGCGAAGTCTCGAAACAGCCGTGGCAGTGGACGCTCGACGACCGTCTCGCCTCGCGGACGGATCCGGTTGCGGCACGCGAGCGCACGCGCGTTCACGTCCAGGAATCTGGTGCAGCCTCCGCCGCGCCAGGATTCATCATCGACGGAAAGCGAAATCCCGAGCTCTTCCTCTCCCACGAACTGATGGCGTTGTTGCTGTCGACGGCAGGCACTGACGATGCCGCTTCTCAACGCACTCGAGCCAGTTACGACAGCGCGGTCGAGGAGTTGGGATGGGAGGCGACGACGTTCTGGCGCGACTTTGCTGATGCCTCGGGTGAGTTCGTCCACCTGACGCAGGACTCGGCCGGCCCGGAGCGAACTAGCGCGCTGTCAGCACGGATCTGCTCGGCTCGAGTTGACGCACTAATTACGATGCGGCGCCGGTACGCGCGTTTCGACGAGTTCCTGTATCTCCACGTCGCACCTCGTCATGTAGTTACCTCCGAAGGAAGCGGCAACACCGAATGGCTGCGGTGGTTGGAGCGGGGATGCCGATGAGCCAGGGGACGCGTATCACTGCAGGCCGCCTTTCGCTTTTCTCAGCATGTCTGATGGCGGCGTTTGCCGGCACTACCCAAACGTCGCCCGTCGTTCAGCCCTGCCGCTTCCTGACGTTTACGTTCACCTCGTTCCATGCAGACGCCGCCAGCTATTACAGTGATGGAAAGGTGGTCTGCTTTGACGAGTACACGAACCCCTATCAAGGACAATTCACCGCGAGGAGCTGGGTCGTCAACGAAACGAGATCATTGACGGTCGGTGAAGATACTTGCGCGCGAGGATCGTCGAGTTCCGCTATCTCTGTCTCCGATCGTTCCAACGTAATCAGCACGCCGGCATGCGACAGCTGCCGGCCTCCTCGAGCTGGCCTCTGCTTTGAAATAACTGATTGCCGTGAACGGCCCCAGGTTGCTACTCATCGCGACTCTCGCACTCTCCGCCGCACCGCTCTTCGCCCAGATGGACACGGAGGGGCTTCCTCCCGAGGCGCCGCGGGTCGGCACTGTCGTCACGGTCGACGTCTCGACCAACACCGCGTATCTCTTCCGCGACGGCCAGCTCATCAAGAAATCGGCCGCCGCCACCGGCTCGGACAAGGTCCTGCGCAAAGGCCGCAAAGTGTGGTGGTTCCGCACGCCGCGCGGCCGCCACACGATCGTTCGCAAGGTGGTCGACCCGGTCTGGACGAAGCCCGACTGGGCGTTCATCGAGGAAGGCAAACCGGTCCCGCCGCCCGACTCACCGCTCCGCAAGGAGAAAGGGACGATGGGCAAGTACGCGCTCGACCTCGGCGACCGGGTCATGCTGCACGGCACGAACGATCCGAAGTCGATCGGCCGCCGCGTCTCGCACGGCTGCATCCGCCTTCCGAACGACATGCTGAAAGTGCTCTGGAAGGAAGCGGAGGTCGGGACCGAGGTCTACATCTACGACAGCCAGCCCCGCTACGCCTCGCAGGAGGGCCTCAACGACCTCGACTTCAAGCTCGACGCGTCGCGCTAGGGCCGAGAGGGAACCACGGGAGGCCTCCGGCGGGCCGGTACGACCGGCGGCGCTGCTTGGCC
>DASVSV010000127.1:0-7392 GCA_036387915.1 Thermoanaerobaculia bacterium
ATCGCACGCGATGCGCGGGAGACCGCGTTCGCCGCGCAGTCGGCCGAGGACGGACTCTGGTACGCGTCGGCCGCGGTCGACGTTGCGCCGCAGCGGCGTGAGGCGCCGCCGGCCGCGCACACGCTGATCCTCTACGACACGTCGTCGAGCAGCGTGCAGCAGGATCACGCCACGCTGCGCCGGTTTCTGACGGAGTTTCTGGCGCGGCAGCAGGCCTGGTCGACGGCCGAGGTCGTGCCGTTCCACGTCACTCTCGACGACCCTCGCCGCATCAGCGGCGCCGCGCAACCCGCGGCCGCGCGCGAGCTGGAGCGCGTCCTCGCCGAACTGCAACCGCTCGGCGCGACGAACCTGATGGGCCTCGCCGCACGGTTGCCGAAGATGATCGACGCGCTGCCGCCGTCGACGCGCATCGTGCTCGTCACCGACGGCATCACCTCGCTCGGCGACAGCCGCAACGTCGCCGCCGCCATCGGCAAACTCGGCGCCCTCGGCCGGCCGCTGCTGGTCGTGCACGCCACGTCCGCCGCGAACGACCATCTGCTCGCGAAGGCCGCACATGCGACGGGCGGCTGGTCGATCGACCTCCTGCGCACTCCGCTGGAGCAGGCCGTGGAACAGGCGATGGACGTGCCGTCGGCGATCCGGCTCGATGGCCTCGCGCCGTCGTCGGTGCTCGTCGCACGGAACGCGCGCGTTCCGGTGGCGAGCCGTTCGGGCGACACGATCACGACGATCCGCGACCTTCCCGCGCGCGAGCTGCGCGGCGCGACGGAGTCGAGCATGGTCCGCCGCGCGTTTGCGCGCGCACGGCTGCGCGAATTGCTCCTCGAAGGCGCGCCCGACGAAAAACTGATCCTGCACGGACGCGAGTACACGCAGCTCACGCCCCGCACGTCGCTGCTCGTGTTGGAGACGTTCCGGGATTACGAGAGGTACAACATTCCGCTGCCGCCGGACGTGGCGGCGGAGAAGGAGCAGTGGGAACGCGAACAGGCCGTCCCGAAAGTGCAGCGGCGGCAGCTTCCGCTGCCACCGCCGAACGTGCAGCGTGGCGGCTGGTTCGTCCAGGGCCGAATCCTCGAATTCTCGGGATTGCCGCTTCCCGGCGTCACCGTGCACCTGAAGGACGGCGGTCTGACGATCGCAACCACCGTCACGGACGAGAACGGAATTTATGCGGTCGGCGCCGCGAAGATCCCGGCGTCCCCCTCCGTCGCGGCCGATCTCGCGGGGTTCAACCAGACGGCGTACGCGCTGGACGGTGACGAGAAGCCCGGCACCGTGCTCGATCTTCTCCTGCACATCAGCTCGATCGCCGAGACCATCACCGTGACCGCGGAGGCGCCGGTGGTCCTGACCACGTCCGCCGTGGCCACGGGGGTGAATTCGCTCCGCACCGAAGGAGGTGCGGCCATTCGCGTTCCGCGGAGCGAGTTGCGCCGCGAGGCGCTCGACCGCCTGCGCGCGATCGGCTCGAACGCGGAGCGGCTCCGTCATTACCTCGCCGTGCGCTCACAGCTCGGCGGAGACAAGGGGTTCCACGTCTTCGCGGCGCAGATCTTCCGCGAGCGTTCGCCGGAGCTCGCGGCGCGGGTCCTCAGCGATCTGGCCGAGGCCCGGCCGGATGATGCGCCGTTGCTGCGCATCCTGGCGCGCGTGCTCGACGGCTGGGGCGAGTCCGAGCTCGCGCGACTGCTGCTCGAGCGCGCCATCGAGATCTCGCCGACCGAGCCGCAGTCGTGGCGCGAAATGATCCTGCTCGAGGCGCGGCACGGCCGCGGCGCCAGCGTTTCGTCCTGGGCGAAACGCCTCGCGGCCACGCAGGAGCGTGCGCAGATGGACGCCGTGTACGAGCAGACTGACGAGGCGATGGCGCGCTGGGAGAAGGCGTCGTTCGCCGATCGCGTGCGCGGCGTCGACGTGCGCGCGGACGAGAACGACGAGCTGACCATCGACCTGATGTACGACAGCGGCTGGGCCTACGTCGATCTGCATGTCACCGAGCCTGGCGGGTACACGGCATCGTGGAGCAATCCGGACAGCAAAGGGGGAGGGAAGCTCACCGGCGGCTACACGTTCGGCTACGGCCCGCAGATCTACACGATCCGCGACGCGCCGCCGGGCACGTTCCGCGTGACCATGGACTACTACTCGACCGACAACAGCAACGTCAGTCTGGAGTCGCTCGTGCACGTGATCGTGCAGCGCCACGGCGAACGGCGCGATCTCTTCTACGTCATGAGCGAGGCGAAGGAGAAGCAGTTGCTGACGACGATCGAGACGCGATGAACGTGGACGCCTAACCGCGATGAAGGCGAACGCGCGCAACGCGTTGCGCTTTGTCATCCCGAGCGTGAGTCGAGGGACCTGGGCGGATGGGCGGCGCGCAGCGTGTCCCGAAGCACGAGCAGCGCGCCCCCACCCACGGGGCGGGGCTCGGTACTTGTTCTCGGGCACGAGCAGCGCGCCCCCACCCACCCAGCCTCGACTCGACGCTCGGGATGACAGGGCTAGACGTGGGACGTGATGAAGGCCTTCACGACTTCGATCTCCTCCATCACCACCTGATGCGCCATCGGGTACTCGTGGTACTCGACGTTGAACCCTTTGCCCTCCAGCGCGGCGCGGGCGCGGCGGGCGTAGTTCACCGGCACGACGTCGTCGAGGGAGCCGTGCGAAATCAGCACCGGGACCGACGACTTCGCGGCCAGGTCGGGGAGGTCTTCTTCGTAGAGACCGCCGCTCATGGCCACGATGCCGGCCACGTTCTGCGTCGTGCGCAGCCCGGTGTCGAGCGACATCATGGCGCCCTGCGAGAAGCCGGCGACGATGAGCGCGGAGGTCGGATAGCGCGCCGTGAGCTCGTCGAGAAAACGCAGCAGGATCGTGCGCGACTCCGAGACCGACTCGCGGTTCGGCGGCCAGCCGTCGAACCACGTCCAGCCGAAGGACATCCCCGGATAGGCCTCGAACGGCTTCGGCGCGTTGGGGAAGACGAAGCGCGCGCCGCCGGGCGGATCGAGCAGCGGCGCGAGGTCGGCCAGGTCGTTCGCGTCCGCGCCGCGGCCGTGGATCACGATCACCAGCGGCATCGAATCGGTGTCGGGCCGGCCGCTGGGGACGCTCAGGAGATAGCGAAGGGAAAGGTCGGTGAGCACGCGCGGACTCTATACTGACCGCTCATGCACGAGGAACCGCTGGATGCCATGCTGGCCGCGCTGCGCAACCGCGCCGCGGCCGAGATGAAGGAGGCGCTGCGCCACGCGCCGCTGTCCGTGCTGCGGAAAGTGGCCGTCGACATCGTCCCGGCGCTGGTGCGCATCGCCTCCTACGCCGGCGAGCCGTCCGACGGCGGCGAGAACTGGGTGGAGGTGGTGGCGCGCTCGCGCGTGGCCGGACTGCCGCCGATCCTGGTGCGCATGCACCGCGGCCCCTTCGACGCCGCGGACGGCATGAGCGTCATCGCCTCGCTGCGCAAAGCCGACTCGAACCAGGTCGCGGTGATCTTCCTCAACGACCGCGCCGTGAACGTCGCGCCCTTCATCGGCGCCGACGCGCAGTGGACCTTCGACCTCGACGGCCTGGTGAACCTGATGCTCAACGCCGGCGTCGGCGTCACCGAGCGCAAGGTCGCCGCGCTCTTCATCGACGGTGACTACTTCGATCGGTGACCGGGACGCGTATCGCGCCGGCCCACCCACCCACGGGAGGGGCGGGCTGAAGCCACGCCCTACGTTTTCACGCTGATCGTGAGAAAAGTGACCATCGCGTGATTCGACACCAGGCGTGAAGCCGTCGAAGTAGTTGAGGCGATTACGCAACCTGTCATCCCTCGACTCGACGCTCCGGATGACGCCGGCGATCATGGCGTGCGCGGCGGTGTGACCCGGCGCACGGTCGCGGTGTTCCGCGATGCGCCATACTTCCGTTAAGATCAGCCGCTTTCCAATCCCATCGAGGTGACCCGTGCACATCAATGACCTGCTGAAGATCGCCGCCGAGCGCCGCGCCTCCGACCTGCACATCAAAGTCGGCTCGCATCCCGTCATCCGCGTGGACGGCGAGCTGGTGCCGCTCGTCGAGCTCAAACGCCTGATGCAGGAGGACACGATCGCCATGGCCTTCTCGATCATGTCCTCGCGCCAGAAAGAAAAGTTCAAAAACAACTACGAGATCGACATCGCCTACTCGGTGCCCGGCCTCGGGCGCTTCCGCTGCAACATCTTCCAGCAGCGCGGCACGGTCGGCCTGGTCCTGCGCGTCATCCCGGTCAAGATCCTCTCCATCCGCGAGCTGATGCTGCCGACCATCCTCGAGAAGATCGCCGAGGAGCGTCGCGGACTGATTCTCTGCACCGGAACGACCGGCTCCGGCAAGTCGACCACTCTGGCGGCGATGATCGACTACATCAACGCCCACCGCACCGAGCACATCATGACGGTCGAGGACCCGATCGAGTTCCTCCACCGCGACAAGAAGTCGATCGTCAACCAGCGCGAAGTCGAAGTGGACACGAAGTCGTTCTCGCAGGCGCTGCGCAGCGCCCTCCGCCAGGATCCCGACGTCATCCTGGTCGGCGAGATGCGCGACTACGAGACCATCGAGACCGCGCTCACCGCGGCCGAGACGGGCCACCTCGTGCTCTCCACGCTGCACACGATGGACGCCACCGAGACGGTCAACCGCATCATCTCCGTCTTCCCGCCGCACCAGCAGAAGCAGATCCGCCTGCAGCTCGCGGCGGTGCTGAAGGCCGTCGTCTCGCTGCGCCTGCTGCCGCGCGCGGATGGCCTGGGGCGCGTGCCCGCGGCCGAGGTGCTGATCTCGACGGCTTACATCCGGGACTGCATCGAGAACAAAGAGAAGACGAAACTGATCAAGGACGCCATCGCCCAGGGCACGTCGCAGTACGGCATGCAGACCTTCGACCAGTCGCTCTACATGCTCTACAAGAACGGCCTGATCACGCTCGACGAAGCGCTGCGCCGCGCATCGAACCCGGACGAGTTCCGCCTCAAGCTGAGCGGCATCCAGTCGACGGCCGACATGTCGAAGGAGGAGATGGAAGGGAAGCTGACCATCGCCGGCCAGACTTCGGACGACCCCTTCGGCGACGAGTCTCCCTTCGACTTTTCAAACAACTTGTAGCGGCGGGCGATGAATGACGAGCGATGAGCGACGAACGCGCTCTGCTCGTCGTTCATCTCTCCCGCTCATCGTTTTCACCCATGGCCGTCGACTGCTACACCGCCGCCCTCCGCATCCTGCATCACCGCTTCAACAGCGAGGCGGAGCTGCGGCGGAAGCTGCGCTCGAAACAGTTCGAGAAAACGGACGTCGACGCCACCATCGCCCGCCTGCACAAAGAGAAGTGGCTCGACGACAAACGTTTCGCCGGTGCGTTCGTGCGGACGCGCGCGAACAAGCGCGTCGGCAAGTTGCGCATCCGCCGCGAACTGCAGGCCGCGGGGGTGAGCGAGGGGACGGCGGCGCAGGCGCTGACGGACAACGTCGATCCCGAGCGCGAGGGCGAGGCCATGCGCGAGTTGTGCGTGAAGCGCGCGCGCGTGCTCGTGCGGCGGAACGGCGCCGAGTACCTCGAGACCGAGGAGGCGCAGACGAAACTGATCTCGTATCTCCTCGCCCGCGGCTATGATTTCGCGCTCGTCCGGGAAGTCGTTCGCGACGTCGCACTGACCGGCGCGGAATCAACATGATCGTCACCATCGCAGCACTCCTGCTCGCGGCTACGGCCTCGCCGCAGGCGAAGGCATCAACGCCGACGCCGAAGGTTTTGGCGACCCAGCCGAAGAACGTCATCCTCCTGATCGCGGACGGCACCGGCCCCGCGCACATGACCGTCGCCAAGCATCTGCGCGGCGACCAGTTCCGCATCGGCACCATGCCCGTGGTCGGCCTGGCCACGACGCAGTGTGCCGATCGCGCCGTGACCGATTCCGCGGCCGGTGCGACCGCGCTGGCCACCGGATTCAAAACCAACTACGAAACCGTCAGCCTCGACCCGAAGACCGGCGTGGCGCTGGAGACGGTGCTCGAGCGGGCGGAGAAGGGCGGCAAGGCCACGGGCCTCGTCACCACCGCGTATTTCTGGGATGCGACGCCGGCCGCATTCGCGGCGCACGCGAAGCATCGTCACGATCCGGGCATCGACCGGCAGGTCCTCAGCAGCGGCGTCGACATCGTGGCCGGCAGCGGGATGGAGGACTTTCAGAAGGACAAGGTCAGTCCCGAGTTGGAGAAGCTCGCCGCCGACACCGGCTTCACCGTCCTCGCCACGCGCGCACAGCTCGACGCGTCAAAGGGCATGAAGCTGCTGGCCGTTTTCCCGTGGCAGGCGCGCAACGTCGATGCTCCCGAGGCGCCGCTGCCGGTGCTGGCGAAATGGGCCATCGATCGGCTCTCGGACGATCCGCAGGGC
This sequence comes from Thermoanaerobaculia bacterium, assembly GCA_036387915.1. Taxonomy (GTDB): domain Bacteria; phylum Acidobacteriota; class Thermoanaerobaculia; order Gp7-AA8; family Gp7-AA8; genus QHVT01. The sequence continues at coordinate 6,443 of DASVSV010000127.1, forward strand.
TTCTTCCTGATGATCGAGCATGAAGGCACCGACTCGTCCAGCCATCAGAACCAGACGGCGGATGTGCGCAAGTCGCTGATCTCGTTCGACGAAGCCGTCGGCGTTGCGCTCGACTTTGCGCAGAAGCGCGGCGACACGCTGGTGGTCGTTACCGCGGACCATGAGACGGGCGGACTCCGTCTGACGGAGACGAAACAGCTGGCGCGCCTTCGCCTGGAGTGGTCGACCACCGATCACACCGCGACGGCGGTGCACGTCTTCGCCTACGGCCCCGGTTCGGCCGCATTTGCAGGATTTCAGGACAACACCGACGTCGGGAAGAAACTCCTCGGCGCGGTGTTGACCAAACCCTAAGGAGTCTTCCGTTTGCTCACCACCAGTCAGATCCGTGAGGCTTTCCTCGGCTACTTCGAGAAGAACGGTCACCGCCGCGTGACCAGCTCGTCGCTCGTTCCCGCGGGCGACCCGACGCTGCTCTTCACGAACGCCGGGATGAACCAGTTCAAAGACACCTTCCTCGGCCGCGAGCAGCGCGACTATTCGCGCGCCACGACCTCGCAGAAATGCGTCCGCGCCGGCGGCAAGCACAACGACCTCGAGAACGTCGGCCGCACCGCGCGCCACCACACCTTCTTCGAGATGCTCGGCAACTTCTCCTTCGGCGATTACTTCAAGGAAGACGCGATCCGCTTCGCCTGGGAACTGATGGTCGACGTCTACGGCCTCGAGCCCGAACGGCTCTGGTTCTCCGTCTTCGAAGGTGACGACAAAGTGCCCGCCGACGAGGAAGCCGCGGCGCTGTGGGTGAAAGTCGGCGCGCGTCCGGAGCGCGTGCTGAAGTTCGGCAAGAAAGACAACTTCTGGCAGATGGGCGACACCGGTCCGTGCGGACCGTGCTCCGAGATCCACTACTTCCGCGGCGACGATCTGTCGAAGAACGTCCCGGAGCT
>DASVSV010000128.1:0-29521 GCA_036387915.1 Thermoanaerobaculia bacterium
GAAGCCACGCCCTACGTTTTCATCGTTCTCATGCTGTGGAAGCTTTCGGCGAGAGGGCCGTGGCACCCGCGCGACAGTTCTGGACGACGACGAAGTGAGCAAACGTAGGGCGCGGCTTCAGCCCGCCCCTCGGGCGGGGCGGGGGAAATGCATCGTGGAGCGTTATGCCCGCCCTACCAAAGCGGCAGCTTTGCTGCCGCTCCTACATTACCGGCGCACTTTCGCGGTCACGTCGTAGAACTCCTCGCCGGCGAGCCACATCGGCTTGGCCGGCGCGTTGGCGGCCTCGTGTCCGAGCCAGACCACGAGCCTGGCCATCTGCACCGCGGCGGCGAAGTTCCAGGTGGGGTCGTACTCGTCGCTGGCCTGGTGATAGTGCTTGTCGCGGTACTCCTTCGACTTCGCCGGGCCCCAGTCCACCGGCTTCCCGACCACGTCGTTCCCCTGCTTGATCGAGAACGCCGGCACGCCGACCTTGGCCAGGCTGAAGTGGTCGGAGCGGTAGTACGAGCCCTGCTCGGGTGACTGGTCCGGGATGATGTTCAGGTTCAGCGCCTTCGTCACCTTCTGCGCGACGGGGAAGAACGTCGTGCGGTCGATGCCGATCATGGTCACGCTGCCGACTTCGCCGAGGAGTTGCAGCGCGTCGATGTTCAGCCCCATGGCGATACGGCCCGCGGGAACGGCCGGGTGCTCGCCGAAGTACTTCGAGCCGAGGAGGCCCTGCTCCTCGGCGGCCACGAGCGCAAAGAGGATGCTGCGCTTCGGCCGCGCCCTGGTCTCGCTCCAGACGCGGGCGATCTCGAGGATCGTGGCCGTGCCGCTGGCATTGTCGATGGCGCCGTTGTAGATCGTATCCGTGGCGTCGTCGTCGTCGGGCGTGCCGATGCCGAGGTGATCGTGATGTGCGGTATACAGCACAGCCTCGTCCTTCAGCTTCGGGTCGCTGCCTTCGATCTTCGCGACCACGTTCGAAGTCTCGAACGGACGGATCGTGCTGGTCACATTCGCGTTCAGACGGAGATTGAGCGGCACCGGCTTGAAGTCGCGCGAGGCCGCGGCCTTCGTCATTGCGGCGAGATCGAGTCCCGCGGACTTGAACATTTCCTGGGCGACGTTCTGCGAGACCCAGCCCGCGAAACGGAGCGCGTGCTGGCCGGGCGCGTTCTTCACGTAGGCCTGCTCGCCCGTCCACGAGTTCCGCACGACCTGCCAGCCGTAGCCGGCCGCCGCGTCCGTGTGGATGAGGATCACCGCGTCCGCGCCGCGCGCCGTGCCGATCTCGAATTTGTACGTCCAGCGGCCGTAGTACGTGCGCGCCCGCCCCTTGAAGAGCTCCGGCTCCGCCTCGCTGGCCGGCGGGTCGTTGACCAGCATCACCAGCGTCTTGCCGCGCGCGTCGAAGCCTTTGTAATCGTCCCACTTGTACTCGGGCGCGACCACGCCGTGCCCCACGAACACGACCTCGGAGTCGATCGTCACGTTCTCCTTCTGCGACTGATCCCCGCCGACGAACTGATCGCGGTAGACGAGCGGTCCGAGGGACGTGCCGTCGGCGCGGCGGAGATCGACCCGCGACTTGTCGGGATCGGTGGTTACGCCGAGGAGGGAGACTTTCTGAAAGTACGTCCCGTTGTCGCCGGCCGGCTGGAGACCCATCGACTCGAACTGCGACGCGATGTAGCTCGTGGCCAGCGCGTCGCCGCGCGTGCCGGGACCGCGCCCTTCGAGGAGATCGCTGCTGAGGAACTTCACGTGCGCGCGGATGGCGTCGCCGCGGAGCTGGTCGAAGGACTGCTGCACGGCAGGCGGGACCTGCTGCGCCACGGCTGGTAGAGCTACGAACGGTAGAGCGAGCGCTGCCACGGCGAGAATGGAATCAATACGAGGCATTCAGTCTCCTTGAAGGTGTAGAAACGTCAAATGTGGCGGGCTGAAGCCCGTTTGACGCTCCCGTAACAAAAACTTAACAGCACTTTCCTGCACTTTCGAGGGTAGGGATTTCGGGACATAAATCACTCCTGTGTAGAGTGAACGACAAAGTCCCATACGAGATCGACGCGACGACCGCCATCCACCTGCCGATGTCGGAGCGTGTTCTCGATCGGCTCGCCGACATTCTCCTCGCAACCGACGAGATCCTCGGCATGGTACGCCCCGACGAAGAGCGGATGCCGGACCCGTCCATGGCCACGGTCGAGACCTCGATCCAGAGTGTCTACGATCAGGTCAACGAGCTGATGAAACAGCTCTCCGACTAGCGCACCGGCAACCCGCCAGACAGGCGCAGGCGTGGCACTCCCGCCCGCACAGTTCCCCGACTCGACGCCCTCCGGAGACGCGCTTTGGTGTCTTGCGGCCCGAGTCTCTGACGTCGAGATTCCATCGCACTTTCCAAAAACAAGCCTTGACTCGTTGACGCTCGCAACCTAACTTAACGCTGTTAAGTATCGGAGGAACGTTTTGGGACCGAGAGAACGTCGAGAGCGAGAACGCGAAGAGATCCGCAGCCGGATCCTCGACGCCGCCCGCGAGCTGTTCGCCAGTGAAGGCGTCGATTCCGTCACCATGCGCCGCATCGCCGAGCGCATCGAGTACTCGCCGACGGCGATCTATTTTCATTTCCGGGACAAGGACGCGCTGCTCGCCGAGCTCTGCGACTGCGACTTCCGTTCGTTCGCCGAGGGCTTCCAGGTCATCGCGCGGATTCCCGATCCGGTGGCCCGCCTTCGCGCCGCCGGCGAAGCGTACGTCGATTTCGGCCTGAAGAACCCCAGCCATTACCGGCTGATGTTCATGACGCCGAAGACGGCGCAGTCGCAGACGCTGGAGAAAGGCAACCCCGAGGAAGACGCGTACGCGTTCCTCAAGACCATCGTCGCGGAGCTCGGCGCGAAGGGACTCCTCCGCGAGGACTTTGCCGACGCCGACCTGGCGTCGCAGGTGATCTGGTCCGGCGTGCACGGCGTGGTAGCGCTCGAGATCGCCAAGTGCAAGGACGAGTGGGTGGAGTGGCGCCCGATCGAAGAGCGCACGAAGCAGATGATCGAGATGATCCTGCGCGGGGTGCTGCGATGAGCGTCGATCTCGCGACCAAGTCGCTCCTCCACGACAAGCTCCGCTTCTTCATCACGGTGTCGGGCGTCGCGTTCGCGGTCACGCTGGTGTTCGTGCAGGTCGGACTCTTCATCGGCCTGATGTCGAACGCGTCGCTGACCATCGACCAGATCGACGCCGACCTCTGGGTCACGTCGCGCAACACGCCGAACGTCGACTTTGCACACACGTTCCCCGAGACGTACATCAAGCGCGTGCGCTCGCTGCCCGGCGTGGCGCGCGCGGACAACCTGATCGTCTGGTTCATGAACGTGAACCTGCCGACGGGCGCCGTCGAGGGCACCGAGGTTTATGCGCTGGAGAACTTCGAGCGCTGGGACTTTCCGCAGAACGTGGTCGAGGGGAATCTCGCCGACCTCCATCGCGGTCCATACATGGTCCTCGACGACTCGGCGAAGAAGCGCTGGGGCGCGTTCGCGGTCAACGAACATCGCGAGGTGCTCGGGCGGCGGCTGAAGATCATCGGCCGCACCGTCGACGCGAAGTCGTTCACGACCACTCCGCTGACGTTCATGGACTATCGCCTGGCGCAGAGTCTCAACGAAGGAGAGCTGCGCGGCAACACGACGTACATCCTCATCAAGCTTGCACCCGGCGCAAACGTCGAGACCATTCGCGCGGAGCTGAAAAAGCGTCTTCCGTACAACGACGTCTTCACGCGCGAGGAGTGGGCGAAGCGCTCGCGCACGTACTGGATCGACTCCACGGGCCTCGGCCTGAACATGTACATCACCGTCTTCCTCGGATGCCTGGTCGGGATCGTCGTCGTCGCGCAGACGCTCTACACCTCGACCATGGAGCACATCCGCGAGTTCGGCACGGTCAAGGCCATCGGCGGCGGCAACGGCGAGATCTACAAGATCCTCGGCAAGCAGGCCACCATCGCCGCCATCGCCGGCTTCGCCCTCGGCGCGCTGCAGGCCTTCGCGCTGCGGCCGGTGATGGCGAAGATCGACCTGAAACTGATCATCCCGATGGAGCTCTACGTGGCCGTGCTGATCGGCGCCGTCGCGCTCTGCCTGGCCGCGGCCATGATCTCGTTTCGAAAGGTGGCGTCGATCGACCCGGCGCTGGTGTTCCGCACATGAAAATCCTGCAGACGCATCGCATCGAAAAACACTTCCAGGAAGGACGCGAAGTCGTCCCCGTGCTGCGGGGCATCGACTTCGAAGTGGACCGCGGCGAGATCGTCTCGCTGGAAGGTCCGTCCGGCTCCGGCAAGACGACCTTCCTCTCCATCCTCGGCTGCATCCTCACGCCGAGCAGCGGCGAGGTGCTGATCGAAGGGGCGCCGGTGAACGCGAAGTCGCTCGCCGAAGTGCGGCGCCGCTCGCTCGGCTTCGTCTTCCAGCAGTTCAACCTCTTCCCTTCGCTCACCGCGCTCGAGAACGTCGAGTACGCGCTGAACGTGAAGGGACTGAAGAACCGCGAGGCCCGCACCGAGGCGGCGCGGGTCATCGAAGCGGTCGGACTCGGCGACCGGCAGAACTTCCTGCCGCGCGAGCTGAGCGGCGGGCAGAAGCAGCGCGTCGCCATCGCACGCGCGCTGGCCGGCAACGCGCCGATCCTGCTCGCCGACGAGCCGACGGCGAACCTCGATTCACAAGTAGGCACTCAGGTGCTGGAGATGTTCCGCGCGCTGGCGAAGAAGGAAAACCGCGCGCTCGTCATCGTCACGCACGATCCGAAAGTACGCACCATCGCAGACAGAGTCGTGAAGATTCAGGACGGAGCACTCGTATGAACCGCATTCTCTATCCCCTCCTCGGCATCCTCATCGTGGCAGCCACGGTCGTGCAGGTGAACGCCACGCGCCCGAAGCCGCCCGCACCGCGCACCGACGTCGTCGCGGAGAAAACGCGCGTCGTGGCCGAAGGGCGCGTCGTCACGTATCCCGGCGCCGAAGTGACCATCGGCACCGACGTCGCCGGCACCATCGACCGTCTCACCGTCAGCGAGAAAGAGACGGTGCGCCGCGGCGACACGATCGCCGTGATCAAAGCGGACGACACGCGCGCCGCTCTCGGCGTCGCACGCGCACGCGTCAAGGAATCCGACGCCGACATCCGTCTCTTCGAAGCGGAAGTCGCACGCGCGCAGAGTCTCTTCCGCGAAGACGTCGGCTCGAAGCAGGCCTGGGACAAAGCGGATCGCGACCTCGACGCCGCACGCGCGCGCCGCGCCTCCGCCGCCGCGGAAGTGTCGCGCCTCGCCGCGCTGGTGGAGAAGACGGTGATCACCGCCCCCATCGACGGCGTCGTGATCACGCGCAACGTGCACGCCGGCGAGACGGTCGACGTCGGCGACGCGATCGTCACGGTGGCCAATCTCGGCAGGACTCGCGTCGAAGCGGAGATCGACGAGTTCGACGCGGCACGCATCCGTCTCGGCGCAACGGTGCAGGTCCACGCGGAGGGCTACGAGCGCACGTGGCGCGGCACGATCGAGGAGATTCCGGACGCCGTCGTCAATCGCCGACTCAATCCGCAGGACCCTGCGAAGCCGATCGACACGCGTGTGCTGCTGGTCAAAGTCGCGTTCGCCGAAACGACACCGCTCAAGCTCGGTCAGCGCGTGGAAGTGAAGATCGAATAGCAGTATCCTGCGGGCGCTCTCCAAGCGTCCAAATGAAACCTCTGGCCCTGGTCATCGAGAACGACTCCGGTACGCGCAAGCTGCTGGACGTGCTCCTCACCCGCTTCGGATTCGAAGTGGATCTGGTAGCCACGGGCTCGGACGCGCTGACGCTGCTGGAAAACGTGCACTACTCCGTGCTGATCCTCGATCTGCTCATCCCCGGCAGGAGCGGCACGGAGATCCTGCAGTGGCTCGGGCGCGAGCAGCCGGAGATGCTGCCGCGCATCGTGGTGCTCTCGTCGTTGCCGCCGGTGCGGCTCGACGCGGTGCGCCAGGAATGGCCGGGCGTGTGCACGATCCGCAAACCGTTCGAGCTCAGCGCCGTCGTCGAAGCGGCGGCGGAAGCAAGCGCGAACGGCGTGCGGCGCGAGCCGACGCCGGCAGAGAATTTCTGCCGCTTCTCGGTTCGCGCGGGCGCCAAGGCAGGCGTGATCGTCACGGCCGTCGACGGCGACGTTGCGCCGGTGCTGACGTTCGGCTACGAGCCGGAGGTCGTGCAGAGCTTCTTCCCGATGTCACTCGATTCCGCGTATCCACTCTGCTCGAGCATCCGCACCGCGAAGCCGGTCTGGCTCGCGTCGCTGACCAGCGCCGGTCCGGATTACCCGGTGCTGCAGCCGGTCTGGTCGAAGCACGCCAGCCGCGCGCTCGCCGTCGTGCCGCTGCTGCACGCCGGCCGCGCCATCGGCGCCGCCGGCTGGACGTTCCGCGAGCCGCGCCTCTTCAACGAGCGCGAACAGCAGCTCCTCACCGCCATCGCCGACACCGTCGTCGAGTGGCTGCCCGACGTGGCCCAGACGCGCGCGTAGTTCGCGGCGTAGCGGGGCGGCCCCCGCCCCGTCCGGGGGGCGGGCTGAAGCCACGCCCTACGTTTTCACACGTCGCGTAATTCTGCACGCGTAGCGCTTGCGATGCCGGCGCCAAACGTAGGGCGCGGCTTCAGCCCGCCCCCCCGGGCGGGGCGGGGGAACGCCGCCAGCCGCTAGCGCCGGCGGCGATGAGTGCGGGGCGCTTCGCGGGGGGTGATCAGTTGTTCGCCGCGGCGGCGGCCGTCGCCGGTGCGTCCTTCGTCCGCGGGAGGGACGCTCTCCACTCCTGCTTCGCCGCGCCGGCCGGCGCCGCCGCGGCGGGCCTTCTCCAGCGTCATCAGGAAGCCGAACGCCGGATCCTTGAACTGCAGGTGGCGGAGCATGTGCCAGTGCTTGCGCACGTACGCCTGCAGGAACTGCAGCACGTGTCCGAGACTGATGATGCGGCAGGGCGGGACCGCTTCGCCGGGGGGGAACGAGCCGAAGGCGATCAGGCGGATCGAGTACGACGGCTCGATGGCCGCGCTGCCGCTGCGCAGGAGCTGCTCCACCCCGCGCTCCGCATCCGCCACTTCGCCGAACCGGTTGATGACCGTGTTCAGCACCTCGGGGCTGCGGATGCCCGTGTTGATCCCGACCCGACCTTCCTTCACCTCGCCGACGATCATGTCGATCTGATCGACCGGGACGCCGAGGCCGGCGTCGAGTCCGGAGACGTCGAGACCTTGCGGCGACATGCGTCCCTTGCCGGCCAGCGGCGTGCCGGAGGGGAAGCGGAACGCCAGGATGTCGATGTCCGTGATGGTGCGGAAACCATTGCGGCCCGCGCCGGCAATGATCGGATATTCAGCCGAGGTGAAGTAGCCGTTGAGTTGAAGGTACGCCTGAACGAGAGCGACGGCGTGATCCATAGTTGCTGCACATACTAGCGTGCAGTCTCTCCTTTACGTTCTACGGAAAGCCGCACATCGCGGATGCTGCCGCGGCCCGGCTCGTCGAACCAGGCGCGCGCGGCCGCGTCGCCGCGCATCCACGCGTCGAGAAACGCGATCGTCAGCGCCGCGACCTGCGCGTTCTTCGGATCGTCGACCACGAACGTGTCGTGATTCACGCCCTGCATCGTGACCAGGTACTGCGACGGCGCGTCCGACTGCTCGAAGGGAATGCGGCGATGCTTCGGGAACGTGCGGTAGATCAGACTCACGTCGCACGTGCCGGTGACGTTGAGCGTCGGCACGCCGATCGCGTCGTAGCCGCCGGGAGGAACGACGCCGTCCAGGCGCGGCATCGACATCGGGATCGCGACCTTGATGCGCGGATCGCGCAGCGTCCCTTCCGCCATGCGCAAACCGGCCACGGCGAACGCGGTGAACGCGCCGGCCGAGTGTCCGGCGATCGCCGCTTCCGTCGCACCGAGCTTGTCGAGCACGAACGTCACGTCGAGCGGGCGGTTGACCCAGTTCTCCTTCTGCTTCACCGCGCGGTAGAGGTGGCGGTAGCCGCGCTCGAGCACCGCGCGGTCCGTGCCGGCGTGCGTGACGTGCACCGCGCGGTAGCCGTGTTGCGCGAGTGCGCGGCCGAGGTAGGCGTAGGCGTCGCGGTCCTCACCGATGCCGTGTGAGAAGACGACGATCGGACCGCGCTCGCCGTAGATCGTCACCGGCACGTCGCGATTGCGGTTCTCGTCGCGCCAGACTTCGCGCGTTTCGGCGACGCGGTCGACTTCCTGAGCAGTGGAAGGAAAGGCGAGCTTCTTCTCCGGCAGGCGCGGCAGCGACGTGCAGCAGGCGCCGGCGAAGAGTGCGGCCATGGCCACGAGGATCTTCATCGCGGCGTGGGGTCGTCCTGTTCGCGATCGGTTTCCTTCTGCTCCGTGCGATGCGTTTCGCGATGCGTTTCGCGCTCGAGCGGCTCGATGGCCTCGTCGAATTCCTTCGTATTGCTCTGTAGCTCTTTGTCGTATTCGCTCATGCCTTTACACTGAACGCAAAAGTCATGACGATCGAAAACGTGGTGCCCGCGCGCAAACCGACCTACGACTGTCTGAAGTGCCCGGCGTACTGCTGCAGCTACGACCGGATCATCGTCGAGAACAGCGATCTCAAGCGCCTGGCCCGCCACTTCGACATCGACGTCGAGACCGCCCGCCGCCGCTTCACCAAGATCAAGGAAGGCGAGCAGGTCCTGCGGCACCAGAAGGACAAGATCTACGGCACGATCTGCATGTTCATCGACACCAAGACGCGCCGCTGCACCGTCTACGACGCGCGTCCCGGCGTCTGCCACGAGTACCCCGACAAACCGAAGTGCGGCTACTACGACTTTCTGAAGTGGGAGCGGACGCATCAGGAGGATGAGAAGTTCATCCCGTTGGTGAAGGGTTAACGCGTTCGACGTTGTACGGCAGAGGTGCTGCTCGCCGAGAGGCACCCTGAACTAGCAACGAGCAACGTCTTGTTCTTCTCCGCATGATTCTTCGCCACAGCCTCGCGCTGGCCATGCTCGTCGTGACGGCGTTCGCGTCCGCGCAGGACTACACCGAGCAGGTTTCGGTCAGCTACGTCATGGTCCCCTTCACCGTCCTCGGGCCGAAGGGTGTGCCGATCACCGACCTCAAGGCGAAGGAAGTGGCGCTGATGGTGGACGGGACGAAAGTCTCCACCGACCTCTTCGAGCGGAACATGTCCGCGCCCGTGTCGTGGACCATCCTCCTCGACGGGTCCGGCTCGATGGCCCTCGCGGGCAAGCTCGAGTCGGCCAAGGCGGCCATCAACGCGCTCGCCGCGCGGCGCAGGACCGGCGACGACTTCGCGCTCTACGTCTTCGACTCGCAGGGGCGCGTCAACGAGATGGTGCCGTTCACCGAGAACCCCTCCGCCATCACCCGCGCCGTCGACATGGTCAAGCCGTGGGGCAAGACCGCCTTCTTCGACGCGCTGGCGGAGATGCCGGAGCGCAGCGAGCTGGGGCGCAATCCAACGCGGGCCATCATCCTGCTCAGCGACGGCATCGACAACAACTCCAAGATGACGCGCGCCACCATCGAGAAGCGTCTCGAAGGCGTAGCCATCCCGATCTACGCGTTCGGTCTGCGCGAGCCGGGCGAGCAGCGCTCGAAGCGCGGCGCGATGCCGATCAACGAGGAGATGGCGAACATCGACGTGCTCGAGGAGCTGGCGGCCGCGACCGGCGGCAAGCTCTTTGTCGGCAACCAGCCGGAACAGTTGGCACGGGCAATGGATGGGATCGAAAACGTTTTGCGGGCGCAGTACTTACTCGGGTTTTCCCCAACCGGGAAAGGTGCTGTGAAGTATCGCCGCATCTCGCTGGAGCTCGCGGGACGCGTTCGCTCCGTACGTGTTCGGGCCGGCTACCGCGGCACCGAGCCGCCGGTACAGAGCGCCGCGTCAAGCGGGAAATCCAAGCGGAACGAAAGGAAAAAAAGCTGATGACGAAGTTTTCGAGAGTGCTGTCGGCCATCGCGCTCACCGTCGTATTCGGTGCGTGCGCCACGTCGAAATCGGTCGACAAGAAGATCGCCGAGTCGCAGGCCGCGACCAACCAGAAGATCGAGTCGGTCTCCGGTCAGGTCGAGGATCTGCAGCAGAGGCAGCAGCAGACGGACGTCCGTCTCGAGCAGCTCAGCCAGTCCGCGCAGGAAGCGTTGAAGCGGGCCCAGGAAGCCGGCGTGCTGGCCAAGGGACAGGTCGTCTTCGAGCAGACGTTCGCCGAGGATCGCGTGAAGTTCAAGCTCGACTCGTATGAGCTTTCGACCGAGGCCAGGGCCGCGCTCGACGAGACCGCGAACCGCATCAAGGCTCTCGAAGGGCAGTATTTCGTCGAGATCCAGGGCCACACCGACGACACGGGCGGCGAGCGTCACAACGAGGAGCTCGGCCAGCGCCGCGCCGACTCGGTGCGCCGCTACCTCTCGCGCGAGCACAAGCTCCCGCTGGCCCGCATGTCCACCATCTCCTACGGCGACACGCTTCCGCTCGAGTCCAACAAGACCCGCGCGGGCCGATCCGCCAACCGGCGCGTGGTGCTGGTCGTGCTCGAATAGCGCACGCACAGCATCTCGCGGTACCGAAAAGCCGGCGTATCCAACGCCGGCTTTTTTGTTTTTGTGGGGGGTTCGGTAGCAACCCCCATGGTTTTGTAGTTTATCCCGCGCGTAGACGCGGGATCTCTGGAGCCCCCTCGACCAGCGTGCAATGCACGGATCGCGTGGGTGCACCAAAGATCCCGCGTCTACGCGCGGGATAAACTACAGATCGAACGTGGCCACCACCGGCGCGTGGTCGCTCGTCCCTACCTCGCGCTGTGAGGGGCAGGACACGGCCTTCTTCGCCAGCGACTCGGAGGCGAGCACGTAGTCGAGGCGCCAGCCGATGTTGCGCTGGCGCATGTTCCGCCACGGCGCCCACCACGAGAAATAGTTCTCGTCGTCCGGATAGAGCGATCTCCCCACGTCCACCAGTCCCCCCTCGGAGATCAAACGCTCCAGCAGCTCGCGCTCCATCGGCAGCTGCCCGATCGCGCGCGGCTTGCGCTCTTTCGGATGCACGTCCATCTCCGTGCGGGCGATGTTCATGTCGCCGCACAGCACCAGTTTCAGCCCCTGTTTGCGGAGGTCGGTGGCGTAGCGGATCAGCGAGTGGATGAAGGCGATCTTCATCTCGAAGTCTTTGCCGCCGTTCGGAACGTACACGCTGGTGAACACTGTGTCCTCGATTTGAGCCTGCACGATGCGGGTCTCGAGGTCGAACTCCGGATGCGTGATCTCCGCCTTCGACGCGAACTCCGTGCGCACGTGCAGCCCCACGCCGGAGTAGCCGCCCGCACCGTGCCAGTAGCACGTATATCCTTCCAACGAACAGGCTTGCGGGATCTGATCGAGCCGGGCTTTGATCTCCTGCAGGCAGATCACGTCGGGCTGTTCGGAGGCCGCCCACTCGACGAATTGCTCGTGCCGCGCGCGGATTCCGTTCACGTTCCAGGTGGCAACTTTCATGGTGCGGGGATTGTAAGTGCGAGCCGGCGGAGGTCTCATGCGTAAGTCCCTTTTGATCATTGCCATGCTTCTTTGCACCACCTCGCTCCTGGCCCAGGACGACGACTGGCGCGACCGTCGCGGCGACGACCGCGATCGCCGCGGCTACCGTGACGCGCCCCGCGCAGGCTCCTTCGAGCTGACGCCGTTCATCGGCTGGCGCTGGGGCGGCACCATCTTCGCCAGTCAGACGTTCCTCTTCAACGAGGACGTCGACGTCGAGCCGAGCCCCACTCTCGGCGCCAGCTTCGGCATCCCCCTCGGCGACACGGGCATGAAGCTCGAGCTGATGGCCAATCGCCAGTCGTCCGAGCTGCAGATCGGCGGCGGCCTGTTCGAGCCGGACGACGAAGTGGCGGACATCGACGTCACGTACCTGCACGGCGGCCTGCAGATCCCGTTCGCGCGCTCGCGTAACGCCTCGCCGTACGTGATCGTCAGCGCCGGGCTGGCCAACCTCGACCCGCAGATCAGCGGCGTCTCCGCGGAGCAGCGCTTCTCCGCCTCCGCCGGTATCGGCGTGAAAGTCCCGATGAGCCGCGCGCTCAGCTTCCGCTTCGAAGGCCGCGGCTACTACACCGCGCTCGAAGAGGACGACGACTGCCAGATCTGCGACTACTTCTACAACGAGGATTTCTATCAGGGCGAGGTCAACGCGGGACTGGTATTCTCCTTCTGACGTGACCCTGATCAGCCGTCTCACCGCCGCGCTGGCCTACGCCGGCGCGGCGTTTTTGTCTGGCGTCGCCCTCGGCGAGCGCGGTGAGCTCGGCATCGTGCAGCACCTCTTCACCGCCACCATCCCCGCCGTCACGCTGGTCATGATCTTCATCGCCAGACGCGGCCGCCCGCAGGTCTTCCTCACCGGCCTGGCAATGCTCCTCGGCCTCCTCCTCGGCCAACGCCAGTTCGACCGCGCCTTCAACGAATGCGTATCGCGCGGCGAAGTCGTTCGCACCGCGCTGATGCGCTTTCACGCGCAACACGACGGCTATCCCTCGCGCCTCGAAGAGCTCGACATCGACCTCCCCTGCCGCGCCGGATTCCGCTCCACGATCCTGCACTACCTCTCCAACGAGCGCGGCTTCCGCTTGTGGATCTCGAACGAACGGCGCGTGGTGAAGTTTGACTCGCGCGCACGGTGAGTCAGAGGAAAGAGGAAAGAGGAAAGAGGAAAGAGGAAAGAGGAAAGAGGAAAGAGGAAAGAGGCCCCCACCCGAAGGTGTGGGCAAGGCCGGGCGGGGGCCTCTTTCCTCTTTCCTCTTTCCTCTTTTCTCTCAGCTCCAGCGAAAAATCTTCAACCCGACCACGAAGCTGACGATCGTCCAGAGCGCGAGGTTCACGATCTGCGGGATCACGTGCTCGACGCCGAAGCCGTCGTTCATCACGGCGCGGAGCGAATCGGACAGCGCCGTCAGCGGCAGCGCGCGGATGAACGGCTTCACCGCGTCGGGGAAGCGCTCGTACGAGAAGAAGACACCCGAGCAGATCCACATCGGCATCATGACCAGGTTCATCAGCCCGTTCACCGCCTCGAGCGTTTTTGCGCGCGACGAGACGAGGATGCCGATGCCTCCGAACGCGGCGCCGCCGAGAACGCAGAGGAAGCAGAACAGCCAGATCGGACCGCGGATCTCGACGCCGAACACCAGCCAGGCGAATACCGCGACGACCGCGACCTCCACCACCAGGAACATCAGCCGGGAGAGGAACTGCGCCGACAGAAAGTGCGCCTTGCGCATCGGCGTCGCCAGGAAGCGCTTGAGCAGTTTCTTGAGCCGTGCGTTCACGACTCCGAAGGCGATGCTCCACATCCCCGTGCCCATCAGGTTCATGGCGATCAGGCCGGGCACGAGGAAGTCGACGTAGCGCGAGCCCTGTTCGGTGACGTGCGCCTCTTTCGCCGCGAACGCGTCGCGGCGTCCCGCGCCGCCCTGCAGCGCATCATCGACTTCGACGCGCGCCGTGCGCGACTCGGGACGGGTCGGGTCGAAGCGGTACACCGGCACCGCATCGCCCTCGACGAGCAGCGAGATCTTTCCGCGGCGCAGTTCTTCGCGCCCTTCCGCCGCGGAGTAAACGCGCGGCTGCAGCGCCGGCGATTTCTTCATCACCTCGAGATACCGCTGCGCGAACGGTCCCTCGGCCACACCGACCGGGATGCGATCCGGCGGTTTCTCGCGGAACGCAAATCCCAATGCGAGCGTCAGCAGCAGCGGAAAGACGAACACCCAGAACACGGCGTCCGGCTCGCGGATGAACTCCTTGAGCCGGAACATCGTCAGCTCGGCGAGCGGCGATCGGGTATGGCGATTCTCAGACATCGCGGAGCTCCCTTCCGGTCAGCGCCACGAACAGGTCCTCGAGCGTCGCCGCGTGCGTCGAGAGCGTCTGCAGCTTCACACCGCGCGCGTCGACGATGCCGATGAGCTGCGGCACCGACGTGGCCAGCGAGTCGACGCGCAACTGCCATCCTTCGCCGCGTCGCGTGGCGCCGTGAAAGCCGCCGATTGACGCGAAATCGGATTCGTCGAACGCCGGCTCGGTGATCAGCTCGATGACGTGCGGCGCCTCGAGCCTCGCGATCAGTTGCTGCGGGGTGCCGAGGGCGATGCGCTTGCCGTGATCGATGATGGCGATACGGTCGCAGAGGCGCTCCGCTTCTTCCATGTAGTGCGTGGTCAGCAGAATCGTTCCGCCGCGCGAGCGGTAGCCGCTGACGATCTCCCAGAGCTGCAGGCGGCTCTGCGGATCGAGCCCCGTGGTCGGCTCATCGAGAAAGAGGATGTCCGGCTCGCCGACCAGCGCGCAGGCGACGCCGAGGCGCTGCTTCTGGCCGCCCGAGAGCTTGCCGACGCGGGAGTTGCGTTTCTCGTCGAGCGACAGCGCTTTCAGCAGCTCTTCCGGATCGCGCCCGCTGCGGTAGAACGAGCGGAAGAGGCGCAGCGTCTCGTAGACGGTGATCTTCTCGCTGAACTGCGTCTCCTGCAGCGAGACGCCGATGCGCTCGCGGATCTCGCGCTCGTCGTCGTCCCACTTCAGGCCGAGGATGCGCACCTCTCCGCTGTCGGGTGTGTTCAGCCCTTCCAGGATCTCGATGGTGGTCGTCTTCCCCGCACCGTTCGGCCCGAGGAGCCCGAAGCATTCGCCCCGTGCCACCTCGAGGTCGATGCCGTCCACGGCTTTGACGTCGGGGTAGTGCTTGCGCAGGTCGAGGCAGGAGATGGCGAGATCGGTACTCACGTGCGCGCACAATAGTCGCGGAGTCGCCGCCTCTTCAAGTCGCGATGGTACGATCGCCGAAACAAACATGTTCCTCGGTGGCCGGCGTGTCTCCCGCTCGGCCGCCACCGGAGGCCTGATGCGGCGAATCTGTACCCTCGTGCTGTTCCTGCTGCTCGCTGCCGCCACACCGCTCCGAGCGCAGAATCAGGTTCCGAACGGCTCATTCAACGGCAGCATCTCGGGATGGACGCCAGTGGCGAACTTCTTCACCGAAGTCGGCTACACGACCGCCCAGGATCACACCGGCGGCGGCTCCGGCAGTCTTTACGGCAAGTGGAACGGCTCGTCGCTCGTGCATTACTACGAGGTCGCGTCGACGGCGCGCCTCAGCGTCACGCCTGGCGTCAACTACACCTTCAGCGCGTGGGTGCGGGTCAGCATCGACGCCCTCGGCCTCGGCAGCTGGGCCGGCGTCACGTTCTACGATGCGGCGGGGAACGTGATCACCAGTCGCGATCACGACTATGTGAGCACCGCCGGATCGTGGCAACTCAGAAGCGTCACCGGATCCGTGCCGTCGAACGCGGCAACGATGCAGTTCACCGCGTACGGCAGCCAGACGCAGGGGCAGACTTCGTGGTTCGACGACGTCACCTTCACCACCAGCGGGCCGGCGGTGGTGCTCTCCATCGGCGACGCCAGCGCGACGGAAGGTAGTCCGGTTCCGTTCACCATCACGCGGAGCGGCTCGACCTCGTCCGCTCTCAACGTCAACTACCGCGTCTTTTCAGGCACGGCGACGGTCGGCCGTGACCTCCCGGAGTCACGCGGCGTCGTCACGATCCCGAACGGCAGCTCGACGGTCCAGCTTTCGATCCCGACCACCGAGGACACCGTCACGGAAAGCAGCGAGACCTTCACCGTCTACATCACCGCTTTCGGGGAGTGCCTCGAATGTCAGGAAGGCAATCCCTTCGCCACCGGCACGATCATCGACAACGAAGAACCGATCACGTACTCGATCGACGACGTGAGCGTCGAGGAGGGGAATGTCGCCACGTTCACCGTCTCGCGCACCGGCACGACCGCGGCCGCCGTTACCTTCAACTACAGCGCGCAGTCGGGGACGGCCATGCTCGGCAGTGACCTCAGCCCTGCGTTCGGATCGCTGAAGATGAACAGCGGGCAGTCTTCGGTGCAGATCCAGATCCCGACGCTCGAAGACACGGCCGTGGAACAGAACGAGACCTTCGTCGTGAAGATCTCAGGGGCTGCTGCCGGCATCAACGAGACCGGCACCGGCACCATCATCGACGACGACGATGACGATGACGACAGTCAGAGCGTGAGCGTCATCGCCTTCACGGCCTCGCCGGCGAGCGTCTCGCCCGGCGGCGCTGCAACGCTCTCCTGGACGACGCTCGGCGCTACGTCAGTCACGATCAGCGGTATTGCCGGCTCCCTGCCGGCGAACGGCTCCCGCAGCGTGCAGCCGGCGCAGACCACCACCTATCAACTCACCGCACACGGTGCCCAATCCGCGACGGCAACCGCCGCGGTCACCGTTCAGGTATCCGGCGGAACGTCAGCTCCGGTCATCACCTTTTCCGCGAACACCGCTTCGGTCACTGCAGGGCAACCCGTACGCCTGACGTGGTCGGTGACGAACGCTGCGACTGTCGTCATCTCACCGGCACCCGGGACGGTGCCGCAGTCAGGAAGCGAGGACGTTTTTCCTGGAGCAAAGGTGCGGTACATCCTGACCGCGTCAGGGCCGGGCGGCTCCAGCTCACGGGAGGTGAACGTCAACGTCACTCCTGCCGCGCAGCACCGGCCCCTCGTCGCCTTTCGCGCGGTTCCGCCGGCGATCGCGCCAGGAGAGAGTGTCACCCTGGTCTGGAACACGGCAAACGTTCAAACCGTCACAATCGACGGCGTGACGAGCCCGGGAACCAGCGGATCTGCCGCGGTGACTCCGTCGGCGACGACCAGCTACACACTGACCGCGGTGGGGAGCGCGGAGACGGCAACGGCCACTGTCACGGTCTCCGTCGCGAACGCTCCGGCGCCTGCCATGCACCTCAGAGCAGCTCCGCGAACGATCGCTGCCGGTGAAAGCGCGATCCTCGACTGGATCACCATTGGTGCGTCCGCCGTTTGTCTCGACGGTCAGAGCCTGACGCAGCCATGGGGCTCTCGCACGGTCACGCCACCGGCGACGACCACGTACACCCTCAACGTTGCCGGGGCCGCCGGCGTCGTCACGCGAACGTCGACGGTGATCGTCGACAACCTGCTCCCACCGGCGGTGACGACGCTCGCGGGCCGTGCCGGCGCAGCCGATCACCAGGACGGATTGCGCGCCGCCGCCCGGTTCCGTGCGCCGGCAGCAATGGCGCGCGACAGCCAGGGCAACATCTTCGTCGCCGACAGCGGCAATCACGTGATCCGCAGGATCGCTCCTGACGGCCTGGTGACGACCTTTGCCGGCGCCGCGGGGCAGGCCGGATACGCCGACGGTGCCGGAGGCGCTGCGCGCTTTCGCCTGGCCGACCTCGGCGGCGGGGTGGCAGTCGACGCCGACGACAACGTCTACGTCGCCGACAGCGGGAATCACGTCATTCGCCGGATCACGCCGGAGGGAGTGGTCACCCTCTTTGCCGGACAGGCAGGAACTGGTGGCTGGGTCGACGGTACGACCAGTGAAGCGCGCTTCTTCTCTCCGAGCCAGCTTGCATTCGACGGGTCGGGGAACCTCTACGTCTCGGACTCCGGAAATCACACGATCCGAAAGATCGCGCAGGGGAACGTGAGCACGTATGCCGGCTATCCCGGCCAGCGCGCTCACCTCGACGACAGAGGGTCGGCCGCTCGGTTCGACCTGCCGCACGGCCTCGCATTTGACGACGCCGGCAACCTGTATCTCGTCGATTCGCGCAATCACGCCGTTCGCAGGATCTCACCGGAGCGCCTCGTCTCCACGGTCGCCGGATCATCCGGCGACACGTGCGGCTTCCGCTTTGGTGAACGCGGTGGCGGAGTCGTCGTGAAGCCGGGCGCCACGCCCTCTGCACCGCCGCGCCTCCTCATTGCCGACCCGGGCTTGAACCTCATCCTCGAAGTCGACGCTGCCGGCGGCACGCGCACCATCCTCGGCGACGGCCTGGCGGGCGACGACGAGAACCTCGTCCTGAACACTTCGTTCCGGGGACCGCGCGCGCTGCTGATCTCGGGCGGAGATCTGATCATCGCCGACACCGGCAACCACACGCTGAGGCGCTCGTCGCTGGAACCGACTCGACTGCCGCACCGGCGTCGAGCGGCGCGGCGGTGACGCGACGGCTCATAGCCTCATAGGCTCATAGCCTCACAGTCTCATAGCCTCAGAGCCCTGTGAGACTATGAACCTATGAGCCTGTGAGACTCGCATGCGCGCCATCCTCGTCAACCCCGACCACTCTCTCACCTTCGGCGACGCGCCCTCGCCGTCCATGGGCCCGAACGATCTGCGCATCGCCGTGCGGGCGACGGCCGTCAATCGCGCGGACCTGCTGCAGCGCGAAGGCAAGTACCCGCCGCCGCCCGGCGCGTCGGAACTTCTCGGGTTGGAGTGCGCGGGCGTCGTCTCGGAGGTCGGGGCGAACGTGAGTGGATGGAAGGCCGGCGAGCGGGCGATGGCGCTGCTCGCGGGCGGCGGCTACGCGGAGGAAGTGGTCGTGGACGCGGGATCGGCCATGCATGTGCCGGACGACCTCAGCGATGCCGAGGCCGCGGCGCTGCCGGAAGTGTTTCTCACCGCGTATCTCAATCTCTTTCTCATCGCGCGCCTGCGCGACGGCGAGACGGTGCTGATCCACGGCGGCGGCAGCGGCGTCGGCACGGCCGCGACGACGCTCGCCAAACTCGCCGGCGCGCGCGTGCTCGTCACCGCCGGCTCCGCCGAAAAGTGCGCGCGCTGCCTCGAGCACGGCGCGGACGTGGCCATCAACTATCGCGACGAAGATTTCGTGGAGAAGGCCCGCGGCGCGAACGTCATCCTCGACCACGTCGGCGCACGCTACCTGCCGCGCGACCTCGACGCCATCGCCGTCGACGGACGCATCGTCGTCATCGGCTCGATGGGCGGCGAGCGCATCGCGGAGATCGACGTCGGCAAGCTGCTGATGAAGCGCGTCCAGCTCACCGGCTCTACCCTCCGCGCCCGCACCGCCGACGAAAAACGCACCATCGTCGAATCCTTCACCGGCCGCTTCGGCGGCCAGGTCCGCCCGATCGTCCACACCGTGCTCCCGCTGGAACGCGCGGACGAAGCCCATCGCCTGATGGCCTCGAGCGAACACTTCGGGAAGATCGTGCTCACCGTGTCTTAAACCCCTGTCATCCCGAGCGTGAGTCGAGGGACCTGGGCGGGAGGGCAGCGCGCAGCACGTGCCGTAACGACGTACTTGAACGCGCTAGGGAGAAAGTCCCCTCGCCCCGCGAAGAGCGGGGAGAGGGTTAGGGTGAGGGGCCGTGGCGCTTGGCGAAAGGGAACCCCTCGCCCAGTGCGTCGCGCATCGAGCGCGACACATGCTGC
This sequence comes from Thermoanaerobaculia bacterium, assembly GCA_036387915.1. Taxonomy (GTDB): domain Bacteria; phylum Acidobacteriota; class Thermoanaerobaculia; order Gp7-AA8; family Gp7-AA8; genus QHVT01. Next base: position 19,418 of record DASVSV010000128.1, read on the forward strand.
GCGCCACCGCCCGCCCAGGTCCCTCGACTCGACGCTCGGGATGACAGCTCTTGTTGGTGGCGCGCGCTCGGTATCAGCGGCGCGTTGCGCGGCGTCGTGGGGCGTTGGGAGCGCGTGGCGTGGCGTTGACGGCGGCGAGGGCGTCGAGGCGGGGAAAGGTCAGGCCGTTGCGTTTGTCGAAGGCGGGGACGCCGGTGCGTTTCAGGATGTCTTCGATGAGGTCGGCGTGGAGCGAGCGGCCGCCGACCTGTTTCATCAGGAGGATGGTTCCGGCGACGTGGGGCGCGGACATCGAGGTGCCGGCGAATTGCACCGTGCCGCCGCCGCGGCGGCTGGAGACGATCCACCAGCCCGGCGCCACGATGTCCATCGACGAGCTGCTGTTCGACTGGCAGACCACCTCGTCGGGCGTGTTGCTCTGCACGCCGCAGTGGTCGCCCGCAAAGTCCCACGTCGCGCCGACGCCGAGGACGTCCTGGATGCAGGCCGGCATCCAGGTGCTCGTGCTCGACGACGTGTTGCCCGTCGACGCAGCGATCAGCACTCCGCGCGCACGCAGGCGATGCACGACGTGCGCGAAGCCAAAGGTGAATGCCGCGGTGCTGCACTGTTGGTCGGTGAAGAGCGCGTCCGAGCCGAGGCTCATGTTGACGACGTCGACGTCGGGACGGGTGTCGGCGATCCATTCGAGCGCGCGGTAGATCTGCGTGAAACCGCGGAAGCGGTTCGCCGCGTCGAGCACCTTCACCGCGACGATGTTCGCGGCCGGTGCCACCCCCGGCGGCGCCACGATTCCCGCGCCCGCGGCGATCCCGGCGACGTGCGTGCCGTGCCCGTTGTCGTCATCCGCCGCGCCGATGCCGCTTTGCGCGACGCCACCGCCGGGGCAGCAACCGCTGTCGAAGTTGTCGCAGAAACACTGCTCCGCGACGACCCGTCCGGCCAGATCGGGATGCATGCGATCGACGCCGCTGTCGAGGATGGCGATCGTGCGTCCGCGTCCGTCGATACCCTGCGCGCGGGTGACGTTCGCGCCGATGATGGGGATGCTCTGTGCGAGCCCGCCGCCCCCGCCCGTATCGAGCGACACTGCCCGCACCCGCGGATCGCGCTGCAGCCTCGCCGCCTCGGCCACATCCATCTCCGCGACGAAGGCGGGACTGTCACCCCACGGCTCGATATTTGTGGCGGTCTGCAGCGCGTCAATGACCTCCTGACGCGCATCGGCGGCGACGACGACGCGCACACGCTCGGCGCGGAGGGGGAGGGCGACGAGGAGCAGGAGCACGAGCAACCGCACGTGCGGAGAATAACAGGAGGTCTGATGGGGCGGGCGGCCATGGAGTGCGGCGGCTTCGCCGCCGCTTTTGTATTGGGGTGCGGCACTGCCGAGACGCACCCGAATGGCACGTCGCTCCCGAATAGGAAAGCGGCGGCGAAGGCCGCCGCACTCCATAACGCGCCGCAGGCTTACGTCGTCAGCGACTGCAGGTAGATCCCGAGCTTCAGATCGGTCAGCACGCCTTCACGTTCTTTGTCGCGCAGAAACTCACGGAGCGAGCCGCGAGGAATCACGTGCACGGTGATGTTCTCGCCTCCCACGCCGCCGCCCTCCCCCTGCTTGCGGACGCCGCGGGCGCGGTAGAGGCTGACGATCTCGGAGGTGATGCCGGGCGAGCTGGGGCCGCGGGCGAGCAGCTCGACGGAGTCGCACGTGTAGCCGGTCTCCTCCTCGAGCTCCTTCTTCGCCGTCGCCTCGGGGTCGCTGGTTCCCTCCTCGTCGCCGACCAGCCCCGCCGGAAAGTCGATGACGCGCGCGTCCAGCGGCTTGCGCTGCTGCTCGGTGAGAATCAGCTCACCGTCGTCCGTCTCAGCCAGCACGGCCACGGCTTCACGGGCTTGCTTGCGCTCGACGTACTGCCAGTCGTCGCGTTCGCGGACGAAGAGGTGTTTTCCTTCAAATACGGTTTTCATCGATCCTCCGGTGGGGAAGTCTCAAAGTCTCAAAGTCGCATAGAGGTGCCCGTTACTGCCTTGAGACTATGCGACTCTGAGACTCTGCGACTCTCAGAAGAGCGAACCCTGTGCCGTCCTCCTGCGAAAGTGCGCCGTCGACAGCTCGCCTCGCTCCTCGTTCAGTCCCGCCTTGCGGCAGGCGACGTCGAAGAGGGCCTCCATCTGGTCGGCGAAGATGCCGGTGCCGCGGCCGCGTTCTCCCCATTTGGCGTCGTACAGCTTGCCGTTGCGCAGGTCGCGGACGCGGTTCAGCACCTTCTCCTTGCGGTCGGGGAAGTGCTCCTCGAGCCATTGCTCGAACAGCGGCGCGACGGCCCACGGCAGACGCAGCGCCACGTAGCCCGCCCAGCGCGCGCCGGCCTTCTTCGCCGCGGCGAGAATGGCCGGCATCTCGTGATCGGTGATGGCCGGGATCACCGGCGCCACCATCACCCCCACCGGCACGCCCGCGTCCGCGAGCCGCGCCACCGCGTCCAGCCGCAGCTCCGGCGTCGAGGTGCGCGGCTCCATGATCCGCGCGAGCGCGGGGTCGAGCGTGGTGATGGAGATGAACGCGCGCGCGGCGTCGTACTTGGCCAGCTCGGCCAGCACGTCCGCGTCGCGCGTCACGAGGTGGTTCTTCGTGATGATGCCCACCGGATTGCGAAAGTCGGCCAGCACTTCCAGGCAGCCGCGCGTGATGCCGAGGCGCTTCTCGATCGGCTGGTAGGGATCGGTGACGCCGCTGATGGCGATCACTTTCGGCTCCCACTTTTTCGCGTTCAACTCCTCGCGCAGCAGCACCGGCGCGTCCTCCTTGACCATGATCTTGGTCTCGAAATCGAGACCGGCGGAGAAGCCGAGGTACTCGTGGGTGGGACGGGCGAAACAGTAGATGCAGCCATGCTCGCAGCCGCGATACGGATTGATCGAGGCCTCGAACCCGATGTCCGGACTGTCGTTCGTGGTGATGACGGTCCGCACCGGATCGCGGAGGTAGAGCGTGCGCGGTCCGGTCTCGTCGGGCGGAGCCTCTTCGTCGCGGACGTACTCCAGCGTTTCGAAGCGGTTCTGCGGGTTCCACGAAGCGCCGCGGCCCTTGATCCCGGCGTTGCTCACGGGATGGAGAATAGTGTCGGCGCGCCTAAAGTTCCCGCAAACGCCGCAATTCCACCGAGCGCCAGGCTGTGACTGCTACGACCAGTAGAGTCATGCAGCCGCCGAAGACCACCGACGGCACCACCCCCATCATCCGCGCCGCCACGCCCGACTCGAACGCGCCGATCTCGTTCGACGAGCCGATGAAGATCTGGCTGACCGCCGACACTCTTCCGAGGAGATGCTCCGGCGTGCGCGTCTGCAGCAGCGTCGAGCGGATGACCACGCTGACGTTGTCGAACACGCCGCTGAACAGCAGCAGCACGAACGACAGCCAGAGCTCGCGCGACAGCGCGAAGGCGATGATGCAGACGCCGAACCCCGCCACCGACGCCAGCAACGCGAAGCCGGCGCGTTTCATCGGCGCGCGGTGCGCGAGCACCATGCCGGTCAGGATCGACCCGGCCGCCGGCGCGGCGCGCAGCAGGCCCAGTCCCTGCGGACCGGCATCGAGCAGCGCCGCGAACGCGGGCAGCAGCGCCACCGCGCCGCCGAACAGCACCGCGAACAGGTCGAGCGTCATGGCCGCGAGCAGCACCGGATCGCGCCAGACGAACCTGATCCCGCTCTGCAGGCTTTCCGCGAGCGGCATCTCCGGCGGCACCGGCCGCGCGCGATGCGTCACCGACGCAATCGCCGCCAGCGAGAACGTCATGATCACGATGACCACGCCGTACGCGAGCGACGGTCCCGAGAATCCGTACAGCAGTCCGCCCATCGCCGGCCCCGCCACCGCCGCCAGGTGCCACGACGAAGTGCGCCAGGCCACCGCGTTCGGATAAAGCTCCCGCGGCACCACCTCTGCCGACAACGCGAACACCGCCGGCCGCATGAAACTGCGCGCGGTCGCGCTCAAGGCCACCACGACATACACCGGCCAGATGCGCTCCGCGGTGATCGCGCCCGGCGTCATGGTCAGCAGCAGCAGCGCGATCGCGGACAGCACCAGCGCGAACGTGCCGCCGATGGCCAGCGCGCGCCGCTCGGTGCGATCGGCCACATGCCCCGCATACAGCGCCACTCCGATGTAAGGCAGCGCCTCGGCCAGTCCGATCAGGCCGAGGGAGAGCGGATCGCGCGTCAGTGCAAAGACCTGCCAGCCCACGACCACGATCTGCGCCTCGCGCGCGATCGTCAACGTGCCGTGGGAGAGGAGCAGTCTGCGAAAGTCGGGGATGCGCAGCGTGGCGTACGGCGAGGACACACTTTCCTTATACTGCGGGTCGGCCCTGCATGCAGAGAGAGGAAAAATCGGAGCGAAGCCGGCGTGCCGTGCTCGATGCCGCGCTGCATCTCTTCGCTCACCACGGCTATCGCGCCACCACCATGCGCGAGATCGCCGAGCGGGCCGGAGTCTCGACCGGGAACGTCTACCATCACTTTCCGGACAAGGAGCAGATCTTCCGCGACCTGCTCGACGAGTACTTTGCCATCGCGGACACGCATCGCTTCCCCTTCCGCCGCGCGCTCGAAACTTCCTCGCAGCGTTTCCCGGACAACATCGAGGAGCTCGGCTTCGCCGCCCGCGACTCCATCCGGCAGTACCGCCTGCACAACCTGCTGATCTACGTCGACGTGATCGAGTTCGGCGGCACGCACATCCAGAAGTTCTACGGCGAGATGGCCGAACGCTTCACGCGGCTGATGGACGAGCAGGGCACGCTCGACGAGATCCGCGGCCGCCTCCGCCCCACCGTCTCCCCCACCTCGGCGCTCCTCCTGACCACGCGCATGTTCTTCAACTACTTTTCCGTGGAGATCCTGTTCGGAGTCCACGCGCCGTTCGGCAAAGACTCCCGCGAGGTCGTGGAAGAGATCGCTGACATCATTCGCAACGGCATCTGTGCGAGATGAGGCGAAAGGAAAAAGGTAAAAGGTAAAAGTACGCTTCGCGTGTTCGCACGAGCGCTTTCGACTTTACCTTTTACCTTTTACCTTTGACCTTTTACCTACGCCTATGAAACGACTCGCACTGATCGTCCTGTTCGCCGCAACCGCGTTTGCACAAGTCGACGAGCCTTACACCTCGGAGATCCGCAAGCAGACCACCGAGCCCCGTTTCATGACGGAGCTCGTCGATCACCTCCCAGTCTCGGCCACGGTCCCGTCGCCGCTGAAGTTCCACGGCTACATTGCCGGCGCCGAGGGGAAGCTCACGTATGCGGAGGACGTGTATCGCTACATGCGCGCCGTCGAAGCCGCGTCGCCGCGCGTGAAGGTGTTCTCGGTCGGGCAGAGCGAGGAAGGACGCGAGTTCATCGTCGTGGCCGTGGCCAGCGAGGAGACCATCGCCAACCTCGATCGCTACGCCGAGATCACGCGCAAGCTCGCGGATCCGCGCAAGATCTCCGACGAAGAGGCGCGCACGCTGATCGCGCAGGGCAAGCCGATGTACTACGCCACCGGCGCGATGCACTCGCCGGAGACCGGCAGCCCGGAGATGCTGATGGAGCTGGTGTACCGGCTCGCGGTCGAGGAGACGCCGTTCATCCGCGCCATCCGGGACAACGTCATCACGCTGATCACGCCCGTGCTCGAAGTGGACGGCCGCAACCGGCAGGTCGACCTCTGGCGCTGGCGCCAGGCCAATCCCGGCGTGGCCACGCCGCCGCTCGTCTACTGGGGCAAGTACGTCGCGCACGACAACAACCGCGACCAGATCGGCATGGCGCTCGCGCTCAGCCAGAACGCGATGAAGGCGTACTACCGCTTCCATCCGCAGGTCATGCACGACCTGCACGAGTCGGTGCCGTTCCTCTACATCTCCACCGGCACCGGCCCCTTCAACCCCGCGCTCGATCCAATGATGATCGACGAGTGGCATCGCATGGGATTCCATGAGATGGACGAGCTGACGCGCCGCGGACTGCCGGGCGTTTGGCTGCACGGCTTCTGGGATGGTTGGGCCCCCAACTATCTCTTCTGGCTCGGCGCGGGACGCAACACCATCGCCCGTTTCTACGAGACCTTCGGCAATCGCTGGCCGGTCACGGAGCGCCGCGTCGTGCGCGGGCAGAGCGAGCGCGCGTGGTACCGCCAGAACCCGCCGCTGCCCGAGGTGCGCTGGTCGCTGCGGAACAACATCAACTACCAGCAGTCGGGCGTGCTCTTCGCGCTCAATGACATGGCCCAGAACCGCGAGCGTTTTCTGGAGCGCTTCTGGACGATGGGCAAACGCGCCGTGGCCAAGCCGGTCAACGAAGGTCCGGCCGCGTGGGTCATCGACGCCGGACAGAAACGGCAGGGGCAGGTGCACGAGCTGCTGACGCTCCTCGAGCGCCACGGCCTCGAGATCCACACCGCCGACGAGGCGTTCTCCATCACCACGAACTGGCCACCCGCCAAACCGCCCGCTCCCGACGCGCCAAAGGACGCGAAAGAAGAGAAGAAGCCGGAGGCGACGAAGTTCGCCAAGGGCTCGTACGTGATCCGCATGGACCAGCCGTACTCCCGTCTCGCCGACACGCTGCTCGACGTGCAGTATGTCCGCGGCGAAGAGCGTGTTTACGACGACACCGGCTGGACCCTCGGCTACCTCTACAACGTCGACGTGAAGCGCGTCGTCAACCCCGACGTGCTCAAGGTGAAGATGCGCCCGTTGTCCCGCACCGCGCCGAAGTCAACGCAGGGCGAAGTCGCGTACTTTCGCGAGCACTTCCAGAAGACCGGCGTCAAGAAGCCGCGCATCGCGCTGATGCATACCTGGATCAGCACGCAGGACGAGGGCTGGTGGCGGCTCGCGCTCGAGTCGATGAACGTCCCCTACGACTACATCTCGACGCAGGACGCCTCCGCGATCGCGAATCTGCGCGAGCGTTACGACGTGATCCTCTTCCCGCCCGTCGGCGGCCAGCGCGCCACCCCGCAGGACGTCGTCAACGGCTATCCCCCCGGTCCGCCGCTGCCGTGGAAGAAGACCGAGCTCACCCCCAACCTCGGCGTCGATGAAACTGACGACATGCGTCCCGGCCTCGGCCTGACGGGCGTGCAGAACCTGCTCCGTTTCGTCGAAGAGGGCGGCCTGCTCGTCACCGCGCGCGATACCTCGGTCTGGGCCATCGAGTACGGCCTGGCGCGCTGGGTGCGGGTCGTCCCGACCACGAAGCTGAAGGCCCCCGGCACCATCGTCCGCGGCGCGCTGACCGACAAGAAGCACCCGATCGGCAAAGGCTACGACGACATGATCCCGCTCTACTTTTCCGGCGGTCCGGTGTTCCGGGTCGGGTTCCGCGAGGAGCGCGAGCCCGACCCGCGCCCGTCCGGCCGCGGCGGCAAGGACGACCCGGACGTGCCGCAGGGCCGCCCCTACGTGCCCGCGCCGGAGCGTGCGAAGCCCGGCCCCGGCGAAGCCGGCTTCCAGTTACCCGAGGATGCGCCGTGGACGGTCGAGGCCTACGTGCCGCGCGTCGAAGACCGTCCGCGCGTGGTGATCTCGTTCGCGGAGAAAGACCTCCTCCTCTCCGGCATGCTCGAAGGGGCCGACGAGATCTCCGGCAAGCCGGCCGTCATCGACGTCCCGCGCGGCAAAGGCCACGTGATCCTCATGTCCACCAACCCGATGTGGAGGATGAACACGCCGGGGTTGTACGGCCTGGTGATGAACGCGATCCTGGAGCTGGCGCCGTAGTTTGATCGACTGCATGTGGTCACCTGAGCAATACGAGCGATTTACCGCGGAGCGCAAGCAGCCCTTTCTCGACGTGGCCGCGCTGGTCGAGCCGCGGCCGCGCATGCGCGTCGCCGACCTGGGCTGCGGCACGGGCGAGCTGACGCGCGAGTTGCACGAGTTCCTCGGCGCGGCGGAGACCCTCGGCGTCGACGACTCCGAGTCCATGCTGCGCAAGGCGCGAGGCGCCGCCACGGACACGCTGCGCTTCGAGCAGCAGAGCATCGAGCACTTTGCTGCGCCCACGCGTGCGTTCGACCTCGTCTTCTCCAACGCCGCGCTGCACTGGGTCGCCGATCACGAGCAGCTCCTCGCGCGGCTGACCGGCTTCCTCTCCGCGGACGGCCAGCTCGCGGTTCAGATGCCGGCCAACGACGACCATCCGTCGCACAGCGTGGCCGCGGACGTCGCGCGCGACTTCGGACTGGCGGAACGTCCTGACTACATCCTGCCCATCGAGCGTTACGCGACTCTGCTCCACGAGCTCGGATTCGCGCGCCAGCACGTGCGCCTGCAGGTCTACGGACACGTACTGCCTTCCGCGGACGACGTCGTGGAGTGGGTGCGCGGCGCGCTGCTCACGCACTACCAGGCGCTGCTCCCCGCGCCGCGCTTCGACGAGTTCCTCGCCGAATACCGCACGCGGTTGCGCGGCGTGCTCGGCGAGGCCAGTCCGTACTTCTACACGTACAAGCGCGTGCTGCTCTGGGGCAGTCTCACTCCTCGACCATCGAAGGCGAGGTTCGTGGCGGTGCGGAAAATCCAGCGTCGCTGATGCTCTTCCGTCGCCAGCGGCGGGTTCGTGCGCAGGAAGCGGAAGAACGCTTTCTGCAGCAGGTCGTCCGCCGTCGACTCGTCGCCGGTCATCCGGTAGAGGTACGACCAGAGGTTCCCCGCGGTGCGGCGGTAGAACATCTCGAAGCGTGCCTCGTCCATCGGCCGCGGGTTACCGGTGCGGGCTCGCGCCTCGGCGGTGAGCTGTGCCGGCAGAGTCATGGCGGCGGACATGGTCACGGTCAGACGCTGGTGTTGCTGTTCGGATGGAGGACGCTGCCGCCGCTCATCGCCGACGAGAGCTTGTACGAGACGAGTGTGGCCAGGAGATAGCCGATGCCGAGGCTGAAGAGGATCGCGGCCGGGACGGCGAAATCGTCGTCGTAGAAGAACGTCAGCGCGAGGAATGCGGCGCCGAGCATCGACAGGACGATGGCGCGGGTGAAGCCGGACATGATGCGCTCGCGCGCCATCAACGCCGGCGCGGACTGCACGCCGTTGACGAACTGCTGCCCGGCCGGCGACTGCAGAAAGTTGATCAGCTCCGGCGCGGAGCCGAAGCGGTCGATGAGGCGCGTCTGCACCTCGGCCTGCAATTCGGCGCGGCGCTGGCGCGACCTGGCCACGACGTAAACGATCAGCACGACCATCGCCGTGGACGAGAGCATGCCGATCACCGGGATCCAGATATCCATGAAATTGCCTCCGGTTCTGCCCCTACTACGGCCAAACCGCCCCGCGGGTTAACAGCGCGGCCGAAACGCGCTAGACTGTCCGCGTTTCCCCACACCAGATATGAGCGATGAAGTGACCGACCTGCGGAAAGGCGACCGGTTTCTCGTGGCGCAGCCGATCGAAGGCGCGTTCAACGGCTCGTCCGTGGCGCTGCTGAACGTCAGCGTCTCGGGAGCGCAGCTTCTGCACGCGCAGCCGCTCCGCATCGGCACGCGCGCCACGCTCACGTTCTCGAAGCTCGACGTGCGCGTGACCGTCGTCGCGATCGTGGTCTGGAGCCACCTCTCTCAGACCGCGGAAGGCCTGCGCTACCGCAGCGGCGTCAAGCTCGCCGAACCGAGCGTCCCGTACGCTGCCGCCCTCAACTCCTTCCTCCGCACCGGCATCGTCACCCCCGACACCGAATCCCTCGAGCGCAAACGCCAGCGCGAAGCCGAACGCCAGCAGCGCCGCCAGTCGGGCCCGAAGATGAGCGTCGTGCCGCCGACGACGTAGGAACTCCTTGAAGAACGTGCGCACCGATACCGAGTCAAGCAGCGCCGACGCGATGCCGCGCGATATTGAGCTGCTCGCAGATGTCGCGGCGGCGCTCGCACAGATTGAAGCAGGTGCGGGCGTGTCCAACCAAGAAGCGAAAGCCGAGCTGCGTAAACGCTTCGCGCGCTGAGCGAACACAAACTAAATACGCGTAGCGTCTGGAGTGCGCAGCGCATGCAACGACCAAAGAGTGGGCCTCCGAACGAGCGTGTAAAAACGTAGGGCGTGGCTTCAGCCCG
>DASVSV010000129.1:0-5337 GCA_036387915.1 Thermoanaerobaculia bacterium
CGGGCTGAAGCCACGCCCAACGTATTCACGCGCAAGGCGAGACGCGCGCCCGCCGTTACACTTTCGAGCATGGGCCGTTGGTGGCGCGAGCTCGCTGGTCCGTTGAAGCAGGCGCGCCGTATGCAAGTTATTTGACGCGACGGAAAGCCGTCTGCCGGCATTAACCACAACTTTTCTCAACACTCCGCGAGCAATCGCGTTCGGAGCCCCGTATGCGCAGAATCCTCCCTCTCCTCCTCACTCTTCTTCTCTCCTCTACCGCCACCGCCACCATCCGTTACGTCGCGACCGACGGCAACGACACGACCGGGACCGGGACGATCACCGCTCCCTATGCCTCGATCACCAAAGCCGCGCTCGTGGTGCAGCCGGGTGACATCGTTTACGTCCGCGGCGGCGTCTACTATCAGCAGGCGAACATCTGGACGGACGGCACCGCGACGGCGCGCGTCACATACCAGGCATATCCGGGCGAGCTGCCCATCATCGACGCGGTCGGACAAGTCGACGCGAGCAACAATCCCGCGAACGCCGTGACCCTCGGCGGCGATTACCTCGACTTCATCGGTTTCGAGATCCGCAATGCGCCGCAGATCGGGATCGTCGGCTGGGGCTGCCATCACGTGCGGGTGATGAACAACACGGTTCACAATTCCGTCCGCAACGGGATCTGGTTCGGCCACGACAATTTCGGCCGCAATTACGACAATCTCATCACCGGCAACGTCATCTACAACAACGTGCTCGAGAATCAGGCCCGCAGCTGGCCGAACGGCGGCTGGGCCACGGCCCTCGGCGTCTTTCGCGCGGAGCGCGTGACGGTGAGCCACAACATCGTCTATCGCAATTACGGCGAAGGGATCATCCTCGGCTGCGACGACTGCAAAGCGATCGGCAACGAAGCGTTCGACAACTTCTCCGCCAATATTTACATCTCGCACACCCAGTCGTCCGTCGTCGACGGTAACCTGCTCTACAGCACCGGCGACACCAACTATTACCGCAACAACCATCCCGCCATCGGCATCGGTCTCGCGAACGAAGACGCTCCGGCGGCGGAGGTCAATCCTCTGAACGGGAACGACATTACGAACAACGTCATCGTGCGTGCGATGTGGGGGATCGGGTTCTGGAAGGACAGCGAAGAGCTCGACGCGCACAGCATGACCAATGTCCGCTTTGCGAACAACGTCATCTACAACGCCACGCTCGACGCCGTGCACTTCGATCCGGACACGAACCATTCCGGCGTGCTCGTGGAGAACAACAGCTTCCATGTCATGACCACCACCGCGCAACTGGCGGACGTCCCGACGACGGCCGGTATTACCTACCGCAACAACAACTGGTCCGCCAATCCCGGCGCGCCGGCCTACAGTTCAACGACAGACGTCATCGGCACCGCGGGCTTCGTCCGCGCGGGAGGCCTCAACGCGGAGGATTACAAGCTGACGTCCACGTCGGCCCTCAGGGGCGTGGGGCGCACGCTCACGTACGGTACGAAGGATTACTGGCTGAAGAGCCGCTCCGGCACGTGGGACATCGGCGTGCACGAGTATTGATGCAGCGAACGTGCGGCGGCCGCAAGGCCGCCGCACGCCTGTCGCACCCTTACGCGCCGGTGACCTCGGCCGGCTGCTGCACCTGCACCGTGGTCTTGTTCGAGGCCTTGTGCGAGCGGGCGGCGGCGACGAAGGAGCGGAACAGCGGGTGCGGGGCGCTGGGGCGTGATTTGTATTCGGGGTGGAACTGGCAGCCGAGGAACCAGGGGTGGTTCTTGAGCTCGATGATCTCGACGAACTTGCCGTCGGGGGAGATGCCGGTGACGTGGAAGCCGCGTTCTTCGAGCTGGGGGATGTATTCGGGATTGGCTTCGTAGCGGTGGCGGTGGCGCTCGTCGACGAAGTCGACGCCGTACGCATCGCGGGCCAGCGACCCTTCCTTCAGATTGCACGGGTATTTGCCGAGGCGCATCGTGCCGCCGAGGGCGTCGACGCCGATGAGGTCGCGCAGCTTGTAGATCACTTTGTACGGCGCCTCGTCGTCGAACTCGGTCGAGTTTGCGCCCACCATCCCGGCGACGTTGCGCGCGAACTCGATCGTCGCGCACTGCATGCCGAGGCAGATGCCGAAGAAGGGGATCTTCTTCTCGCGGGCGAAGCGGATCGCGCGCAGTTTTCCTTCCACGCCACGCGAGCCGAAACCGGGGCCGACCAGGATGCCGTCCACGCTGGCCAGCTCGCCGTGATAGCCCTCTTCCTCGAGCGACTCCGAGTCGATGTAGACGATGCGCACCTTGACGTTGTTGGCGATGCCGCCGTGCACCAGCGCCTCGTTGAGCGACTTGTACGAGTCGCCAAAGTCCACGTATTTACCAACGAAGCCGATGCGCACTTCCCCCTCGGGGTGCCGCATCTTGCGCACGATCTCTTCCCACTTGGTCAGCGAGCCGATCTCCTCGTGCGGGAGGTGCAGTTTGTCGAGCAGGATCTCGTCGAGGTTCTCGCGTGAGAACGCCAGCGGCACCTGGTAGATGTAGTCGACGTCGTACGCGGGGATGACCGACTCTTCTTCGACGTTGCAGAAGAGGCCGATCTTTTTCTTCATCTCCTCGGGGATGGTGCGCTCGGAGCGGCAGAGAAGGATGTCGGGCTGGATGCCGATCTGCCGCAGGGTCTGCACGGAGTGCTGCGTCGGCTTGGTCTTCAGCTCGTCGCTGGCTTTGATGTACGGGATCAGGGTGACGTGCACGTTGATGGCGTTGCCGCGGCCCGCCTCGAGGCGGAACTGGCGGATCGCTTCTAGGAAGGGGAGCGACTCGATGTCGCCGACGGTGCCGCCGATCTCGACGATGACGACGTCCACGCCCTCGGAGACGTCCTTGATGCACTTCTTGATCTCGTCGGTGATATGCGGGATGACCTGCACGGTCTTGCCGAGGTAGTCACCGCGGCGCTCCTTCTCGATGACTTTGAGGTAGATGCGGCCGGTGGTGTAGTTGTTCTTGCGCGTGGCGCGCATGGTGGTGAAGCGCTCGTAGTGGCCGAGGTCGAGATCGGTCTCGGCGCCGTCGTCGGTGACGAACACTTCGCCGTGCTGGAACGGCGACATGGTCCCGGGATCGACATTGATGTAGGGATCGAATTTCTGGACGGTGATCTTGAAGCCGCGGGCCTCGAGCAGGGCGCCGATGGACGCCGCGGCGATCCCTTTGCCGAGGCCGGAAACCACACCACCGGTGATGAAGATGTACTTCGTGCTCATGGCGCCTCCGACGATGCCGTTCTGCCTGCTGTTTTTTGGGGAGAGAGGGGGTGTATGGCGGGATTGCTGGTGATGGGAGCCTTGCGGCTCACTCGCAATCTCCGGAACGCTTGCTGCTGCTCACGTAGCGCACGCGCAATTCTAAAGGGTGAGGCGGCGCGGTCGCAAGGGGATGGTCCGCCGGAGGCCTTATCCCTTCGCCAGCTCCGCTTCGACGCGGGCCACGTCCTCGGGGCGGTCCACGCCGAGGTGCGGTTTCGCGGTGCGGATGACGGAGATGCGCATGCCGTTCTGGATGGCGCGCAGTTGTTCGAGGGATTCGGCGCGCTCGAGGGGCGAGGGCTCCAGGGACACGAAGCGCTCGATCGCGGCGCGGCGGTAGGCGTAGACGCCGATGTGGCGCAGGGCGAGCTCGCGCGAGCCGATGGGGGCGCGGGAGAAGTAGATGGCGTTGCCGATGCTGTCGGTGACGACCTTGACCACGTCGCGGGCGTTGAACTCTTCGTCGGTTTCGAGGGGGCAGGCGAGGGTGGCGATGCCGACCGGGGTCTGTTCGAGACGCAGCAGCAGTGCGTCGACCGAGGAGATGTCGATCAGCGGCTCGTCGCCCTGGACGTTGACGATGCAGTCGAACGGTGCGTCCTCGACGCGCTCGATGAGCGGCAGCGCGGCGGCGATGCGATCCGTGCCGGTCGCGAAATCCCCCTCGGGGCGCACGGCGTTGCCGCCGAAGCCGGTGACGTGGTCGTAAATGCGGTCGTCGTCGGTGGCGACGTAGATCGAGTTCGCGAGCGCGGAGCCGGCGGCGCGCGCGTAGACGCGCTGGATCAGCGAGACGCCGGCGATCGGCGCGAGCGGCTTGCCGGGGAAGCGCGTGGACGCCCAACGCGCGGGAATTACAATCACGCTCCGCATGAGGTGGAGGATTCTAACGTTGCCCGGTCACGATGCGGCGCTGGTGAAGCGCCTGACCATCGTGCTGGCGTTCATCGTCGTATTCACGGCGGCGTTCAGCCACCTGGTCAGCGTCTACTCGCAGAAGTTTCACGACCGCACGGCGCCGGCGCGGTGGATCTGGGCGCAGCACAACATGAGCGCGGACCAGCCGCTGGCGTTTTTCGCCGCGCGCGAGATTACTCTCCCGCCGAATCGCGTTTACACGCGGCTCAAACTCCTCGGCGATCCGGAGTACACGCTCTACATCAACGGCAAAGAGATCGCCGGCCGCCGCGTGGACGAACAGCGGGCGCTCGATTACTACGACATCTCGCCGTACGTGCAGACGGGGCGCAACCGCATCGTCGTGGCCGTGCGCGCGCCGAAAGGGGCGGGCGGACTGCTGGCGGCGATCGACATCGCGCCGGAGACGGAGAACTGGATCGTCACCGACGAGCGCTGGAAGATCTACCGCCACTGGAATCCGCTGCTGCTGCAGTACGACGTGGCCGGGCAATGGGAGCGTCCGTTGATCGTCGGCGAGCCGCCCATCGGGCGCTGGAACTATCTCGAGATCGCCAAACGCGAGGGGAGCATGCCGCCCGTCGAAGTGTTCCCGGCAAAGGCAGCGTTCACGCTGAGCGCGCTGCTGCCCACGATCAGGACGCAGGGCGGGGTCGCCGTTGCGACGGCGGAACGCAAGCCGGCGACGGCGTACGACTTCGACGTGACGCGAGGCCGCGTACGCGTGACGGTTCCGAGCGAGGCTGGATTCAGCCGGCTGGTGTACGTCCGCTTCGCGAACCTGAGCAGCGAACTGGGACTGCTCGAGTGGAACCTGCGCCCGGTCGTCTTCGCGCCCGGCGAGCAGGAGGTGTCGATCCCCGAGGCACACAGCTTCCGCTATGCGATGGCGTTCGGGACGGACGTGAAGATCGACGTGCTGCGGGAGGTTCCTCGGTAACGTTTCTAACGACGCCAGCAACTGCGCCTTTGACTTGGCTGTCATCCCAATGGCCTTAACTTAGCGCGAGCGAAAACCCCTCATCCGCCTTCGGCACCTTCTCCCCTCACGAGGGGAGAAGGGCAACAAATGGAGCGTCTGGCGAGAGCCATGTTTGTTGCCCCTCTCCCCGC
>DASVSV010000130.1:0-7284 GCA_036387915.1 Thermoanaerobaculia bacterium
TCGCGGTCGACTGGCCGAACCATCAGGATCGCACCTTCTGTTAGCACTCTGTTGACCGGTGCTTGTCCCAGTCCGTGCATGCCCACCCAGTCGCTCCGCCCTCAGCGGGAGGTATTTGAGACGCCCTCCTAAGGCCGCCGCACTCCATAACGCTGCCGGGGAAACCCGGATTCATTACACGCGTATGCTTGATTGGTTGCTGGTGCCTCTCCGCGAAAAGGCACCGGCAACCAGCAACCAGCAACCTTTCTCAACTTCACACATGCCCTTCTCCGAAATCTTCCGCCTCGCCCTGACCGCGTTGCGCACGAACAAGCTGCGCTCCGCGCTGACGATCCTCGGCGTGACCATCGGCGTCTTCTCCGTGATCGGCGTGATGACCGCGCTGAACGTCATCCAGGGCTCCATCGAATCGGGGCTGAGCTTCCTCGGCAGCAACATCTTCCAGTTCGCCAAGTACCCGACCATGTCGGCCAGCGACCCGGAGACGACGTACGCCAACCGGCGCAACATCACCCTCGACGAGGCCCGCGAGTTCGAGCGGCTGATGGGCGGCGAGGCGGGGGCGATCTGCTTCAAGATCTTCGACGGCGGCAAGCCGGCCAGCTTCGGCCGGACGAAAGTCCAGGGGCTGACGCTGGTCGGCACCAACGAGCATTTCCTCGTCGCCAACAGTTACACCCTCGGCTACGGGCGCAACATCTCGCCCGAGGATGTGGCGCTGGCGCGGGCGGTGACGGTGGTCGGGACCGACATCCAGAAGAAGCTCTTCCCGAACGAGACGCCGATCGGCAAGACCATCAAGATCAACGAGAAGCCGCACCAGATCATCGGCGTCTTCACGGAGAAAGGGTCGTCGTTCGGGCAGAGCCAGGACCGGCTGGTGATCGTCCCCATCACCCGTTACCTGGCCGACTTCGGCCGCGTGAACCGCACCGTCAACATCGCCGTGCAGTCGACGACGCAGGCCACGTACAACCAGACCCTCGACAAGGCCATCGGCGCGATGCGCTCCGCGCGCGGCCTCAAGCTCGGCGAGGACAACGACTTCGAGGTCTACTCGAACGACACGCTGGTCTCCGCGTTCGCGCAGGTGGCGGGGACGATCCGCGTCGGCGCGTTCGTGGTCAGCGTGATCGCGCTGCTGGCCGCGGGCATCGGCATCATGAACATCATGCTGGTCAGCGTGACCGAGCGGACGCGCGAGATCGGCGTGCGCAAGGCCATCGGCGCGCGGCGCGACGACATCGTCCGGCAATTTCTGCTCGAGGCGGTCGTGCTCTCGGAACTGGGCGGCCTGCTGGGCATTCTCCTGGGCGTGGCCGGAGGCAACGGCGTCGCCCTCTGGCTCGACATCGCCATGGTCTTTCCGTGGGGTTGGGCGCTGACCGGCCTGATCGTCTGTTCGCTGATCGGGACCGGCTTCGGCTGGTACCCGGCCTACAAGGCGGCGCGCCTCGATCCGATCGAGGCGCTGCGCTTCGAATAACTAAAATCACCCAAATCATTGCACAGCACGGTGTGCGATTTGCATAGCGGTTCGGCAACATGCCCGCACCGAAGGTCCTGATCGTCGAAGATGACAGCGCAATCCGCACCCTGATGGTGGCAGCGCTGCGCCGCGAGCCGCTCGACGTGCACACCGCCCCGGACGGGCTGGCCGCGCTCGAGCACGTCCGCGTGCACGATTACGCGGTCATCCTGCTCGACCTGATGATGCCGCGCCTGAACGGCTTCGAGTTCCTCGAAACCTTCACGGCGGTCCGCCCGCACGCCACGTCGGTGGTCATCGTCATGACCGCCTTCGACGCCAGCGCCCTCAAGCGCCTCGGCAACATGCGAGTCCAGGCCATCCTGCACAAGCCCTTCGACGTGGAGCGGGTGGTGGAGATGGTCCGCGACTGCGCCATGCTGCATTCGCAGCACACCAGCGAAGCCGAAGAAGACCGCGCCCCACTCCCCGAGCAGTCACAGGACGCGAACGATCTGGTTTGCTGAGGCTGGTTGTGACGCCCGTCACGATCGGGTGTCAGCAGGCGCGCACATTGAATAGACAGACTCGGCCCTCATGCTACGACGAAAGACGGACACTGACGGCGTACCCACCACCAGCCTCAGTGTGCGTGTGCTGATCGTCGAAGACGACGACGCCTATCGCATCTATCTCCGCACTCTGGTCCGTCGCCTCGGCTGCACCGCGGTGACGGCCGTCGACGGCACGGATGCCCTGGCCAAGCTCGGCAACGCGACCTTCGACCTGCTGCTCTCCGATCTCGAGATGCCGAAGCTGAACGGGCTCGATCTCATCGCGCACGTGCGCATCCATCCGACGGCGTCGACGATCTACGCGGTGATGATCACCTCGCGCGGCGACGAGCAGTCGAAGGTGTCGGCGCTCACGCGCGGCTTCGACGACTTCCTGCCCAAGAGCTGCAGCGACGTCGAGGTGTCGGCGCGCATCGCCGCCGCCGGACGGCTGCTGGCGCGGCACCGTGCTCTCGCTGCCGAGGTGCTGCGGTGGCGGACGATGGCCGAGCGCGATGAGCTGACCAACGTCGCCACGCGCCGCACCTTCGTCGACCGCACGGCTGAGAAGCTCGTCGAGGAGCGCGAGGCCGCCGTGGTCATGCTCGACCTCGACTCCTTTAAGGAGATCAACGACACGAACGGCCATCTCGCCGGCGACCGCATTCTCCGCGACGTCGGTGCGCTCTTCCTCAGCCGCACCCGCCGCGACGACGTCGTGGCCCGCTACGGCGGCGACGAGTTCGTGTTCCTCGTCAGCGACGTGACGCTCGACGAGGCGGCCGCCTTCGCCGACCGCCTCACCTCGGACGTCGCCCAACTGACGTGGCTCGTCGGGACGGACACGCTGCGCATCACCGCCAGCGCCGGCATCTCCCATTCGTCGCTGCTCGCGCCGCCGTCCGTGGACCTCCTCCTCGACGCCGCCGACCGCGACCTCTACGCGAAGAAGTTCCTCAAGAAGCACCCGCCCGCCGAACGTGAAGAGGTCTACGAGTACCCCGAGGCGGAGCAGCCGGCCAGCGTGGTGCAACTCCCCTCCGAGACCGGCACCGTCATCCCCCTCGCCGCGAAAAATCGCGACGAGTAGCGCGACACTGTGCATGAACATTGGAACAGCGCGGTCAGCCGGACCGTCCCATCTCCGCGTGAAGCGCCAAACGTAGGGCGCGGCTTCAGCCCGCCCCTCGGACGGGCGGGGCTAACTTCAACGTGAGAACAACCCCTCATCCGCCCGTTGGGCACCTTCTCCCCTCACGAGGGGAGAAGGGCAACAAATGGAGAGTCTGGCGAGAGTCGTGTTTGTTGCCCCTCGCCCCGCGGTGAGCGGGGAGAGGGTGCCCAAAGGGCGGGTGAGGGGTCGTGCAAACTGCGCTAAGTCTGGCCATTGGGATGGCAGCCGGACCGTCCCATCTCGCCATGAACGCGCCAAACGTAGGGCGCGGCTTCAGTCCGCCCCTCGGGCGCGGTGGGCGGGCTGAAGGGACGTCGCTTACCGCACCTTCATCCGCCACACCCCCCGCCCGTGCGTGGCGGCGACGAGGTAGCCGGTGTTCGGGTTCAGGTCGAGGTCCTGCACCGCCACCACCGGCATGTTGCGGCGTTCCGACTGCCAGGTCGTGCCGCGGTTCGTGGTCGAGTAGACCGCGGCATCCGTGGCGATGAAGATGCGGTTCGCGTCGAACTTGTCGAGCGCGATCGCCGTCGCGGGGACGTCCGGCAGATTGCCGGAGATGTTGCTCCACGTCACGCCGCGGTCCGTGCTCACGAACACCTTCCCCGGCGTCGTCGGCGTATTCGCGTCGTAGCCGTTGAAGACCGCGTAGACCGTGCTCGCGTTCTCGAAGCTGCCCATCACGCGGCTGACGTAGCGGTTCGGCAGACCCGTGTCGACGCGGGTGACGGTCGCGGTGCCGATCGAGCTGATCTCGTAGCGATAGACCGTCCCGTTATTCGTCCCCACCCACACCACGTTGTGATCGACCGGCGAGACCGAGATCGTCGTCGGGACGCCATCCAGGACCAGGGCGGGCGAGAGGCGTCTCGAATCCTCGCCGTGATTCGTCGAGCGGTACAGTCCTTCGTTGCTCGTGCCGTACGTGATGCTCGGCTCGACCGGATCGAGCACGAACACCGGCACGAAGCTCGGTTTCTCCGTCGAGCTCACGAAGTCCTCGGCGGAGAAGACGTTCCACCGCCACCCGCCCTCGGGCGAGAAATCCTTCGCGCCCCCGGCGCTGTGGCGATGCACGGCGAACTGCGTCCCGAGATAGACGTACCGCGGGTCGCGCGGATCGAAGATCGCGATCGTGCCGTCGCCCGCGCCCCACCCGTGCCACACCGAGCCGTCCCAGTAGCCGGCCGAGTTGTCCTGCATCCCGCCGACGATCGCGTTCGGATTGGTCGGGTGCGATCCGATGCGGTAGAACTGCAGCGTCGAGAGGTCGTTGTTGAGGTTCTCCCACTTGTACGCCAGGCCGGCCAGATGCGGCGCCGTGCGCGGCCCGACCGCGCGATGCTTGCGCATCACCGTCGCCGGGCCAGCCGAGACGGACGTGCGATAGAGACCGCCGTCGTTGGCCACGTAGATCGAGCCGTCATTCGCCAGGACGATGGCGTGCGTGTCGGGATGGATGACGCGGGTCGGGTCTTTCTCCAGGCACTCGTAGACCGGCAGTCCGCGCTCGGTGCGCGACGGCGTGCTGCTGTAGCGCGTGCAGTGCGGCGTCGTGTCGACCCAGCTCTTCCCGCCGTCGCGGGAGCGGTGAATCATCCCGCGCCACGGCGCCTCGTAGATGCGCTCCGGTGCGGCGACCGGATCGACCGTGTAGCCGAGGTAATACGCGAAGCCGCCGATCCAGACGTCGTCCGGGTCGTTCGGGTTCACGGTCAGGACGTTGTCGTACGTGCACTGTGCGCCGCAGTAGTCGGGCACGCCCTCGAGCTGGCCGCCCAGCCAGCGCCAGGTCTCGCCGCCGTCGACCGACTTGAAGATGAACGAGGTCGTGAAGGTGCGGTCGCGCTGCGGCTCGAAGACGCCGTTGCCGTCGTAGTCGAGACGCAGCGACGGCGCGTCGTAGCCGGCGTAGAGGACCTGCGGGTTCGACGCCGACATGCCCAGCTCGGGACGGCGGAAGTCGAGATTCGTTTCGGGAGTGGGAAAGCGCGCGAGCCGCTTCACGCGAAGCTCGAGCGAGTCCGGATAGCTGACCTGCGTGATCGGGACCGGGAACGCGCCGAGGCCGTTCGGCTTGCGCGGCGTGACGTAGCGCCAGCTCGCGCCGGCGTCCGTCGACTTGAGAATGCCGCCGTAAAACTCGGTGACGTACATCAGGTCGGGCGCCACCGCGCCGCCGTACTCGAAGTCCATGAAGCCGGCGCTGATGGAATTCGGGACGTTGTACTTCGTCGCCGTGGCCAGGCGCGTCCAGCTCTGGCCCGCGTCCGTCGACTTGAAGATGCCCGGCTGCGGCATGTCCGGCGGCGTGCGGAAGAACGCGTTCGGGTTGGTGATGGTGGCCGTGGTGACGTACATCGTGTTCGCGTCGCGCGCGTCGAAGTGCAGGCCGGTGATCGACTGGTAGTCGAAGTTCCAGCCGTCGCCGCGGCTCGGCAGGACGCTCCACGTGTCGCCGCCGTCGGTCGATTTCAGGACGCCGGAGCCGTGGATGCTGGTGCTGCCGTTCGGCTCACCGGTGCCGGCGTAGACGACGTTCGGCGACGCGGGGCTGTAGCGGATGACGTTCACGGCCAGCGTCGGCAGCGAGTGCTCCGCGGTCGCGCGCCACGACGCGCCGCGGTCCGTCGACTTCCAGACGCCGCCCTGCGCCGTGCCGAGGAGGAGGATGCTGGTGTTGGTCGGATGCACGGCCACGGTCAGCGCGCGCCCGCTGCTGTTCTGCACGCTGTCGAAGCCGTACGTGATGTCGAGCAGCGGCGCCGGCCCGAGGTTCGTCCAGTTTTCGCCGTCCACCATCAGGCGCCGCGATCCGAGCTCGCGCTGCAACTCGCGCCGATGGACGTCGATGGGGATCGAGCCGGCAGGGTAGGTGCGCTGTTCCCAGTACCACCGCTCCCGCGCCTCGGGATCGCTCTCGGTGCCGGTGCGCGGCTCGAATCTGCGTGACGCTTTTTGCGGAGGTGTGGTGCTGCAGGAGATCGCGACCAAGGCGACGAGAAGCATCACGGCCCAACGGCTCACGCGCATGAAAACCTCCGGTGAAGTGAGCGGCCATTATCCGCGCGCATCCGTCGAACGCAGCCGCGTCCGCCCCTTTCGTCACGCAGACGTTACTTCCGCGTGGCGCCTCTCCTGCACTTTGCCCCGTTCATGATTCTCATCTGTCATCCCGAGCGTGAGTCGAGGGACCCGGGTGGGCGGGGGCGCGCAACTCGAGCCCGACCACCCGCGCCGATGCCCCCTCGAGCCCACGGAGAATCACCGAGCGCAGCTCGCGCCCGACCACCCGCACCGAAGCCTCCACCCACCCGGGTCCCTCGACTCACGCTCGGGATGACAGTGATGTTCGTCCTCGTCCTGACCGTCGCCGCCTCCGCCCGCCCCGCCATCACCCTCGGCCACTCCGGGCCCGAGCTCACGTACGTGATCCTCGGCGACAGCACCGCCGCCGGCGTCGGCGCGGATTACGAATCCGGAATCGCGCTGGCCACGACGCGCGAGCTCGCCCTCCGCTCCCGCGTCACGATGACGAACCTCGGCGTCTCCGGCGCGCAGATGGCGGACGTCCGCCGCGACCAGCTCGCGCCCGCCGTCGCGTTGCGTCCCGATCTCGTCCTGCTCGCCGCCGGCGCGAACGACGTCACCCACCTCACGCCCGTCCGCTCGATGCGCGCGGACCTCATCCAGATCGTGCAGCAGCTCCGCGCCGCCAATCCCAACGTCAAGATCGTCATCACCGGCTCCCCCGACATGGGCTCGCCGCCCCGCATCCCGCGCCTGCTCCGCGGCCTCGCCTCCGCCCGCACGAAAGCCACGAACCGGATGTTCGAGGAGGAAGCCGTCCGCCTCCGCCTCACCTTCGCCCCGATCGCGCAACGAACCGGCCCCCTCTTCCGCGCCGACCGCTCCCTCTTCCACGCCGACCGCTTCCACCCCAACGCCCGCGGCTACGCCACCTGGGTCCCGGTCCTCAACGAGGCGCTGTCGCAGGCGATGTCGGAGCGCTAACTTTCCTTCTCGCGGAGAGCGCGCCAAACGTAGGGCGTGGCTTCAGCCCGCCCCCCCGGGGTGGGCGGGCT
>DASVSV010000131.1:0-2366 GCA_036387915.1 Thermoanaerobaculia bacterium
CTGACGTGCAGATGATGCTCGTTCACTATCTTCCGCGCCGCGGCCGCACGCCCGAGGACCTGATCGACCTCCTCCGCAGACGCTTCAAACGGCGAGGACAACACTTTCCCGATGACCTAATGGAAAAGTGACAAAGTAGAACTAACATCGTCGGATGATCCAGTCACGCGGTGTACAGAAGCGGCGATATGTGCAGAGATAGCGGGGGGAGATCCCTATCTACCTTTCTATAATGTCCTTTTAGGTTGCGATTACTAGACCGATCGCGAGCGCCGCCCCGTTGTATCCTCGGGCTGACGCCGACTACTCCGTGGCAGCACGACGACCGGGTGATCCGGCAGATGTATGAGACGTACACCGGTCGCGGCCAGTGTGAGAATCACATCAAAGAGCTCAAGTGCGCCTTGCCCGGCAACCGGATGTCCTGCCACGCCTTCGAACCAACCTCTGCTCGGCACGCTACGACTGCGCTCCCCCCCCACGCCGCCGCTGCGCGGCGACGTGGGGGGGAGGGGGTTACTGCGCGCCGGTGCCCGTGCCGGTGCCGGTTGGGGTGCCCTGGGTGACGGGCTCGCCGGTGGGGACGGTGGGGAGGCCGTTGGTGGTGATGCCGCCAAGGCGTTTGATGAGTTTGATGACGCGGACGATGAGGTCGCCGCGGTTGCCGCGGTTCTGGCGCGGCTCGTTGCGGTTGCTGGCCGAGGCCGGGGTGGCGAGGACGAGGGTGGCAACGATCGAGAGGGTGGCGACGACGGTTTTCAGGGACGAAGAGCGCATGGTTTCTCCTTACGTGTTTGACGTTGTTGGTTTCGGTTGCTCAGCGGTAACCGCTGAAGGTGCCTGACAGGTGGGAAATGCGCGGGCGACCGACTACTCTCCGAAGCCGCCGGGCGGCGGCGCGAAGAGGCGGGGTTGCTCGGCCGGCAGTTCGCGGAGAAAGGCGTGCACATGGCGAACGAGACTCGTCGACGCCTGGCCGAGGGCCACTGCTTCGCGGAGAAAGGAAAGTGCGGTGATGGCGCGGGAAGCCATTCCGGATCGGGTGAACTGGGCGATGACTTCCCGGCAGATGGCTGGAACTTCGTCGGTGCGGCCCGTGGCCAGCAGCGCTTCAGCCAGTTCGAGGGCCACCAGACCGGCGTCGGCGATCATGTCGAGCTGCTCGAACTCGCGCCAGGTCTGGCGCAGCGTCGGAATCGCTTCCTCCGCCTTGCCCCACGCGACCAGGGCGTGCGCGAGCATCCAGCGGCTGCGCGTGCGCTCCGTGTCCATGCCCAGCATCTCGAACTGCGAGACGCAACGCATGACGTACCGGGCCGCCTCCGCCGGTTTCTGAAGCTCGGAGAGGCAGAGGGCGATGTTGTGCGCGATGCGGACGGCCCCGACTTCGTCGAGGCCCGGGTCGTTCTCGAGCGACTTCCAGATCTCGAGCGCGCGCTCCACGGCGCCGCCGTTGTACACGACTGCTCCTTCGGTGATGCGTGCATTCGCGTAACGGACGCGATCCCCGAAACGGAGGAACGTGTCGCCCGCTTCGCGTGCGAGCGCGATGGCTTCCGCGACCCGGTCGACGTACTGGAGAATGTTGGCCTTCACGATGGCCACGCGGGCCAGGTCATACTCCGGCAGCGGAACCTGGTGGAACAGTCGCGTGGAGCGCTCCACGAAGTCGAGCGCCTCGCGGTAGCGGCCCATGAACGAGAGAACCTGCGCGTGCTCGCGTAGCGCCTGCGCGCGGAGCTTGATGACGTAGTCGCTCGGATACTCGCTGACGTCGAGCGCGTTGGCGATGGCGATGGCCATGCTGCCGATCTGCAGCGCGTTGGCCGGTGAGCTCTGCAGCGTCGCCAGCAGCCGCTCCAGCAACTGCTTGACCACTCCGCCCGTGTACGCGCGGGGGGTGCTGCGCAGTCTCTGCGGCCACCACGATGCCGGTCCGGTGAGGATCTCGTCGCAGATGGCGACGGCCTGCTCGTCTTCGAGGCGGGCGCGCTCGGCGAACGCGGCGACGTTGACGATGAACTGGCGGGGGGCGGGGGGCGTGACGGGGGCCGGCTGCCAGACTTCGCCGTCGGCGAGGGTGGCCATCAGCTGGCGCTGGTCGCCGACTTCGGTGGCGCATTCGCCGCACGAGGCGACGTGGGATTCGATCTCACCCGCGATGGGGGAGGTTCCTTCCACGTATTCGAAGAGCGACTGGTCGTCGAAGTGCGGCATTTACGGACGGCAAGATAGCACGACGGAAACGCGCTTTCCAGCAAAAAAAGCACTAGATCCGCACGTGGGACATGCACTTCATTGCCCGCCGGCCACGGTGAGGGCAGGCGGGACGCCTGCCCCTACAGCCGCCGGGACGGCGGCGCTCC
>DASVSV010000132.1:0-4687 GCA_036387915.1 Thermoanaerobaculia bacterium
CCTCAGCGCCGGCCTGGTGTGGCAGCCGCTGTCGAACCTCGAGGTCACCTTCGACTACTTCCACATCGAGATCGAGGACCGCATCGTCTTCTCCGGCAACTTCACCGGCGCGCGCATCCTGCCGCTCATCCAGCCGCTCGGTGCCACCGCCGCGCGCTTCTTCACCAACGCCATCGACACGGAGACGAAAGGCTACGACATCGTCAGCAACTACCAGCGCGGGATGCTCGGCGGCCGGATGGATTTCTCCGCCGCGTACAGCTGGAACGAGACGAAGATCGTCGGCGAAGTGCGCACGCCCCCGCAACTCGAAGGCCTCGGCGAAGTGCTCTTCGACCGCATCGAGCGCCGCCGCGTCGAGTGCGGCCAGCCGAAGGACAACGTGCGCCTGATGCAGAGCTACAACCGCGGCTCGTGGAACGTCACCGCGCGCGAGAGCCGCTACGGCGAGTACTGCAGCTTCACCGCGCTCGTGCCCGTCACGACCGGCACGCCGCCGGTGACCACTCTGCAACCGCTGGACGACCAGACCTTCTCGCCCGAGTGGCTGGCCGACCTCGAGCTCGCGTACCGCTGGCGCGATTACAGCCTCGCCGTCGGCGCCGAAAACATCTTCGACAACTTCCCCGACGAAACGCGCATCTTCCGCGAAGGGACGACCACCTTCACCGCGCCGAGCAACTTCGGCATGTTCGTCTATCCCAGCCACTCGCCGTTCGGCATGAACGGCCGCTTCGTCTACACCCGCATCACCTACACGTTCTGATTTGATATGACCTGTGGGCCGCCGGCCACGCGCCGGCGGCCCGCTGCCAATCAGAAGGAGGAGACCATGCCCAACGTCACGTCGCATCAGCCCGGAACCTTTTGCTGGATCGAGCTCGGCACGACCGACGACGCCGGCGCGCGCGCGTTCTACATGCCGCTGTTCGGCTGGACCGTCCGCGAGATCTCGATGGGGGAGATGGGGATGTATTACATCTTCCAGAAGAACGGCGCCGACTGCGCGGCCATGTACAAGTTCGGCCCCGACATGGCCGGCGTGCCGCCGTTCTGGATGTCGTACGTTTCCGTGACCGACACCGATGCCGCCGCCGCGAAAGCGCAGTCCCTCGGCGGCAAGCTGCACGCCGGACCGTTCGACGTCGGCGACCAGGGACGCATGGCCATCCTCGTCGATCCGCAGGCCGCGGTGTTCGCGGTCTGGCAGCCGAACGCGAATTCCGGCATCGCCATCCGCGACGAGGCGGGCGCGCTCTGCTGGAACGAGCTGCAGGTCAAAGACCTCGACGCGGCGAAGAAGTTCTATCCCGCGCTCTTCGACTGGCGCCTCAAGGAAGCGCCCGAATACACCGAGTTCCAGGTCGCCGGACAATCCGTCGGCGGCATGATGATGTCGCAGGCGCCGGCGGAGGTGCCGTCGTACTGGCTCCCATACTTTGCCGTCGAGGATTGCGACGCCTCTTTAGCCGCGCGCATCGAACGCCACTGCCTCCCATCCGGAATGAAGCTTCTGACGGTCGTGTTGCGACCGACGCTGGAAAGAGATGCGCAGCACCTGTGGATCTCCGTACGCAGCACATTTTCACGAAAGGAGATCCACCCACATGCGTCAGTCCGGAACTGTCAAATGGTTCAACGATGCCAAGGGCTTCGGGTTCATCACGACCGAAGCGGGCGAGGACGTGTTCGTTCACTTCTCCGCCATCTCGAGCGGTGGCTTTCGCTCCCTCGCCGAGGGAGCGCAGGTCGAGTTCGACGTCACGCAGGGCCCGAAAGGCCTGCAGGCTCAGAACGTCACCGTGCGGTAAGACACCACCACCGAGCAACAAAAAAGGCCGGGCTCGTCGCCCGGCCTTTTCATTTCTCGAAGCGTTGGCCTACTCGGCGTCCCAGGGACGGGAGATGACGCACGAATTCACGCCGCCCACTCCCATCGACAACTTGCCGCTGTAGCCGTGCGCGATCTCGCAGCCGCTCTCGTCGACGAACTTCGCGGCGTGCACTTTCACGTCCGCGTGCAGCTCCCCCTCGGTGAGCGGCGTGGGGAAGAGTTTTCCTCTGGCCATGCCCATGTGCTGCGCCGTCAGCTCCCAGCCGCCGCCGACCGACATGCCGTGGCCGAACGTGCCCTTGCGCGCGGTGAAGACCACGTCCGGGTGCAGCATCTCCAGCGAGTTCTCGATCTCGGTCGCGTCGCCGGGCGTCGCCGTGGCATGCATGTCCCACGTCCGCACGTCCTCGGTTTGCACCTCGTGCAACGCCGCCTTGATGGCCAGCTGCGGCCCGCCCTTCGACGGCGTGATGATGTGATGCGCGTCCGACGACGTGCCGACGCCGACGATCTCCATCCCCAGCGGCTTGAAGCCCTGCTCGCGCATCTTGTCGGCGTCGCCGAGGATCCAGATGCACGCGCCACCGGCCACGTGCGTGCCCTTCAGTCCGGTCAGCGGGCGTGAGACGTCGGCGTCCGCGGAGAGCACGTTCGCGTTGTAGAACGCGGAGATCACCAGCTCGTGCGGGGGAGGATCGGTCATGCCGATCACCACCGCGTCCGCCTCACCGCGCTGGATGGCGTCGACGGCCATCTTCGCCGCGACGCCGAACGACGCGCAGGCCGCGACCGGCGCGATGGTCGTCCCGACGATCCTGCCCAGCATGGAGATCTGCGCCGCCGGAATGTTGGCGATGTTCCAGAGCAGGTTCGCCGACACCGCCGACCACGGCTCCAGCGGGCAGCCCCACTTGCGGTTCAACTGGCGGATGCCGTTCAGTTTCGTGCGGATCGACGAGAGTTTCGCTGAGCCCGACGACGGCGGCACCGGCTCGCCGTGGATCTCGCGCGCTTCGGCGAGATAGGTCGTCAGCGCGTCGCTTTTCGCCGCCCAGTACGCTTCCCAGTCGTACTTTGTCTCGATCCACTCCTCGGAGCCCATCGCCGTCTCCGACGGATTGCGCGGCGCGCTCGCGTCGGTCTCGCCGGCGAGATGGCGGCGCAGCGGCTCGCACCGTTCCGGCGCGGCCCAGAACTCGTTCCAGCGCCGCAGCACGCGCTCGTAGCCGAGCGCCTCGCGCTGTGTGACGGTGATGTCGCCGAGTCCGGTGCCGACGTAGATGTGGCACTTCATGCCGAGGGACTGGAGGTACTGCTCGATGCCGGGATTCTGGCCGAGGGACTGGATGAACGCGCCGATGGCGAACTGCACCATCGGTCCCATCTTCTCCTTGAGCTGCGCGAACTTGGCCGGCGGAAATCGCTCGTCGAACCACGCGTGGTATGTTTCGAAATCGAAGTCGGGATACCCGACGAGGAAGTTCGACTGGCCGTAACCGGTGTAGGGCGAGAGCCACGTACCGGCCTGTTCGAGGTTCTGTTCGAAGGCGTCGACGTTGGGGGATTTCGGTGCGACCACGCCCCACCCGAACACGCCAACGCGTCTGCGCAGCGACATAGGCGGCGCATTGTACCGAAATTGCAATGTGCCCCTCCGCCCAGGCATCTCGCACGCAAGGAAGGTTTTCGTGAAGAGCTCAACCATGCGCTGTCTCGTCCTCGCCCTCTCTCTCGTCCTCGCGCTCGGCGCGTGTAAGGGGAGGGAAAAGGCGGCCACGACCGGCGACCCAACCGAGACGATCGCCCCCGCATCACCGCAGCCGGAAGCGACCGGAACGGAAGCAATGACGCAGACGGTGGACATCGAAGACAGCCGCACGGAAGGGGAGGGCGCCGCGCTGACCGACACGACGCCCACGCCCGTCACGGCCACGACCCCGGTCACGGCCACGGCGAATACACCGACGACCACGCGTTGAACTACGAGCCGCTCATCGAGCGCGATCTCGAAGCCATCCCGGCCGCCGCGCATGCGTTCCTTGAATCGCATGCGCCGGAGGAGCTCTGGGTATCGATCGCGCGCTTCGCCGTCCTCGCCTACGCGCCGTCGCAACACGCCAAGCGCGCCGTGATGGCCTGCCGCGCGGCGTACGACGTGCGCGACGAGCTCGGCGACCGCTGGCCGGAGCTGGTCATCGAGTGCGCGCGCTACGCCGCCGCGGCGCGGCAACCGTGGAGCGAGCCTCCCATCCTCGAGCCGCCGGCTCCCTCCTCGGGCGACGTCGCGGAGTTACGCCTGGCGATGTCCGAGGGCGATCGCCTCGCCGCCGAACGCTGGCTCTCCGCGCGTTTGCATGACGCGGAAATCGCGCTGCGCGAGCTCGCGCACGGCGACGCGCTGCTGATGCTCGACACCGCAACGGCCCTCCTCCCACACCTCGGCGAAAAAGGGCGCTACGCTCTCCTGCGCATGCCGATCTGGGAGCTCATCGCCACACCCGCGACCACCGACGACGACGCGCCGCTCGCAACATTGATCGCGCGGGCGGTAGAAACCAACGGCGCCGTCGACGCCGTCACCGCCGTTTTCATCGCCGCCGCGCGAAGCGCCGAGCGGAACGCCGGCGTCCCGCCGGCTGAGCAGCCGGCGTCCCCGCCGCCCGCACTCGCGCCGTACGAGCTCGCGCGCGATTACGCGCAAACTTTGATCGCCCACTCCGTCGCGCGCCGTCTCCCGTCCGAGCTCGCGCAGCAACTGCTGCACGCCGTGCACTACCACCTGGAACACGGCGACTCCTACGCCGACTGGAGCTTCGCATGACGGCCAGTCATCCCAATGGCCTTAACTTAGCG
>DASVSV010000133.1:0-3753 GCA_036387915.1 Thermoanaerobaculia bacterium
CGGCGTTGTGCTACCAGACAAGAAGGTGCGCGACTTTCTGCCGGATGCGGTGAGCCGTCTCTCGACCGGCGGCGTCGAAGCGCTGTCGCACGCGATCCTCACCACCGACGTCGGCCCGAAGGTCGCGCAGGCCAGCTTCACCCTCGGCGGCAAGCGCGGACGCCTCGTCGGCGTCGCCAAAGGCGCGGGCATGATCCACCCGAACATGGCCACCATGCTCGCCTTCGTCATGACCGACGCGAACGTACCGGCGGCCGCGCTTTCAAAGGCGCTGAAGACGAGCGTCGATCAGAGCTTCAACTCCATCTCCGTCGACGGCGACACGTCGACGAACGACACCGTGCTGGTCCTGGCCTCCGGAAAACTCGGCAACGCGCCGAACGCCGACCTGGCGGATTTCCAGCGCGCACTCGACACGCTCTGCCGCGACCTGGCCTGGATGATCGTCCGCGACGGCGAAGGCGCGATCCGCGTGATGGAGGTCGAGGTCACCGGCGCGCGCACCGAGCGCGACGCCAAGCTGGCCGCCCACGCCATCGCCACCTCGCCCCTCGTGAAGACCGCACTGCACGGCGGCGACCCGAACTGGGGCCGCATCCTCGCCGCCGTCGGCCGCAGCGGCGCACGCTTCTCGTTGAAGCGCATCGCCCTCCACGCCGGCCCCATCGCCCTGGTCCTCAACGGCGCCCCCACCGCCTATCGCGAGAAAGACGCCGCCAAAGTCTTCGCCCGCGAGCGCGTCCCCCTCCGCGTCGATCTTGGCGACGGCACCGCCCGCGCCCTCGTCCTCTCCTCCGACCTCGGCCACGACTACGTCAGCCTCAACGCCGACTACCGCAGCTAGGCAGAACGCCGCTGGCTACTTATGGAGTGCGGCGGCCTGGCCGCCGCTTTCGTATTCGTGACCAGCACTGCCGAGACGCACCACCACAGCAGGTCGCATCCGAATTTCAAAGCGGCGGCTAAGGCCGCCGCACTCCATAACGCTCCGCGATGCGACGGTTCAGCCGATGTGGTGCCACAATCAGCGCTTCTTCGGCGCGTCGCGCCAGTGTTCGCGCACGTGCGTTCCATCGCGCATGTGTCCAGTCACATGCACGCGTCCGCGCTCGCTTTGCGCCTCAAGCTCATGCTGCGGCTCGCGACGCATATACCCCTCCACCCTCGTCCCACCCGCCCGAGTGTAGCCGCTGACCCGGGTCATGCGGGTTTCCTCGCGAGGGGCCGCTCCGCTCACCCCGAGATACCGCACGCCCATCGCATGACAGTCCGGTGCGGGCACCATCCCCTGCGCCTCGGCGGTGCCGCGCTTCATGCGCGTCATCCGCGTCGTGTCGACGGACGGACACCACACCTCGTGGTACAGCACGATTTGTTGGGAGAACACCGCACCGGCAGCGAGGAGAGCGAACAGGAGCACCAACGCGCGTCTCAGCATGGATACCGAGACACGACTCCCGCGCGTTTGTGGCCTACGGCCTACGTCAGCGCTTCGGTGACCATGGCCTCGAGCATGTCGCGCGACTCGGTGGGGAGGTTGGCGAAGTAGAGGCGCGATGCGTAGAGCGTCGCTCCCGCTTCGCCGGCGCCGAGGCCGACCACCGTGCAGGAGGCGACCTTGGCGGAGGCCGCGAACTTGCGGCCTTCGTGCGTGAACGAGATCTCGACGACCGATCCCGTTTTGAGCATGCCGCTGTGCGTGGCCAGGACGCCGGTCGTGCTGATGTCGACCATCGTGGCCTGCTTCAAACCAATGCGCAGCGGGAGGTTCATCACCACTCGGAAGCGGTTGCTCCGCCGCACGGCATCCATCGGGTTTCGGGGGCTCATTTGGACGGCGTCAATCTACGCTCCTGCCCGGCGCGTTGCAACCGCTTGCGGCTACACTTTGCGCCGATGAAACAACTGCTGGCCGCACTGCTCGCGCTTCTCGCCGGACTTCCCCTGCATGGTGCCGCGCAGGAGCCGTTGCGCGCGCGCGGCGCGATGGTGGCATCCACGTCAGAGATCGCCTCGCGCGTTGGCGCGGACGTCATGAAACGCGGCGGCAACGCCGTCGACGCGGCCGTCGCGGTCGGCCTCGCCCTCGCCGTCACCTGGCCCTCCGCCGGGAACCTCGGCGGCGGCGGATTCCTCCTCCTGCGCAAAGCCGACGGCACTCTCGAAGCGATCGACTATCGCGAGCGCGGCCCGCTCGCCGCGACGCGCGACATGTACCTCGACGCGCAAGGCAACGTCGTCCCGAAACTCTCCACCGACGGCTACAAAGCCGTGGCCGTTCCGGGCACCGTGGCCGGACTGGCACTGGCCCACAAGCGCCACGGAAAACTGAAGTGGGAAGAGCTGGTCGAGCCCGCGCGCAAGCTGGCCGCGGACGGCATCCCGGTCAGCTTCCATCTCGCGAAAAGCCTCTCCGCGAAAACCACCATCGCGAAGATGGCGCCATGGAGCGAGAGCCGCCGCATCTATCAGCGCGACGGCCGTTACTTCCAGATGGGCGACACGCTCGTGCAGCCCGAGCTCGCGTCCGTGCTGGCGCGCATCAAAGCGAGCCCGCGCGATTTCTACGAGGGCGAAACGGCGAAGCTCATCGTCGCCGCGATGAAGGAAGGCGGCGGCATCATCACCGCCGAAGACCTGCGCACCTACGAGCCCACCATCCGCAAGCCGCTGCGCGGCACCTACCGCGGCTACGACATCATCACCATGCCCCCGCCCTCGTCCGGCGGCATCGCCCTCGTCGAGATGCTGAACATGCTCGAGGCCTACGACCTGAAGTCGCTCGGCTGGCACTCGTCAAAGTACGTGCACACGATGGTCGAAGTGATGCGCCGTGCGTTCGCAGATAGAGCCACCTACCTCGGCGACACGGACTTCGCCACCGTCCCCGTCGGCGGCCTCACCTCGCGCGCCTACGCGCAGTTCCGCGCGAAGTCGATCACCGACAAGGCGACGCCGAGCAGGGACGTCGCCGGCGGCAACCCCGCCACGTACGAGTCGCCGGACACGACGCACTACTCCATCATTGATGCCGAGGGGAATGTGGTGTCGAACACGTATACGCTGAATGACAGCTACGGCGCGGGCGTCACGGTCAAAGGCGCGGGCTTCCTGCTCAACAACGAGATGGACGACTTCACGTCGAAGGTCGGCGTCGCCAACGACTACGGCCTCATTCAAGGCGAAGCGAACGCCATCGCTCCGAAGAAACGGCCGCTATCGTCGATGACGCCGGCCATCGTGCTGAAGGACGGCAAACCGTTCCTCGTCATCGGCAGCCCCGGCGGCCCGACGATCATCAACACGGTGCTGCAGGTGATCGTCAACGTGATCGACTTCGGCATGAACGTGCAGCAGGCCGTCGCCGCGCCGCGCTTCCATCACCAGTGGCTGCCCGACCACATTTTCTGGGAAGAGTTCGACCTCGACGGCGACACGCGCGCCGCACTCGAAGCACGCGGCCACAAGTTCCGCACGCTCCCCGGCATGGACAAGACCGAGCCCGGCGAGATCGGCGACGCGCAGGGCATCCTGATCGACCCCGTCACCGGCATGCGCATGGCCGGCTCCGATCCCCGCCGCGGCGGCGTCGCCGCCGGGTACTGACACAAGGGAGACGACGAGGGGCCTCCGGACATCTGAGCCTCCGTGTCAAGTCAGGCGGCAGCCGTGGCGAGAGATGAGCCTCGCAGGGCGAGCTGCTTGAGGTAGCGAGTTTCGTCGTAGGCGGTGCGACTCTTCCAGCAGGCGTAA
>DASVSV010000134.1:0-2436 GCA_036387915.1 Thermoanaerobaculia bacterium
CTTTTGTATTCGCGAGCAGCACTCCGAGACGCACCAACACGGCACGTCGCTCCCGAATATAAAAGCGGCGGCCTTGCCGCCGCACTCCATAGCACTACACCAGGGCGCTGTGCAGCCACTGCTCCGCCAGCGGTCGGAGCACAGCGTCACATCGTACCCGCTCCGCCGCAGCGCGTGAGCGGCGATCGGGCCGATGATGCCGGAGCCGATGATCGCGATGCGGCGGCACGGCCGTTTACCTGCCGAAGCCGTAGGAGATGCCGACCAGCGTGCGGCGCATGGCCGGCGCGTCCGCGTCGTCGTAGGCGATGTCGACGCGCGCCGCGCCGACGTCGATGCCGATGCCGTAGGTGCGATGGGCGACGTCCTCGCTCTCGATGCCGAGGAGGTCCGAGCCGTCGATCTTCGACGGCTCGCGCCACCAGCCCGCGCGCAGCGTCAGCGGGAGCCTGCCGAGGCGATACTCCGCGCCCGCGTGCAACTCCGTCGCGTCGCGATACGACACGGGTTCGAAGGTGGTCACGACGTAAGCCGGATCGTCACTGAGCTTGCTGTAATTGCGGCGCACCACTTCTCCCGTCAGCAGGAGGTTGTTCACCGGCGCCACGGCCAGCGAGGCGCGCCACGCGTCGGCGCCGCCGACGCTGGACTGACCGAGGCGGACGAAGCGCGTCGTGCAATTCCGGCTGGTGAGCTGGAAGGCGCACGCGTCGTCGACGCGCTCATGCTCGGCCGCGCCGTTGTACGCGGCGGCGACGGCGATGCGCGGCGTCACGCGCCAGCGCACGCCCGCGTTCGGGACGATCTTTCTCCCCGAGGTGCGGCGCACGACGCGCTCCAGGCCGAAGGAGAGCGGGATCGAGCCGCGCACGACTTCATAGCGCTCATTGACGTCCTGCAGTTCCGCGCCCGCGCCGAACGAGAACGCGCCGCGCTCGAACGCCGCGCTGACCCCGTAACGCCGTTCGCGCCGCTCGAAGGCCGAGGCGCCGAGGAGAAGCGCGTAGTTGCAGTCGAAGCCGAGGGGACAGGCCGGCTCAAAGTCCGCCGTCCCTTCGGCGTAGTCGACTGAACCGTCGCGCAGCGACGGCTCGTTGCGCGCGTAGACGCCGAGCACGAAGCCGCGCAGCGGGATGGCCGCCGCGACGTGCGCGAACGACTGGCCGATGTTGGTGTGATCGAGCACGACCTCGGTCTCGAAGAACGGTCCCTCTCCGGGATCGAAGTCGAGACGCAGGATGTCGTACGTCGTCTGCGCGCCGGACAGCGACAGCAGCGGACGTTTGACCGACGCGAGCAGCGCCGGGTTCGTCGCAAAGTCCGCGGCGTCAACGCCGAGCGGATCGCCGGCGCCGCCCATGGCGGCCGCGCGGGCGCTCATCGGCGTTTCGGAAAGGCGGAGAGAGGTGGACTGCTCGAACGTCTGCGCCGCCGCGGAGCACGTGAGCACCAGGAGTAGCGTGGCAACTGCGTTTCGCATGTCGGGAACCTCCGTGTAGCTACACGATAAGTGGGACAGCGCGTTGTGGCTGTGACGCCGAGGGTACACATTGGTTACGCTGCGCGCGCTTGCGTAACAGGACCGCCCTTCACGCCGCCATCGCGCTCATGCTCTTCGGCTGCATCCCGGTCGTGGTGCGGGGCGTCTCCGCGAATGCGTACACGATCGGCATCGTCCGTCTGACCATCGCCACGATCGGCCTGGCGGCACTGATGAAACTCCGCGGCGAGTTGCGCCGCGTCGCACCGCGAGACCTCGGGCGCCTGGCCATCATCGGGCTGCTCTTCTTCGGCCACTGGCTGACGCTCTTCCTCGGCATCAAGATCTCGAGCGCGTCGATCGGCGCGATCGGTCTCTCGACGTACGGCGCCCATCTCCTGATCCTCGGCGCGATCGCCGGCGCGCGCGTGCGGTGGCCGGACGTCGTGGCGGTGCTGATCGCGGTCGCGGGCGCGATGCTGGTCGTGCCTTCATTCGACCTGCGCGATGAGACCGCGCTGGGGATGCTGCTCACGTCGTCGAGCGCGTTGATGTACGCCAGTCTGCCGCTCTTCCACCAGCGCTGGTCGCACATCCAGACCAGCACCCGCGCCCTCGGCCAGTTCGCCTTCGCCCTCACCTTCTTTCTTTTGTTCGTGGGGAAGGCGGAGTGGACGCTGAGCGCGCGCGACTGGGCCGGGCTGCTCTTTCTCGGAGTCGGCGTAACGCTGATCGGACACAGTCTCTGGGTGTCGGTCACGACGCGCCTGTCGCCGTCGGCGACGAGCATCCTCTACTACGCGAACATCCCCATCGCCATCGCCCTCAGCGCCGCCGTACTCGGCGAGCGGCTCACGCTGCGCAGCGCCATCGGCGCGGCGATGATCATTGGGGCGGGCGTGCTGGGGCTGGTGAATCGCACACTGTCATCCCGAGCGTGAGTCGAGGGACCTGGG
>DASVSV010000135.1:0-12212 GCA_036387915.1 Thermoanaerobaculia bacterium
CGAATCCTTCTTCTTAGTATCGCGCCGCACGAACCCTTTTCTCCTGATCGGCACCCCTCGGACATTTCTCTTGGGGCTGAGGGAGAAGCGGGGAAACGGCAGGAACAGCTATAGGCGGGCCGGTACGACCGGCAGCGCTGCTTGGCCTGGCCTGAACGCACGCCCTGTCCACGAAACACGTGTTGCCGCGAAGACTGGGCTCAATCAGCGCCGCCGGTCGCACCGGCCCGCCGGAGGCCTCCCGTCGTTCCCTGTCGCCTACCGCCCGAAGCCGCCCGAGAGCACGGGCTTCTTGCGGTCCTTGCGCACGACGGCCACGCCGGTGTCGCCGCCGACGATGGCCACCTCGGCGGAGCCGCTGGTCACGCGGGCGGCCTGCGCGGGGGTGACCGGGACGATCGTCGCGGCCTCGGCGGCCTGCTGGTCCTGCAGCCACTGCGCGCGGGCGGCGGGCTCGGTCAGCATCGGATCGGGGTGCGTGCTGTCGTCGACAGGCGGCGGTGCCTCGTGCACCACCTCGACCGGCTTCTGCTCGACCTCGATCGCGGCCTCGCGCCCGAACAGCTGTCCGTAGTCGCCGCGCGTACTGCCGCGCATCTCGGAACGGATCGTGATGATGGCGAACAGCAGCACCAATACCGCCACGAAAATCGCAAAGTTCTTCAGCGTCAGAATGCGCTTTCGCGCTCTGCGGTCGCGGACCGGAACGATAAGATCGGGGCGGTGGCTCGGCATCAGTTCATCCCTACTACAAGGGCGCTGCCAACCTGGAGGATTCGCATGGTCAGGATCGGAATTGTCGGGACCGGCTGGGGCGCACGCGTGCAGGTGCCGACTTTCCGGGAGGCAGGACTCGAAGTGGTGGCCATTGCCGGTCATAACCGGGACAAGACCCGTAAACTTTCGGACGAGCTTGGTTTACGAGCATATGACCACTGGCGCGACGTCGTCACCGCCACCGACATCGACCTGATTTCCATCGTCACGCCGCCGTCCGAGCACCGCGAGATGGCGCTGGCGGCGCTCGACGCGGACAAGCACGTGCTCTGCGAGAAGCCGACCGCGCTGCATGCCGGCGAGGCCGCAGAGCTCCTCGCGGCGGCGCGGCGGCGGCCGGGGCAGATCGCGCTGATCGATCACGAGCTGCGCTTCCTCCCCTCCTGGCGCGAAGCGCGTGCACGCATGAGCGAACTGGGCGGCGTGCGGTATGCCGAGGTGCGGTACTCGAGTCCGGCGCGGGGATCGCGGACGCGGGAGTGGAACTGGTGGAGCGACGCCGATCGCGGCGGCGGCATCTGGGGCGCGGTCGGCTCGCACTTTGTCGACGCGCTGCGCTACTTCGGGCTGGAGATCGAGGCCGCGCAGGCGATGCTGCGCACGACCGTCGACGCGCGTCCTTTCGACGGCGGCATGCGCGCGGTGACGTCAGACGATTTCGCGTCGGTCGATCTGCGGCTGCGCGGCGGCGCGATCGCGGTGATGAACTTCAGCGTCGTCGCCACCGGACCCGACGAAGCGAGCGTGCTCACCATCTACGGCGAGGAAGGGTCGATGCGCTTCACGGGCGAGGAGGTGCTGCTGTCGATGCACGGCTCGCCGTTCGAGCGCCTGGCCGGAGGCCCGCTCGAGCAGCGTCCCGGCAACTCTCCCGGCGGCGCCTTCGGCACCGGCACCCTCCACCTCGGCCGTGCACTCCTGGCCGCAATCGACGGCGGCGATCGCAACGCGCTCGCTCCCGCGGCAACGTTCGAGGATGGCTTGATGCAACAGCGCGTGCTCGACGCCGCGCGCGAGTCGTCCACGAACGGTGGCTGGGTCGCGGTGTAAGAACGACGAAGGGCCTCCGGCGGGCCGGTCGGTTCTTCCCAGCGCCCAAACCCCGCACCCGAACAACACGAACAAAGCCGGCCCGATCAGCCACGCCTCGACTTCGAACGCCGCCCGGCCGGCGAGCATCTCGAACGGCTCCTCGGCGATGAGCAGCAGTGCCGCGATGGAAATGACCGCCGTCGTGCGCCAGCGCATGAGCGCGACGGCGATCGGGATCGCCAGCACCATGTAGTGCAGCCAGACCACGTTCGCGCTGAGCAGATAAACGAGGATGCCGAGGCCGGCGAGGAGTGGGGCGTCGTCACTCTTCGTGCGCCAGATCGCGGCGCAGACGATCGCGAGCAGCAGCGCGGCGAGCGCGTAGCTCACCCACTCGCCGTGCTCGTGGAAGAGGGCCAGCGCGGGAGTGACGTTGCGCTCCACGCGCGTGGGCAGCCGATGGTAGAAGTCGTTCGCCGCGCGCACCCACTGCAGCCAGACCCGCGGCGAGCCGTACGTGATGCTGGCGATCGCGATCGCCGCGAATGCACCGACGGACCCGGCCACGAGATCGCGCCCCAGTGCGCGGTACTCGCGCCGGGCCAGCCGCGCCACCGCGAACAGCAGCGGCACGAACATCACGTTCGGCTTGAACATCAGCAGCGCGCCGAGAAGGACCCAGCGGAGGGCCGGCTCCCAGCCGGCCGTCCCGCCGGCGCCTCGCCGGCCGGCTCCCCAGACCACCACCGCCAGCGCGAGCAACTGCATCGAATTCACGTTGCCGACGCGCAGATCGGCCTCGAACCCGCGATACCAGAGCAGCAACCCCGCCACGAGAAACAGCGACCCGGCCCACGGCAATCGCACCGCGCGACAGAGCAGCAGCACGCCGGCGATGAACGCGAAAAGCACGAAGGCGTGGAGCTGCGTCAGCGCGCGGTCGTAGTCGCGGCTCGTCCAGCGCAGCGTCGAAAAGAGAAACGGACTGGAAACGAGATCGAGCCGGCGGCGGCGCTGCGCGTCGTACCGGCGCCGCTCCGAACCGCTCTGCCGGGCGCGCTCGAAATACTCCTCGCCGACGCGCTCCTGCACTTCCGCGGCGTAGATGTTCTCGACGTCCGCACGCCCGGCGAGCTGCCCTGCCACGAAGTAAATGTAGAAATCGAGGCCGGCCGCGCGATCGTTCTGCCGCCACACCGTCGCCACCGCGTAAAACACCGCGAGCGCCGCGACCGCGGTCAGGATCAGGCGCAGGAGGCGCGGCATGCGGGACAGAGTTTAGCGTGCGCGTCTGTGACGTGCGTCAACATCGACTCCGATCGGTTCCTGTCACCTTGGACGGAATGTCGTCCTTGCGTCAATCCGTCGATACGTATCTGCTTCGCTGCTTCTCGCAGGAGGAAACGCCCCGCGTCTCCGAGCTGGCCACCCATCTCGGCATGACCCGCGAGCGGCTCAGCCGCGAGTTCATCTCCATGTACGGCGCGCCGCTGTCGGCGTACCTCAAACGGAGGCAGGTCCGCCACGCGCAGAGGCTTCTCTCCGCGTCGCACCTCTCCACGACCAAGATCGGCTATCTCTGCGGCTTCGGCACGCGGCGCACCTTCTACCGCGCCTTCCGCCGCGACACCGGACTCACCCCCGACGAGTACCGGAAGACCGCGGCGAAGGAGCGCTGAAGGAGCAGTGCACCGAATGTCCCTAGCCGCGGCGCGCGGCCGGGCGCATCTTAGGGACAATTCGCCGGTCGGCCGCGAACAAGACAATTAGGAGGCTTCTAGTGAAGCAGAGCATCAGGCTCGCCATGCTGTCCGTGTCTCTCGTCGCCGTTCTCGCCGGCTTCCCTGCGTTCGCGCAGTGCACCACGCCCTTCGCCTCGCAGCCCACGCCGCCGTCGACCGACGCGGTCTGGATCGATGATTCCCTCCCCTCCGGCGCGACCGTCCCCGTGGGCAGCGTGACGTGGGATACCTCGCAGTACGCCGCCGGCACGCAGTCGTTCGTGCACAACGGCGCCGGCACCAACACCGTCCGCATCGACGATCTCGACAAGTTCCTCAAATTCGGCAGCGGGAAGATCGTGGTCTACGTGCTGATCGACCCCTGCTCCACCACCCGCGAGATCAAGCTCACCTTCCGCAGCGCCACCCGCACCGCGCATGTGTACTGGGGAGAAAACCTCATCACCGGCGGCACCAAGTTCCGGCGCGGCAACCTGCCGTCGACCGGCACCTGGACGCGGCTCGAGATTCCGATCTCCAGTCCCCTGAACATGCAGGGGCACACGCTCGAGTACATCCAGTTCGAGACGTACGACGGGCGGGTCTTCTTCGACCTGGTCGGCACCGACGACGTCGGCTGCACGCCTTCCGTCGCCTCGACACCGTCCATCCCTTCGACCGACGACACCTGGGTCGACGACGACGTGCCGGTCGGCGCTTACGTCAGCTTCGGCGAGTGGTCCACGGCGCAGGCCGCGAACGGACTGCAGTCGCTGGCCTATCCGTATTTCGGGCAGACCGCCATCGGCGTGGTGCGTGTCAGCGACCTGTTGCAGACCACCGACCCGGGCGACGACCTGGTGCTGTACGTGATGAACACCAGTTGCGCGACGCTTCTCCAATTGAAGGTCACCTGGTACGCAGGCTCCTCCAGCGGATCCATCTACTGGGGCAGTACCGGCATCGGCGGCGAGAGCACGTCGGTGTTCATGGGGTCGACGGTCCCGACGGCGGACACCTGGACGCGGATCGTGATCCCCGCGGCCACGATCGGTCTCGACGGCGCGACCATCACCTCGGTGAAGGTCGAGAACCGCGGGAGTCAAGTGTGGGTTGACTCCATCGGACGCAGCTCGATCTAGCAGCAGGCAGCGTGACGGGAACGCGCGAGCGCGTTCCCGTCACGGCTGTTTCATCGAGTAGCGACAACAAAATGGGCGGCCCGAGGGCCGCCCTGTTTTCGTTCGATTGGATGTGACTCAGCTCTGCGACTCGCCGCCGCCGGTGTTGCCACCGCCCGGGTTGCCGCCGCCCTCGCCGCCACCGCCTTCGCGATGGCCGCCGCCGCTGCCGCCTTCCGGACGCGGGGGACGCGGACCGCGATCGCCGCCGTCACGGCGCGGACCACGGTCGCCACCACCGTCGCGACGCGGGCCGCGATCGCCGCCGCCACCGCCACGGTAACCACCGCCGCCACCACCGCCGCCTTCGCGGCGCGGGCCGCGGTCACGACCGCCGCCGCCACCGAAGCCGCCGCGGTCTCCGCCGCGATCGCGATCGCCGCCGCCGCGGTAACCACCGCCGCCGCCGTAACCGCCACCGCCTTCGCCGCCACCTTCACGCGGACCGCGCGACTCGCGCTGACGCGAGGCAGCCAGCTCCTCCTCCGTCGGAGGCGGGAGCAGCGGCTTGCGCGACAGACGGATCTTGCCGCTGTCCGGATCGATCCCGACCACCTGCACCTCGAGCTCGTCGCCCATCTGGAAGAGGTCCGTCACCTGACCGACTCGCGTGTGCGCCATCTCGGAGATGTGCAGCAGGCCGTCCTGACCGGGAAGGATCTCGACGAAGGCTCCGTACGGCTCGATGCGCTTGATCGTGCCCTTGTAGTTCGTGTTGACCTCCGGCGAAGCGGTGAGGCCCTTGATGATGTCGATGGCGCGTTCGGCCGCCTTCATGTCCGTCGCGGCGATCGTGACCTTGCCGTCGTCGGCAACGTCGATCTTCGTCCCGGTCTCTTCGACGATCCAGCGGATGGTCTTGCCGCCCGAGCCGATGACGTCGCGGATGCGGTCCTTCGGAACCTGGATCGTGTAGAGGCGCGGCGCGAACTCGGAGAGCTCGGCGGCCGGCGCGGAGAGGGCCGCGTCCATGCGGTCGAGGATGTGCAGGCGTCCGGCGCGGGCCTGCTCCAGCGCTTTGGCCATCAGCTCGCGGGCCACGCCCGTGACCTTGATGTCCATCTGCAGCGCGGTGATGCCGGTGCGCGTGCCGGCGACCTTGAAGTCCATGTCGCCTTCATGGTCTTCCATGCCGGCGATGTCGGAGAGGATCGCGTACTTGCCGTCGCCTTCACCGGTGACTAGGCCCATGGCCACGCCGCCGACGGCGGCGCGCATCGGCACGCCGGCCTGCATCATGGCCAGCGAGCCGCCGCAGACCGAAGCCATCGACGACGAGCCGTTGGACTCGAGGATGTCGGACACGATGCGGATCGTGTACGCGAACTCGTCCTCGGGCGGCAGGAGCGGCGCGAGCGCGCGGCGGGCCAGATTGCCGTGGCCGATCTCGCGGCGCGCCGGACCGCGCAGGAACTTCACTTCACCGACCGAGAACGGCGGGAAGTTGTAGTGCAGCATGAAGCGCTGGAAGGTCTCCCCTTCGAAGTCTTCGATCTTCTGCGCTTCGTTCGGGGTGCCGAGGGTCACGGTGACGAGGGCCTGGGTCTCGCCGCGGGTGAAGATCGCGGAGCCGTGCGTACGCGGGAGCACGCCGGTCTCGATCGAGATCGGACGGATCTCGTCGAAGCGGCGGCCGTCGACGCGCTTGTTCTCGTTCAGCATGAGATTGCGGAAGATCTGCACTTCCATCTCGTTGAAGGCCGAGGCCACGCCGGTGACCTTCTCGACGTCGTCGGCCGGAACGGAGCCGATGACCTGTGCGCGCACGGCCTTCAGAGCGTCCTGGCGAGCGTGCTTGCCGGTGGTCTGCATCGCGCTCTTGAGCTGCTCGCCGAACTGCGACATCAGGCCGTTCAGCATTTCATCGGTGAACTTCGGCTTGAACTCGACGTTCAGCTTCTGCTTGCCGACGTCCTGACGGAGCTGCTCCTGCAGCTCGCAGATGCGGCGGATCTCGGCGTGCGCCGCGTCGAAGGCGTCGAGGACGATGGCCTCGCTCACTTCACGCGCACCCGCCTCGACCATCACGATGGCGTCCTTCGTGCCGGCCACGACGAGGTCGAGGTCGGAGAGGTCACGCTGCGAGTTGGTCGGGTTGATGACGATCTGTCCGTCCACGTAACCGACGCGCACGGCGCCGATGGCGTTGTGGAACGGGATCTCGGAGATGACCAGCGCGGTCGACGCACCGTTGATGGCAAGGACATCCGGATCGTTCTCGCCGTCGGCCGAGAGGACGAGGGCGATGACCTGGGTCTCCTGCCGGTAGCCCTTCTGGAAGGAAGGACGCAGCGGACGGTCGATCAGACGCGAGGTCAGGATTTCCTTCTCGGTCGGACGTCCCTCACGCTTGAAGAAGCCTCCCGGGATGCGGCCGCCGGCGTAGGTGTACTCCTTGTAGTCGACGGTGAGCGGCATGAAGTCGCCGATGACGTTGCCGTCTTTGTAGCAAGCGGTGGCGAGCACCACCGTGTCGCCGTAGCGTACGACGCAGGCCCCATGGGCCTGTTTGGCGATCGCACCTGTCTCCAGCGACAGGGCCTTCCCGCCGATCTGCATTTCTCTCTTGAAACTCATGGATTCCCTTCGATGTGCCGCGAGACCACTCATCACCTCGGGCTGTTGGTTTGTTGGGGCGGCCGAATGATGGGATCCGGCCTGGTGGGAGTTTCGTGCAGGCTCCGGGCCTGAAAACACGAGGGGCGGGCCTTGTGGCCCGCCCCGGGGGGGATCGCTTACTTACGAATGCCGAGCTTGTCGATGATCGAGCGGTAGCGCTCCACGTCGATCTGCTTGAGGTAGTCCAGCAGACGGCGGCGGCGCCCGACCAGTTTCAGGAGGCCGCGGCGCGAGTGGTGGTCCTTCGCGTGCGACTTGAAGTGCTCGGTCAGATAGCTAATGCGGTTCGAGAGGAGTGCAATCTGCACTTCTGGCGACCCGGTATCGGCGTCATGGACGCGATACGAGTGGATGAGTTCGGACTTCTGTTCCTTGGTGGTCGACAAACTGATTCTCCTGTTGAGGGTTGAACCTGGAAAAAGATACACGTATCTCTTTGAGACGCGACACCATAACAGCGGGTCAGGTGAAATTCAATCCCGCCCGCCACGGTAGAATCGAGTCATGCCCGCAACCCGCCAGCTGGCCATCCCCATTCCCCACGACGAGATCGCCGCGTTCTGCCGCAAATGGGGCATCCGTAAGCTGGCGTTCTTCGGGTCGGTGGTGCGGGACGACTTTGGTCCGGAGAGTGACGTGGACGTGCTGGTGGAGTTCCGGGATCCCATTGGTATCGGCATCGTGCACGCGGAGCAGGAGCTCGCCGCACTGTTCCGTCGAAAAATCGACCTTGTGGAAGAGCACCTGCTGAACCGCTGGATGCGAAGGGATGTTCTTTCGGAGGCCATCATCGAATATGTCGAAGAGAAGTGAAGTCGTCTACTTTGGCACTCTGCTCGACGCCGCGCGCAATGCACGAGATCACGCGCAGGGCGTGACGAAGGAGGAGTACGACGCCAGCGAAACGATGCAACTGGCTTTGACGTACCTGCTTCAGAATGTGGGTGAGGCCGCGTCGAGGGTGCCGAACGAAGCGCGGGCGGCGCACCCGGAGATCGACTGGACCGGGATGATCGGCATGCGGCATCGCATCGTGCATGACTACGTGAACATCGATACTGAACGCGTCTGGTCCGTGCTTCGGGACGACGTTCCGCGCCTGATCGCGCAGCTCCTCGAATTCACTCCACCTGACCCACTCTAGAATCTGCATATGCCCGCCACCCGAGAGCTCGCCATTCCCATTCCTCACGACGAGATCGCCGCGTTCTGCCGCAAATGGGGCATCCGCAAGCTGGCGTTCTTCGGTTCCGTCGTGCGGGACGACTTCGGTCCGGAGAGTGATGTTGACGTGCTGGTGGAGTTTCGAGACCGGACGCCGGGGATGAAGTTTTTCTGGGACATGCCTAACGAACTCTCAGAGATCCTCGGCCGCCGAGTCGACGTGGTGACGTTCAACTCAGTCAGCAAATGGATTCGCGCTGACGTTCTTTCGGAGGCGGTCGAAGAGTATGTCGAAGCACGATGACCTGCTGTATCTGGGTCATATGCTCAGCTACGCCCGCCGCGCGCACGCTAAGGTGGCGGCTGTCTCGCGTGAACAGGTCGACGCCGACGAGGATCTGCAGATGCTGGTCACGCACCTGATCCAGATCGTTGGCGAAGCCTCGATCAACGTCTCTGAGGTGACACGCGCGGCGCACGCCGAAATCCCATGGGCCCGGATTCGAGGGATGCGGCACAGGATCGTGCACGATTA
Source organism: Thermoanaerobaculia bacterium (assembly GCA_036387915.1). Classification (GTDB taxonomy): domain Bacteria; phylum Acidobacteriota; class Thermoanaerobaculia; order Gp7-AA8; family Gp7-AA8; genus QHVT01. The sequence goes on from DASVSV010000135.1 coordinate 9,030, forward strand.
CGTCTCGATCAACGTGGACGTGGTTTGGGACACCGCAACGGTCGACCTCCCCGACCTCATCGCCGCTCTCGAAACCTTTACCCCGCCAGAACCACCTTCGGCTTGACCTCTACAGGGCCGCCTTCGCGCAGCACGTTCACGACCTCGCCGATGGCGACGAGCTGGTCGTGGGGGTTGCCGAGGGCGAGGAGGTCGCCTTTCTGGACGGGGACGCGCGGGACCATGATCACGCCCTGGCCTTGCATCATCTTTCCCTGCTGGGCCCAGTCGATGCGGAGCTTTTCGAGCGGGAGGTCGATCTCGGCCAGCGACTGAAAGTGTGGCGGCGAGAGGATGGCCTCCGGCGTGGCCTCGAACATCCGATCGAAGGAGATGGACTGGTCGAGGTGAAAGTTGCCGATGGCGGTGCGGCGGAGCTCCTTGAGATGCGCGGGGATGCCGATGGCCTGGCCGAGGTCGAACGCCAGCGAGCGCATGTACGTCCCGGCGGATGACCGTACGCGGAAACGCACCTGCGATCCTTCAACACCGAGGATGGTGAACTCGTAGACCGTGACGCGCTTGGTCTTGAGCTTCACCTCTTCGCCCTTGCGGGCCAGCTCGTACGCGCGCACGCCGTCGATCTTCTTGGCCGAGAATGCCGGCGGCATCTGCTCGATCTCGCCGCGGAACTGGCCGAGGTGCGGCTCGAAGTCGATGTGGGTCACGTCGCGCTCGACCGGCTCACCGATCGGCGTGCCCGCGGCGTCGTAGGAGTCGGTGCCCCAGCCGAACTGGAACGTGCCCTCGTACGTCTTCTCCATTCCCATCAAATAGGCCTGCAGCCGCGTGGCCTTGCCGACGCACAGCACGAGCAGGCCGGTGGCGAGCGGGTCGAGCGTGCCGGTGTGGCCGGCCTTCTTCACTTTGGCGCGGCGGCGGAACTTCTCGACGACGTCGTGCGACGTCAGGCCCGACTTCTTGTCGACGAGCAACACTCCGTCGACCGGCTTCTTCGATTCGATCATTGGCGCGGATGATACTCAACGTACCGGATCGTTGTCCGATCTGAAAAGACTCCGCCGCGCGCGAGGACTACATTCATCTGCGAAAGGAGCAACAACGCACATGAAAAGACTCGTTCTGATTCTCATCGTCGTCTTCACCGCCGGTACTCTCCTCGCCGGAGACGGCAAGAGCTGCGACGTCAACAAGAAGGCCTCGCACAAGACGGTCGAGCTGACCGGCACCCTCGAGGACGGCGGCAAGATCTTCCGCGTCGCCAACAGCGGCAAGAGCTACACGGTCTGTCACAAGACGGCCTCCGACGTCGCCAGGCTTGGCGCCGACGGCGCGTCGATCTCGATCAAGGGCAAGGTCGTGGCCTGCGACGAAGCCGACGGCGAAGAGCTCGTCATCGTCAGCGCGAAGAAGGTGTAGTGCCCGGGGAAGCGGGCGCTACTCGACGGCCCGCAGGACTTTCAGCGCCCGCTTCCTCAGCGGTCCCATGAACGGCAGCGACGACGCCTTGAGCAGTTGCACGACCAGGTCGAGCGTCGCATCGAGCAGCCGCTGCGTGCGGACCTGGTTCGGCGAGCTGTCGGTGATCCAGAAGTAAACGATTCCCATGTGATACAGCCAGAGCAGGCGCGGCACGTGCGGCGCGATGTCGGCGGGCAGCTTCACGTCGGAGCCCTCCAGCGCACGCTCGTACCAGGCGATGTTCTCCTCGCGCACCGCGCGCGTCTCCTCGCCGAACGGCGATAGCGGATCGCGGGGATCGACGCCGGCTTTCAGCAGCGCCGTCAGCAGCGCACGATGCTCGGCGAACTGTTCGAGCTTTCCTTCGATCAGGCCGCGCATCCGCTTCTCGAGTTTCTTCGACGACGCGATCGCGTCCGCGAAAACCGGGCGCGCCTCCTGGTCCGTGCGCACGTAGAACGCGAGCACGAGGTCTTCCTTCGAGCGGTAGTAGTAATAGGCGGCGCCCGTCGCCACGCCGGCTTCCGCGGCGACGTCGCGCATGGTCGTCTCGGCGAAGCCGCGGTCGCGGAAGAGCGCCAGGGCCGCGTCGAGGATGCGGTTCCGCGTCTCCTCCGCCTTCGAGGTCACCAGAGCGGGGCCGATTGCACGTCGCACGTGGGAACTCCTCCCTTCCAGCGAGCGCACAGCTCGCGGGCCGCATCGTGCCATTGCGGATAGTCGAATGTGAACCCGTGCTGGAGCAGCCGCGCCGGCACGACGCGCCGGCTCTTGAGGACCAGCTCCGTCTCGGTGCGCGCGAGCATCGCGCCCGCGTCGAGGACCATGCCGCTGACCCGCAGCGCCACATGACTGCCCCACACCTCGCGCAACTCGCGCATGAATTCGTCGTTGGGGATGGGATGAGGCGACGCGAGGTTCACGCCTCCCTCGAGATCGTTCTCGACGAGCCAGCCGACGGCGCGGACGAAGTCGCGCTCGTGGATCCACGACATGTACTGACGCCCGTCGCCGTAACGTCCGACGCCGAGGCGCACCTGGCGCAGCAGTGCGTGAAAGGCGCCGCCGCGCTCCGCGCTCATGACCATGGCCGTGCGCAGCTTCACGCGGCGCGTGCACGGCGTGTTCGCCTCGTCCACCGCGCGCTCCCAGGCCTTGGCCACCTCGATGCTGAAATTCCACTCTTCCGGCGCGTTCGGCTCGTCGCCGCCGAAGACGCCGAGGTACTCGTCGTTCGGCGCGTCGTAGCGATGCGAGTAGATCGTGGCGCTGCTGGCCTGCAGCCAGAGCGCGGGCGGCCGCTTCGCGCGGGCGATCGCTTCGCCGACGACGCGCGTCGAGTCGACGCGCGAGCGGAGGATCTCCTCGCGCTCTCTCGGGCCGTAGCGGCAGTCGACGCTCCGTCCCGCCAGATTGATGACCAGGTCCGCGCCGTCGACCTCCTCGGCCCAGTCACCGAGGGTGCGGCCGTCCCAGCGGCGCGCCGGCGCCTCCACGTTGCGGCTGAGCACGACCACGTCGTCGCCGCGCCGGCGGAACGCGCTGGTGAGAATGCGGCCGAGGTGTCCAGTGCCTCCCGGGATGACGATCTTCATTGTGCTCCTCCTTTTTGAACTCGTTCAAAAGCAAGGTAGGTCGCGAACGGACGATCGTCAAGGAGATATTTGAACGCGTTCAGTTACACGCTCGAAAGAGCGCGCGTTTTGTCATCCCGAGCGTGAG
>DASVSV010000136.1:0-16689 GCA_036387915.1 Thermoanaerobaculia bacterium
GGGCGGGCGGGGGCGCGCTGCACGAGCCCGAGGAGCGGTGAGGCGTCCCCACCCTCCCGGGTCCCTCGACTCACGCTCGGGATGACAGCGGGGTTACACCTCGCGCATGACCGTGATCTCCGGCGGCGCGGCGAGCAGGGGGCCGATCGCGGCGAGGAGGGTCTGCACGTGGGGCGTGGTCATATGCTGGTCGGCGTCGGCGCGGGTGCGCCAACGCTGGACCGTCATAAAAAAACACCGTCGTCGCCACGCAGCTTTCGCGCGGGCGACGACGGTGTTTTCGCTCATGAGTGCTACCAGTTCACGGTCACGAAGCCGAGGGCGCGGCGCTGCAGGAGATCGCCGCCGAAGGCTTCGTAATGCTCGTCGTCGAGCGCGTTGCTGATGTCCGCGCCGACCGAGAACATGTTGCTGATGCGGAACGTGGTGGCCAGGTTCAGCACCTCGTACTCCGGAATCGTGCCGACGAAGATGCCCGCCGCCCAGTCGAACTCTTCGACCCAGCGGTACGTCGCCTTCGCGTCGAAACGTTCGCCGCGCCAGCCGATGCCGAGGTTGAACTTGTTCTCCGGGGCGTTCGGGAGGAGACGGTCGCCGATGGCCTGCGACTTCACGTCGAAGTCGAAGTAGGCGTAGTTGAAGTCGATCAGCCAGTTGTTGGTGAGGTAGTAGTTGACGGCGAACTCGCCGCCCTGCGTGTCGACCTCGCCCGCGTTCGCGTACGAGAGCACCAGTGCCGGGGCACCGTTGACGGTGGTCAGGCCGGCGCGGCGCGCGCCGAGGGCCGCGTTGAGGAAAGCGTTGATGCCGGCGGCCACGTTGGCCGGAACACCCGCCGGGACTTGGTAGGCGGTGAACGCGGGGTTCACGCCCGGCAGCAGGTCGGTGACGAAGTTCGTCAGATTGCTCTGATAGAGGTCGACGGTGAGGAAGACCTTGCCGCCGTAGATGCCGGCGTAGCCGAGCTCGTGGCCCTTGACCTTCTCGACCTCGAGGTTGGCGTTGCCGCGCGCGAGCACGGCCATCGAGCCGAACCCGAGCTGCTGGAGGACCGGCGCGAGCGGGGCGCTGGCCGGGTTGAGCGACGCGGCGCCGGCGAGGTTGGCCGGGGCGCCGGCCGGGGCGGCCAGGAAGAGCTCCGAGTAGTTCGGACGCTGGAACGCTTCGTTGTAGCCGTAGCGGAGCGTGTGGTTCGTGGTCGGCGAGAAGACGACGGCCGCCTTCGGCGAGAACTGCGCCTCATGCAGCGTCGAGTCGTCCCAGCGCGCGGCGCCGACGAGCTTGACCCGCGTGCCGAGGTCGAACTCCGCCTGGCCGAAGACCGACTGCTGCGTCTCGTCGGTGGCCTGGCTCATCAGCGTCTGCACGCCCTGCGGATTCGCGGTGTCGACTTCCTGCTGGTTGTACGCGGCGCCGCCGATGACGCGCGTCTTGCCGCCGAAGAAGTCCCAGTTGGTCTGCACTTCGGCGTGCATGTTGTGCGAGTCTTCGTAGAGACGCGCGTTCGACGCGAGCGCGACCTGGTTCTCGGCCACGCGGGCGTCGTAGTACGCGCCGATGTTGAAGTGGCGCATGTTGTAGTTCACGCGCGCCCACGGGCGCTCGACGTCGGTGACCTGGACCCGGCCGATGCCGGTCTGGAACGTCGGACCTTCGATCGTGGAGTAGCCGCCCTCGGCGGTGAAGACGTTCGAGTTCTCGAAGTGCTTGTCGGCGCGGAGGCCGCCGAAGCGGATGTTCACTTCATCGAGCGCGAGAGGAACGGCTTCGCGCGGGAGGCAGTTGGCCGCACCGGCCGCGGCGCAGAGGGTGGAGTATTCGGCCGTGGCGTTGCGCGAGCGGGTGTAGTCGTCGCTCTGCTGGTAGCCGCCGACCAGACGGTAATACCACTCACCGCCCAGCGCACCGGCGTGACGGATGTCGGCGCGGCGGTGATTCAGGTCGCCGCCGGAGAGCATCAGGCGTCCGCCCGGGCTGTTCTTCGGCAGGCGGGTGGTCATGTTCAGGACGCCGCTGAAGGCGTTCGCGCCGTAGAGCGCGGAGCCGGGTCCGCGGATCAGCTCCACGCTGGCCATCTCGTCGATGGGGAAGGAGAGCGCGGCCCATTCCTGCGAACCGAGGAAGGCCACCGCGGGGTCGCGTCCGTCGATCAGGGTCAGGATGCGGCGGTTCAACGAGCTGTTGAAGCCGCGGGCGTTGAAGTTCGTGTCATACAGACCGCTCTGCGTGTAGTCGACGCCGGGCGCTGACTCGATCATGCGCGGCGCCTGGCCGGACGGTGCGACCGCGGCGATGGTCTCCTCCGTCAGGACCGTGACGGCGGCCGGCGCTTCGGTCACGCGCTCGACGCGGCGCGAGGCCGAGTAGACGGTGATCGTCTCGGCGACGCTGATGTTCCAGTCGACGCTCTTGTTGACCGTCGTCGCGGCGCCGCCGCGGACGACGACGTTGTTTTCCGTCGCGACGTTATCTCCCGCGACGAACTGCAACGAGTAGGTCCCCTCGGGGACCGTGAAACGGAAGTCGCCGTCGGCCGTGGAGAGCTGAACTTCTCCCGTTTCGACGACCTGGACGATGACACCGCCGATGCCGTCGCCGTTGGCGCGGCTGATGCGGCCGGTGATGGAACCGTTCGCGGCAAACAGATTCACCGCGAACAGAGTGATGAGAATTCCGAGGAACAGGGAACGGACGGTACGGCGTGACGCCATGCAGCAATCCTCCTCAGGTGCTTCGGGACGAGTGATTTGGGACCGAGTGAAGGTAGCGCGCTACCGCATCGCCGTCAACGAATTTCGAGATAGCCCGTTGTTACGACTCGCCCATGAAGAACAGCACGATCATGGCGATGGTCATGATCGTGATCACGAGCAAGGTGATCTTGATCCACGACCAGGGCGCGGTGCCGCTGCATTTGCCGGTCACGCCGTTGACGAGGTAGCGGTAGGGCGTTCCCTTGTAGTCGTACGCGGCCACCCAGATCGGGAGCAGGCAGTTTTTGTAAGCGAGGGCTGAGAAGACGCTCTCGACCTGCAGGTTGCGCTGCGTGTCGCCCGGCACTTCCTGCGAGCAGGCGGCGCGAATGTCGTCGCGCATGCGTTCCTTCGCGGTCTCCAGCGCCTCGGGGAGATCGATCGCATTCTCCTCGGCCAGAAAGCCGGACAGATACGACGGCTCGTACGGCGTGAGCTCCGCGGTGGGGAACGGCTCGATGGAGCGGGCGATCGAGGAGTCGATGCCGCGCGAGGCCGGCACCGGCACGTCGTCGAAGAAGAGCTCCAGCTCTCCGGCCGCGAACTCCCAGCGCACGCGGCGCTCGTTGCGCGTGACTATGCGGCCGTTCTCGCGCACCTGCACCTGTACGTAGTAGTAGTAGCCGGCTTCCGCGGTCCAGCGCGAGTGCGTCGCGGCGTCGAAGGTCCAGAAGGGGATGTACGCGCCCTGGATACCGTTCATGCGCGAGCGGCGTTTGAGGTCGTTCGGCCGCAGCCACAATCCCGACAGCCAGTGCCGGAACGACTGCAGCGCGGACTCCTGGCTGATCCGGAACGGCAGCAAGCCCTCGGGGCGAACGACGTTCGCCGCCGGCGGCGCCTCGACGACGGCGCTGGTCCCGCAGAACGCGCACGCCGTCGCGGCGACGTGCGGGTCGAGCGTCGTGTGTGCGCCGCAGCGCTTGCACGCGATGACCTTCCGCTCCGCGCCCCAGCCGGTGTTGCGCGGCTCGCGGAGGGCAGCGTCGACGGATCTCTCGTCGACGCGCCCAGCCGGTGCCGCGACTTCCTTCACCGTGCCGCACCACGGACACTTCAGCGCCGTGACGCCGGGCTCCCAGCGCAGGTCCGCACCGCAACCTGCGCAGGGAAATTTGCGGACTTTCGTCGTTGCCGCGATCGCGTCTGCCGTCATTTCGACGGCGGCGGAGGAGGAGGCGGCATGGCCGACCCACCACCACCCGAAAGCTCGGGGTACGTCTCGATGGCCGCCCAGCCGGCGGCACCCGGACGCCAGGCCGGCGTCGACGCCGCGACCTGTCCGCTCTGCACCATCGCCTTCAGTCCGTCATCCGTGTACGGGCCGTAGGTTTTGCCGTCGATGGCCAGCGACCAGCGCGGCGCGTTGTTCGTGCCACTCGGCGGAGGAGGAGGCGCGCCGCCCTGCTGCTGTTGTTGCTGCTGACCGAACGCGGCACCCATGGCGTTGCCCATGGCCATGCCTGCGCCGAGGCCGACGCCCGCACCGGCGACGCCGCCGGGATTCGCCGCCGCGACTTTGATCGACTCCGCGGCCTGCATCTGCGTGTACTGCCCCATGCGGTCGCCGAGGACGCCCAGCTTGGTGCGCTGGTCGATCGCGGCTTCCACTTCCTCGGGGAGCGAGATGTTGTCGATGTTGAAGCGCGCCAGCTCGAGACCGAACGTGGCGAACGACGGCGCCAGCTCTTTCTGGCCGAGGGTCGACAGCTCGCGGTAGCTCGACGCCAGGTCCAGCGCGGCGATCTTCGACTCCGCCACGATGTCCGACATGTGGCTGACGATCGTCGAACGCAACTGCACGAGGATGTCCTCGGTCGTGGTGAGCCCCTGCGTGCCGACCACGGTGCGGAAGAACTCGCGCGGGTCGGAGATGCGGATGGCGTACGTGCCGAACGCGCGCATGCGGATCATGCCGAACTCCGAGTCGCGCATCATGACCGGGTTCTGCGTGCCCCATTTCAGGTCGGTGAAAAGCCGCGTGTTGAAGAAGTAGACCTCGGCCTTGAACGGCGAGTCGAAGCCGTACTTCCAGCCGCGCAGCGTGGTCATGACGGGCATGTTCTGCGTCGACAGCTCGTAGCGCCCCGGTTTGAACACGTCCGCGACTTCACCCTCGTTGACGAAAATCGCGACCTGGTTCTCGCGCACGGTGAGCTGCGCGCCCATCTTGATTTCCTGGTCGTGCACCGGGAAGCGGTAGACGAGCGTGTTCGCGCTGTCGTCCAGCCACTCGATGACCTGGATGAATTCGTTCTTGATCGCGTCCCAAAGACCCATTTCGTGTGACCTCCGTGTGACGAGCAATAGTACGTGGAATTTGACTGATGGTTACGGGTTGGGCAGAGCCGCATGAAGAAACTCCTGGTCCTCCTTCTTGCCGCCGCCGCCGCGTCCGCCGACGAGGGGATGTGGATGCCGCAGCAGATGCCGCAGCTCGCCGCCGGGCTGCAGAAAGCGGGTATCGACGCGAAGCGCCTCTCCGACCTGACCGGTGACCCTCTCGGCGCAGTGGTCTCCCTCGGCGGCTGCACGGCCTCGTTCGTGTCGGCCGAGGGGCTGGTGGTGACGAACCATCACTGCGCGTTCGGGTCGATCCAGCACAACGCCACGCCGGAGCGCGACCTGATCGCGAACGGCTTCCTCGCCAGAACGCGGGCCGAGGAACTGCCGGCGGCGCCGGGGACGAAGGTCTGGGTGACGACGAACATCGAGGACGTGACGGCGCGCGTGAATGCGGGACTGACGGCGAAGACCTCGGACGCCGAGCGCGCGCGGCAGCTCGACCGCCGCGAGAAAGAGCTCGTGGCCGAGTGCGAGAAAGCGGGCGGCGTGCGCTGCCGCGTCTCGTCGTTCTTCGAAGGCTCGCAGTACCTGCGCACGACGCAGATGGAGATCAGCGACGTGCGCCTCGTCTACGCGCCGGCGCTGGCGGTGGGGGAGTTCGGCGGAGAGATCGACAACTTCGAGTGGCCGCGCCACACGGGCGACTTTGCGTTCTACCGCGCGTACGTCGGCGGCAAGCCGTACCGGCCGAAGCACTGGCTGAAGCTTGCGTCCGAGGGAGTGGATGAAGGCGATACGGTCATCGTGGCCGGGTATCCGGGACGCACGTTCCGCTACAAAACCGCGGACGAGGTTCGCAACTACAAAGAGTTCGTCTACCCGACCAGCATCCGCTACTTCTCCGAAACCATCCGCCTGCTCGAGGAAGCCGGCAAGGGCAACCGCGACGTGCAGATCCGCAACGCGGCGCGCATCAAAAGCCTGGCGAACTCGCTGAAGAACTACACCAGCGTGAGCGAGGGCTTCACGAAGGACCGCATCGTCGAGTCGCGGCTGGAGCGCGAGGCGAAGATGCGCGCCGTGTCGGCCGGCCTGCTCGACGAGCTGGCGCGCCTGAACGAAGCGCAACGCAAGACGCGCGAGCGCGACGCGATCCTCGACTTCCTCACCGGCCGTGCCTCGCCGATGCTGCAGCAGGCGATGACGTTCGTCCGCCTGGCGACGGAGCGTCCGAAGAAGGACCTCGACCGCATCGCGAAGTTCCAGGAGCGCGAGTGGCCGGCGCTCAGGAGCGCCTCGGATCGCGCGCAGCGCACCATCGAGCCGGGCAGCGACCGCGCGGTGATGGCGTTCTTCGTCAAGGAAGCGAAGGGCATCACGCCGCTGGAGGGACTCTCGCTCGACGCGCTCTACGCCAACACGAAAATCGCCGACCAGGAAGAGCGCACGAAGATGCTCGGCGAGTCCGTCGCGCAATTGCGCGCGCGCAAGGACTCGATGCTCGACCTGGCCTTCGCGCTGCTGCCGCTGTTCGAGGAGCGCGAGCGCAACGAGCTGGCGTTCCGTGGAGCGATGGCGCGACTGCGTCCGGCGTACTTTGACGCGCTGCGCAAAGCGAGCGGCGGCGCGGTGCTCTATCCCGACGCAAACTCGACGCTGCGCCTGACCATCGGCCGCGTCGAAGGCTACTCGCCCCGCGACGCCACGCAGCTCACGCCGCAGACGACACTCCGCGGCCTGCTGCAGAAGGAGACGGGGAAGGAGCCGTTCGCCAATCCGCCCGCGCTCATCGCCGCCGCGAACGAGCCGGCGAAAACGCGTCCGTACGTCGATCCCGAGCTGCGCGACGTGCCGGTGAACTTTCTCTCCACCTGCGACACGACCGGCGGCAACTCCGGCTCACCGACCCTCAACGCAAAAGGGGAGCTGGTCGGCCTGCTCTTCGACGGCAACTACGAGTCCATCGACGCGGACTTTTTGTTCAACCCTGCCGTGACGCGCTCGATCCACGTCGACGCGCAGTACATGCTCTGGGTGATGGACGCCGTTGACGGTGCGGATGAATTGATCCGGGAGTTGGGCGCTCAGCCGAAGGTTTAGAACGACCGCCGCCCGCCCACGAGGGGGGCGGGCTGAAGCCACGCCCTACGTTTCCACGCGTGTCGCGTTGAACGCGGTTTGCGCGACGACGTTCCACCCACGACGAACGACCGGGAGGCCTCCGGCGGGCCGGTACGACCGGCAGCGCTGAGTGAGGCCATGTCGCCGCGCAAACGCGTGTTGGGTCGACAGGCGTGCGCTCAGGCTGGGCCGAGCAGCGCTGCCGGTCGCACCGGCCCGCCGGAGGCCCCTCGTCGTCCTCTGTGGCCAGAACGCCAGCGTGTATCCTTCGCGGCGGCGATGGAAATCGGGAGCGAGTGGCTGGTCGAGGCTGGCGGTTGTGATGAGAGCGCGTTGCGTGACGTCGCGAAGCTCGACGCCCTTTTTGCGCGCGTGATCGCGGAGCTGGGACTCAACGCGCTGCATGCGCCGTCGTGGCACGTCTTTCCCGGGCCGGCAGGCGTCACCGGCTTCGTCATGCTCACCGAATCGCATCTGGCCTGCCACACCTATCCCGAGCACGGCATCGCTGCCATCAACCTCTATTGCTGCCGCCCGCGCCCCGACTGGCCGTGGGAAGAGCGGCTGGCCGAGCTCCTCGGCGCGCGCGAGGTGCGTGTCCGTCGCGTGGAGCGGTGGTCGTGACGACCGCCAACTGCCCCTCCTGCGGCGCGCCGATCGAGTTCGCGATCGGCTCGTCGACCGTGGTCGTGTGCGGCACCTGCCGCTCTGTCGTCGCACGCACCGATCGCGGCGTCGAAGATCACGGCAAAGTCGCGGCGCTGATCGAGACCGGCTCGCCGCTGCAACTCGGTGCGACCGGCAAATACCGCGGCCGCTCGTTCCGCATCATGGGACGCTCGCAGCTCCGCCATCAGGCCGGCGGCGTGTGGGACGAGTGGTACGCCGCCTTCGACGACGAGCGCTGGGGCTGGATCGCCGAGGCGCAGGGGCGGTTCTACATCACCTTCAAGACCGCCGATGACGACGTGCCGCCGTACGACGCGCTGACCCTCGGCGCGCCGATCGGCGGATACGTCGTCGCGGAGTTCGGCACGGCCACCGTGATGGCCGCCGCGGGCGAGCTGCCGTGGCGGCCGGTGCAGGGGAGCGAGTACCAGTACGCCGACCTCACCGGACCGCAGCAACGCTTTGCCACCATCGACTACAGCGAGACGCCGCCGGTCGTCTTCAAAGGCAGCGAGGCCACGCTGAAAGAGCTCGGCATCACCGAGTTCGCGCCGTCGTCCGCTCGCTCGAAACTGACGACGCTCAACTGCACGCAATGCGGTGGCGCGCTCGAGCTGCGCGCGCCCGATCAGGCCGAGCGCATCTGGTGCCCGTACTGCGGCTCCGGCCACGACATCACTCACGGCAAGCTGCAGTTCTTCCGCAAGCTGAAGAAGTCGCGCGTCGAGCCGATCATCCCCCTCGGCACGACCGGCACGATCGACGGCGACGCGTATGTCGTGGCTGGATTCATGGAGCGCGCGGTGACGTTCGACCGCGACTACTACTGGACCGAGTACCTGCTCTACAACCCCGAGAAAAGCTTCCGCTGGCTGGTGATGAGCGACTGGCACTGGAGCTTCGTCACGCCGCTCCGTCCGGGCGAAGTCACCGACGCCGATCCGGAAGGAACGGCCATGAACGTCCATCACGACGGGCGTTCGTACCGGCTCTTTCAGCACGCTACCGCGCGCGTCACGCACGTCGTGGGCGAGTTCTACTGGCGCGTGGAGACGGGGGAGAAAGTCGACACGGTCGATTACGTCTCGCCGCCGTACGGCATCTCCAAAGAATTGACCCGCACCGGCGCGCGCGAGATCAGCTACTCGCACGCGCGCTACATGCAGCCGCAGGAAGTGGCCAGCGCGTTCAACGTGCAGGCGCTGGAGCGGCCGGTCGGCGTCGGACCGATGCAGCCGTTCCCCGGCTCGACGCTCGGCCTGCTCTGGATGATGATGCTGGCGTTGCTGATCGGCGTCGCGATCTACCTCGGCACGACGCTCCCGAACCGCACCGTCCTCGATCAGACCTACGACCTCGGCACCGCCGTCGTTCCCGAGGGCGCGCCGGAGAATGCGCGCGTCGTCTTCAGCTATCCGTTCGACCTGGCGGGGGAGCACAACGTCCAGGTGAAGGCGGAGGCCGCGTCGCCGATCGAGAATTCCTGGCTCTGGCTCGGCGCCGATCTCGTGGCCGAGGCCAGCGGGACGATGCAGTCGGTGGAGTTACCGCTCGAGCGGTACAGCGGCGTCGAGGACGGCGAGTCGTGGAGCGAGGGCAGTCTGCAGGACGACTCGTTCCTCTCCCGGCCGGAGAAGGGGAAGCACGTGCTGCGCGTCGAAGCGCAGTGGGGACCGGGTTTCGCGCATCCTCCGATGATCCGGCTGGTCGTGCGCGAGGGCGTGTTCCGCATCTCGTACCTGATCCTGGCGCTGATCGCCATCAGCATCCTGCCGTTCTTCGCGATGATGCGGAAGATCGCCTGGGAATCGCGGCGCTGGCAGGACAGCGTCTACAGTCCGTTCCGCGAGCTCACCGCCGGATCGGAAGAAGAGGAAGAGGAGGAGTAACTCATGTTGCGAGCGTTGTACGTCGTCCTGGCGCTGCTGGTCATCGGCGGCTATGCCTACGCCGGCCGCCGCGGCCTGGAGATCTCCACGGCAAAGAAGCAGGTCGCGCAGCCCGGCATGCGCGGCGCGGCCGGCGCTTCGCGCGTGTTCTGGTATGGCGGATATCGAGGAGGCAAGTGATGGAACTGGCCCCGGTTTTCAAAACGTTCTTCAGCACCGTCGTCTACACGATCTTCGGCGTGATCGTCTTCGGCATCGCTTTCTGGCTGATGGTGAAAGTGTCGCCGTTCCCGATCCGCAAGGAGATCGAGCACGATCACAACACCGCGGTGGCCATCCTCATGGCCGCCGTGATCCTCGGTCTGGCCATCATCATCGCGGCGGCATTACACGGATAGGTGAAAGGAAAAAGGGAAAAGGTAAAAGTGGCTTCGCCCCTGCGGCGCGAGCTCTTCGCACGGCGCCCGCGTCTCGCGCGGACCGCCTCTAACCTTTTACCTTTTACCCTTTACCTTTCACCCGAGTCCCAATGAACCGCACGCCGATCCTGTTCCTCAACGTTCTGGTCATCGCCGCGTGCGGGTTGATCTACGAACTGTTGGCAGGAACGGTCGCGAGCTACGTCCTTGGCGATTCGGTCACGCAGTTCTCGCTGATCATCGGGCTGTACCTGTCGGCCTTGGGCGTGGGGGCGTGGCTGTCGCGATTTCTCGATCGCGATCTCGCGGCGCGGTTCGTCGACGTCGAGCTGGCGGTGGCGCTGATCGGTGGACTGTCGGCGCCGATGCTCTTCCTTGGCTTCGCGCGGCTGGAGTGGTTCCAACTTTTCCTGTACGCGGTCGTGTTCACCATCGGCGTGCTGGTCGGGCTCGAGCTGCCGATCCTGATGCGCATCCTCAAAGAGCATCTCGACTTCAAAGAGCTCGTGTCGCGCGTGCTGAGCTTCGACTACCTCGGCTCGCTGTTCGCGGCGGTGCTCTTCCCGATGTTCCTCGTGCCGCGCCTCGGCCTCATCCGGACCTCGATCGTCTTCGGCTTGCTCAACGCGGCGGTGGGGCTGTACGGCACGTGGCTGCTGCGGCCGCTCCTGCGTGGCGTGATGGTCCTGCGTATCCGCGCGGCGTTCGTCGTGCTCGTGCTTCTGGTCGCGTTGTGGCAGGCCGATGCGCTGACGTCTTTGTCCGAGGATGAGTTGTATGCGGACGACATCGTCTATTCGTCGAGCTCTCCGTATCAGCGCATCCTGGTCACCAACAACGCCGCGGGCTTTCAACTCTTCCTGAACGGCAATCTGCAGTTCAGCTCCGCGGACGAGTACCGCTATCACGAGGCGCTGGTGCATCCGGCCATGTCCACCACGCCGAACGCGAAGCGCGTGCTGATCCTCGGCGGCGGCGACGGGCTCGCGCTGCGCGAAGTGCTCAAGTACCGCGGCGTGGAGCACGTGACGCTGGTCGATCTCGATCCGGCCATGACCGCGCTCTCGTCGCGCTTCGTGCCTCTGGCGCGGCTGAACGCGAACGCGTTCCGCGATCCGCGCGTGCGCGTCGTGAACGAGGACGCGATGATCTGGATCGAGCGCATCCGCGAGCAGTTCGACGTGGCCATCGTCGACTTCCCCGACCCCGGCTCCTTCTCCCTCGGCAAGCTCTACTCGACGCGCTTCTACCGCCTGCTGCGCGCGCGCCTCGCGCCCGGCGCGGCGGTGGCGGTGCAGTGCACCTCGCCGCTCTACGCGCGGCAGTCGTACTGGTGCATCGTGCGCACGATGGAAGCCGCGGGCCTGCACGTGCGGCCGTACCAGACCACCGTGCCGTCGTTCGGCGTCTGGGGCTTCTCGCTCGCGCGCGTCGAGCCATTCGACGCACCGTCGCGCGTGACCGTGCCGGTGCGTTTTCTCGACGACGCCACACTCGCGGCGATGTTCGTCTTCCCGCGCGACATGCAGCCCGTGCCGGTCGAGATCAACCGCCTCGACAACCAGGTCCTGGTGCGTTACTACGAAGACGAGTGGCGCAAGTGGAGCTGAACCGCCGCGATCTTTTGGCGGCATTCCTCGGCGCTCCGTTCGCGGCGATGTCCTGTCGCGAGAAGCCGATCGCGCTGCCGCCGGGTGAACTGGTCGGCGCGTCCGACACGATCGGCCATCGACTGCGCGGCGGCGCCTTCCCGCAACCGTCGCGATGGGAGGCGCGCGAGGTCGTGATCGCGGGAGGGGGCGTGGCCGGCCTCTCCGCCGCCTGGCGCCTCGCCAACGCCGGCATGCGCGACGTCCTCCTCTTCGAGCTCGAGCCCGCCCTCGGCGGCACCTCGCGCAGCAGCGCTTCGTTTCCGTGGGGCGCGCATTACGTCGTCGCGCCGTCGCCCGAGAATCGCGTGCTGCTGCGGTTGCTGAACGAAATGGGCGTGATGGAGAACGGCCAGCCAGCCGAGCAGTTCCTCTGCCGCGACCCCGAGGAGCGGCTCTTCTACCGCGGCCGCTGGTACGAAGGCCTCTACCTGCACGCCGGTGCAAATCACGAAGACCTGCGCCAACTGCGCGCGTTCGAGACCGAAATCGCAAAGTGGGCGAGGTGGCGCGATGCGAAGGGACGCCGCGCCTTCGACATCCCCGTCGCCAATTGCTCCGATGACGCCGAGGTCACGGCGCTCGATCGCATCTCCATGGGCGAGTGGATGGACGCGCGCGGCTTCACCTCGCCGCGCCTGCGCTGGCTCGTGGAGTACGCGACGCGCGATGACTACGGCGCACTTCTCGACGACACGAGCGCCTGGGCCGGTGTCTTCTACTTTGCCGCGCGCGAAGAACGTCCCGTGATCACGTGGCCGGAGGGCAACGGACGGCTGGTCTCGCACCTCGCGCGCTTCGCCGTGTCGAAGACGCCGTGGCTCGTCGCGAACATCACTCCCACCGCGGACGGCGTGGACGTGATTGCCATCCGCGACGACGAAGCCGTCGGCGTGCACGCGAAGCGCGTCATCTTCGCCGGACCTCAGTTCGTCGCGCGATACGTCATCCCGTCGCGCGAGAGCTCGAACGACTTCACGTACGGCTCGTGGATGGTGGCCAATCTCTCGATCCGCGAGCGCCCCGCGTCGACCGGCTTTCCACTGGCGTGGGACAACGTGATCTACGACTCGCCCTCCCTCGGCTACGTCGTTTCCACGCACCAGCGCGGCATCGACCGCGGCCCGACGGTGCTCACGTATTACTACGCGCTCTGCGGCAACGACATCCGTCGCGAGCGCGAACGACTCCTCTCCGCCGGACGCGATGCGTGGGCCGAGGTGGCGCTCGCGGATCTGTCGCGCGCGCATCCCGAACTGCGCTCGCTCACGGACCGCGTCGACGTGATGCGCTGGGGCCACGCCATGGTCCGCCCGCGCCCGAATTTCGTCTGGAGCGAAGCCCGCCGTCGCGCCGCCCAGCCGCACCGCGGCATCCACTTCGCCAACACGGACCTCAGCGGCGTCGCCCTCTTCGAAGAGGCGCTCTACCACGGCGTCCGGGCCGCGGAGGAAGTGCTCGGCGCGCGTGGTGGAAGTTCCTGGCTGTAGGGTGTCACCCCTGACAGGGGGATGCACCTACAGCGAGAAAACCTCGACCATGCCGCCGCGCACGCGGATGTTGACCGTGCGGTCGTAGGCGTCGCGGACCCAGACTTTCGGGTCGGCGGAGTCGACGTCGTAGACGCGCGCCATCAGGTCCTCGGGGGAATCGACGACCTCACATTCGCCGTCGTCGGTCAGGATGCGGATGGGGAATTCCGGGGACATCGACTAAACTATAGCCCTTCAACGCAGTACCACCTCATTCAGCACTTTCAAGGAGTTCCCATGTCCGGCCATAGCAAGTGGAGCACGATCAAGCACAAGAAAGGTGCGGCCGACGCCAAGCGCGGCAAGCTCTTCACGCGCATCCTCAAAGAAATGACCGTTGCCGCCCGCCTCGGCGGCGGCGATCCGGCGGGCAATCCCCGCCTCCGTTCCGCCGTGGCCGAGGCCAAGGCCGCCAACATGCCCAAGGACAACATCGACCGCGCCATCAAGCGCGGCACCGGTGAGATCGAGGGCGTGCAGTACGAAGAACTGACGTACGAGGGCTACGGTCCGGGCGGCGTGGCCGTCATCGTCGAGGCGCTCACCGACAACGGCAACCGCACCACCCCCGAGATCCGCCGCATTTTCGAGAAGAACGGCGGCAACCTCGGCACCCCCGGCTCGGTGCGCTTCCAGTTCGAGAAGAAGGGCTACTTCGCCGTCGAGAAGAGCGCCGTCAGCGAGGACAAGCTGATGGAAGTCGCGCTCGAAGCCGGCGCCGACGACCTGCAGACCGACGATCCGGAAGTCTTCGAGATCTACACCACGACCGAGAACTTCGAGCCGGTGCGCCAGGCCCTCGAGGCGAACAAGATCGAGACCGTCGAGGCCAAGCTGGGCATGATCCCGTCGACCTACGTCGCCGTCGACGAGCAGAAGGCCCGGGCCATGATGCGCCTGCTGGAAATGCTCGACGACCACGACGACACGCAGAACGTCTGGTCCAACTTCGACATCCCGGCCGAGATGATGGAAACGGCCTGATGCAGGGCGCAGGCGGCAGGGCGCAGTTCCTCCTGCGCCCCGCGCCCTGCCACCTGCGCCCTCTCCCATGATCGTCTTCGCCATCGAGGGTTACGACGCGATGGCCGCCGAACTGGCGCAGCTTGCGGGCGTGCAGGCCGGCACCGTCGAGCGCAACCGCTTTCCCGACGGCGAGCATTACCTCCGCGTGGTCGACGAAGTGAACGACGCCGACGTCGTCCTCGTCGGCGGGACCGTCGACCACGACGCCACCCTCGAGCTCTACGACCTGGCCTGCGCGATGGTGGAATCGGGCGCGTCGACGCTCACGCTCGTCGTCCCGTACTTTGGCTACTCGACGATGGAGCGCGCGGTGCAGCCGGGCGAGGCGGTCATGGCCAAGAACCGCGCGAGGATGCTGTCGTCGATCCCGCGCGCGAAGCTCGGCAACCAGATCCTGCTGCTCGACCTGCACAGTGAAGGAATCCCGCATTACTTCGAGGGGACCATCCGTCCGTTTCACGTTTACGCGAAACCAGTCATCGAAAAACTCGCACGCGAGCTGGCCGGCGAGTCGTTCGTCCTCGGCTCGACGGACGCCGGCCGCGCGAAGTGGGTGGAGTCGCTGGCCAACGACCTGCGCGTGCCGGCCGCGTTCGTGTTCAAGCGGCGCACGAGCGGGGAGACGACCGAGGTGATGGCCGTCAGTGCGTCGCTGCGCGGCGAGACCGTCGTCATCTACGACGACATGATCCGCACCGGCAGCTCATTGATGAACGCCGCGCGTGCGTATCGCGAGGCGGGGGCAGGGAAGCTGATCGCCATCGCCACGCACGGAGTGTTTCCTCGCGATGCGGCGGCGCGTGTGATCGCCTCGGGATTGTTCGAGCACGTGGCGGTGACGGACAGTCACCCGAATGCGCGGCAGCCGCAGATCGTCGTGCGTTCGGTGGCGGGCTTATTCCTGCCGTATCTGAAAACCTAGCAAGCCACGGAGCAGCGGAGCGCTAAGACCGCAATCTCGTTCGCAGCACAGCCGCCGCGGCCGCAAGTGAAAGTGCGGCCCCGGCGAAGAACGCCGCGTACGCCGAGACCTGCTGATAGAGCACGCCGAACAGCGCGGAGCCGGCGAGCACGCCGAGGCCGTTGGCGAGGTAGTAGATGCCGAAGCTCTTGCCGCGCGCGTCGGGCGGAACGAGGTCCGCGATCCACGCGCGCTCCGCCCCTTCGAACAGCGTGAACGGGATCGCGTACGCGATGAAGAGAATGACGAACGACGTCAGCGTCTGCGCGAACGGGAAGAGCGCGTAGATCGCGGCGTAACTCGTCCACCCCGCGACCAGCAGCCAGCGGCGGTCGACGCGATCGGAGAGCGCGCCGGCACGCGTCGAGAAGAGCGACTTGATGACGTGATGCGCCGCCCACAACGCCGGAAGCATGGCCGTCGAGACGCCGGCCGCGTGCGCCTGCAGCAGGAGGAACGCGTCCGAGGAGTTCGCGAGTGCGAAGAGCGCGACGGCGGTGATGGCGCCGCGGAACTGTTTCGGCAGCGTGACGTCGGGCGCTTTCTCTTTCGGATCGCGTGCGATGGGCTCCGTCTCGCGCAGGAAGAGCGCGAGCATCAGCGCCGCGATCGCGCCGGGGATGACGGCGATGAAGAACGTCGTGCGCAGCGTCAGCCCGAGTCCCTGCAGCAGCAGGATCGCCAGCAGCGGACCGGCGATGGCGCCGGTGTGGTCGAGCGCGCGATGGAAACCGTACGCGCGCCCGCGCTGCTCCTTCGGCGTGACGTCGGCGATCATCGCGTCGCGCGGCGCGGAGCGCATCCCCTTGCCCGTCCGGTCGACCAGCCGCGCGGTCAGAACCAGCGGCCACATCGTCGCCGCCGCAATCAACGCCCGCGACGCCGCCGCCAGCGAGTAGCCGGCCACGATCCACGGCTTGCGCTTGCGCGCCCGGTCCGACCACGCACCCGAGAAATACTTGAGGATCGAAGCCAGCCCGTCCGCCGCCCCCTCGATCAGCCCGACCACCACCGGCGCCGCGCCGAGCGTCGCCGTCAGGAACACGGGCAGCAGCGGATAGATCAACTCGCTGGCCGTGTCATTGAGCAACGCGGCCAGCCCGAGCAGGATGACTTGCGGTTTGAGTTTCGCGCGCTCCACTGCGCGCGAAGGATATCGCGGGGCGAGTGGACCGCCGCCGTCCCGGCGGGGCATCCTGACCAGGTGATCGCGCGAAGCAAGATAGAGGTGCGTCTCGGGACCACCTGTCCTCTCTCCCCGCGAAGAGCGGGGAGAGGGCGAGGGTGAGGGGCGGCGCTCGCGAAAAGGGAGCCCCTCACCCTAACCTCAATGGCCTTAACTTAGCGCAATTTGCACGACCCCTCACCCGCCCTTCGGGCACCC
>DASVSV010000137.1:0-5248 GCA_036387915.1 Thermoanaerobaculia bacterium
GACGAAACGCACCGCTTCGCCGTCTCCTCGCACCGCCGGCGCCGCTCCAAACGCACGCTCCACAGCGAGCTCGACGACCTGCCGGGCATCGGCGAGAAACGCAAACGCCTGCTCTTCGAACGCTTCGGCAGCGTCTCCGCCATCAAGCAGGCCTCGCCCCAGGATCTGATCAACGTGCTGGGGCGGACGGTAGGGCAGGGGCTGTGGGACGAGCTGCACCCGTAGCCCGGCTCAGAGGTCCACAGTCTCATAGGCGCACAGGAGAACCTGTGAGGCTATGAGACTGTGAGCCTGTGAGACTGCAGCCGCGTGCGATAATCCGCGCCGTCCACAGTACGTAGTGAGTTAAGGCGGGGGAATGCTGGAAGGCGAAATCAGTCAGATCAACCTGATCGAGCGGGTCGTCGAGCTCTGGCGCGAGCAGTTCACGGGCGCCATTCGATTCGAGAACGACGGCATCATCAAGATCATCTACTTCAAAGGCGGGGACGTGCTCTCGGCGAGCACGAACGACCGCGCCGACTCGATCGACGAGATCCTCATGCGCGCCGGCAAGGTGTCGCGCGAGCATGTGAAGCAGGCCCTCGCGCGCCGGAAGGAATCCGAGACCCTCGGCGACGCGATGCTGAACCTCGGCTACATCACGCGCAAGGAGCTGACCTGGGCGCGGCGCGTTCAGGTCGTCGGCGTCATCCGCTCCATCGCCGCCTGGACCGACGGCTCGTTCACCATCGTCGCCGACTACCTTCCGAAGCGCGACGAGGGGACGCTGTTCCCGCTGCCGCAGATCCTCGTCGAGCTGATCGTCACCGAGCAGGACCGGCAGAAGTTCGACCGCGCCCTCGACGGCGGCTCCGCCGTGTTCGAAAAGGCCGGCGATTTTCAGGAAGTGTTCGGCCGCCTTGGCCTGAATGAAGACGCCGAGGCGATCATCGCGCAGGTGGATGGGACGCGGAGTGCTTCCGAGGTTGCGGCTGCTTCGGGGCGGGACGCGTTCAACGTCTACAAGCTCCTGCAGGCGCTCGCGACGCTGGGGATCCTGACCCGCGCGGCGCAACCTCAAGTGATACCTGAGCTTTCTCTCGACGATGATTTCGCAACGGCGGGCGTGAGCGACGCGTCGGACGTCTGGGATGACGACGCTCCGGCGTTCGAGCTGGACGAGGCTGAGCCCGTTCAGCAGTCAATCAAGCAACCAACTTTGGAAATCCCGTCCATGACGTTCGATGCGGACGAGACCGCCGCGATGTCGTCGCCGATCATGTCGCCCTCGCGCTCGGCGTGGGATGAGCCGGAGGAAGACGACGCGGCCGGTGCGGCGACGGAGGTCGCGAAGATGCCGGCCTGGGACGAAGTGCCGCTGACGCCGCCTCCGGTTACGACCGTGGCCGTGCCGCTGCCGGTTCCGGTCCCGCCGTCGCCGGTCGAGCCGCCCGTCGATCCGGATGATGGAAAGCAGTGGGGCTTCGACGAGGCGCAGATCGAAACGGCGCAGCGTGCCACGGCGCCGACGGCTGCACCGCCGCCGATTCCACCCGCTCAATACCGCGCCACACCGATGCGCGGACAGCAGCCGAAAGCAGGACGCAGCTCGCGGCTCCTGATCGCGCTGCTGGTGATCGCGCTGCTGGCGGGAGCCGCGTACGGCGGCTTCGTCTGGTGGCAGAAGCGCGAGGCGGCGCCGGTGCTCGTCGCGCAGAAGCCGGTCACGCCGGCACCCGCGCCGACCGACACCACGGCCACGATCGTGGAGGCGCCGTCGACCACGACAGCCACCACGACATCCACCACCGACACGGCGTCGCAGCCGATGACCATCACCGCCACCACGGACACGGCGGCGACGTCGACGCCGAACACCATCGCGCCGAATACGACCATCACGACGACCGCGCCGCCGGCCACGGCCACCGCACCGGCGGTGCAGCCGCTGCCGGTCGTCACGCCGAGAAACAACGGCGCCGCGCGGCTCGCAGAGCTGGCCCGCAATCACGCCGCCAATCCGCAGGGCAACTTCACGGTCCAGATCCAGATCCTCTGCGATCCGTCCAACGTGGAGAAGGCGATGCGAGCCGGCGGCGAGAACGTCTGGTTCGTCCCGCAAACCCTCGGCACCCGCTCCTGCTATCGCATCAACTGGGGCCGCTTCAACACGCGCGACGAAGCGCAGCGGGCGATGGCCAACGTCCCCGCGGCACTGCGCGATCCGAGCGCCGCGGTCCGAGCGGTCGCGCGGCAGTAGCGTTTTACGTTGCTCGGCAGGGGAGCATCAGGCCGAGAATGCACCTGACGTAGGGCGTGGCTTCAGCCCGCCCACCCCCGGGGAGGGCGGGCTGAAGCCGCGCCCTACGTGCGGCATGCTCCTCGTAGCGCGAAAAAGCACCCCAGCCGAGCAACGAGCAACGACCAACCCCTCATGCCCTTCCTCATCGACGGCAGCAACCTCCTCGGCGCGATGCGCGCCGATCGTCATTCGGACGATGCGAAGCGCGGGCTCGTCCGTCTGCTGGCCAGCTTTGCCCGCGCGAAGAAGACGCGCGTCACGTGCGTGTTCGACGGGCGCGAGCCTCCCAGTTTTGCGCGTCATCTCGGGAGCGTTTCCGTGGCCTTCAGCAGTCCGCGCACTGCCGACGACGTCATCGCCGAACGAGCCGCGCATGGGCGTGGCTGGAGCGTGGTCACGAGCGACCGCGGCCTCGCGGCGCGGGTGCAGCGGAGGGAAGTGCAGATCGTCGCGCCGGCGGCGTTCATCCGTCAGCTCGAAGAGGCGGGGAGTGGGGACGAGACGCCGGGGGATGACTGGGACGCGTACTTTTCCGATCCGAAAAACCGGCTGAAATTTTGATGTCGGCACGCCGACATTCTTTCTAAGTCACTAAATCAGCAGCAATTTAGCTGCAAGAATAATTCGCCGGCGACACTGTTATCCTCGTCGCGTGGAGCGGACCGGAGGATCGCGGAGGGCTTGCCCTCCGAGGAAAGTCCGAACTCCTACGGGCAGCAGGCTGGCTAACGGCCAGGCGCGGTGACGCGACGGAAAGTGCAACAGAAAACAAACCGCCGACCGTTGTCCGAAAGGTCAACGAGGTAAGGGTGAAACGGTGCGGTAAGAGCGCACCGCGTCGCACGCGAGTGTCGACGGCATGGCAAACCCCCTGCGGAGCAAGACCAAATAGGGACGCAATGGACTCGCCCGTGTCCGTTCGAGTGTCCGGGTAGGTTGCTCGACCGCCGCAGCAATGCGAGCGGCAGATGAATGATTCTCGTCCCGAGGCCGAAAGGCCGAGGGAAACAGAATTCGGCTTACAGGTCCGCTTCACGCTTCATGGTTTTTAGTTGCTGGTGCTGGTTGCTGGTGCCTTTCGGCGGTGGCGGGTAGGTTTCGTCGTTGCTCGTTACTCGGCCGGGGTGCCTTTCGCCGAGATGCACCCCGGCCGAGCAACGAGCAACGCCTCCCCACGCTGCTCGCGACAAAGCACTAGCAACCAGCAACCAGCAACGAGTAACGTACGGCTCGATGCTGACCAAGCCCCGCGCGCTCCCGCCGAACGCCCACATCGCCGTCCTCGCGTCCTCCGGGCCGTCGATCCTGACGAACATCGTCGAAGCCGCGCGTGCGATCGAGCGGCGCGGCCATCGCGTCACGCTGGCGGACAACATCGCCCACAAGCACCGCGGTTATCTGGCCGGCTCCGACGACGAGCGCGTCGACACGCTCAATCGCTTTTTCCGCTCGCCGGATTACGACGCGTTTTTCTTTGCTCGTGGTGGTTATGGCGCCATGCGCATCCTCGACCGCATTGATTACGCCGCGTTGACGGCGAATCCCCGTCCTGTTGTCGGCTTCAGTGATATCACCGCCATTCATCAGGCCATGGCTACACAGGCAAATGTCGCGGGATTGCACGGACCGATGCTCAATCTCGACTTCCGGAATGGGATCTCGCCGCGCCACGAGGAGTGGTTCTGGTCGATGCTCGGCGGAGCCGCGCCGCTCGAGTACGAATTCAATCGCGAAGACGTACTGTGCGAAGGGGAGGCGGAGGGGGTGTTGTTCGGCGGCTGCCTCGCGCTCACGGCGGCGTTGATGGGCACTCCATACGACTACTGGGTCGACGGCGGAATCTGGTTCTGGGAGGACGTCGACGAGCCGGTTTACCGTCTCGACCGTATGTTGACCCACTTACGGCTGTCTGGCAGAATGCCCCGAATCCGAGGGGTGATCATTGGAGCGTTGAAAGAGTGCGGAGAGGATGCGGATTTGCTCGCTCTCCTGCGCGATTTCTTCGGCTCTTTTGACGTCCCCGTCGTACGGAACCTTCCCTTCGGCCACCATGGAAACAATCTGCTGATGCCCATCGGGACGACGGTTCGCCTCAGCACTACCGATATGCGCCTGACGATCAGCGAGCCTGCCGTTGTCTGACGAAACTCCACGCGGCTTGAAGGCCGTCTTCAAATCGACCGGCGGATCGAAGGATCCGGTCCGCGACTCCCAGCTCGGCTACGACGCCGGAGACATCATCTTCGCCCAGGGCGACCTCGGCACGGAGATGTTCATCATCCAGGAAGGCGAAGTCGAGATCATCAAGCACATCGGCGGACAGTCGCATGTGCTCTCCCGCCTGGAGAAGGGGGACTTCTTCGGCGAGATGGCCCTGCTGGAGGCGCTGCCGCGTACCGCCGATGCCCGTGCGGTCACGGACGTGAAGCTGGTGGCCATCAACGGCTCCCGCTTCGACGACATGCTGCGCCGCAACCCCGAGGTGGCGGTGCGGATCATCCGCAAATACTCCAAACGGTTGCGCGAGGCGAACACGCTCCTCGAGAAACTGGCCGGCCGCGAAGTGGACATGGAGCATCAGGCCGCGCTCGACGGCACCATCGTCGCGCCGGCGGAGAAGGCCACGCGCCACCGCCTCGTCGACGTGGCCACCGGAACGGCCTTCTTCTTCAGCAACGGCGACGAGACCACCATCGGCCGCGCCGACCCCGTGACCGGCATCCTGCCCGACATCGACCTGACACCCGTCGACACCAATCGTTCCGTCTCCCGACGCCACGCCAAAATCATCCGCGCCGGCGAGGAGTACCTGATCCTCGAAGAAGTCGGCACCGTCAACGGCACCTACGTCAACGACCAGCGCATCCCGACCGGAGTGCCGGTCACGGTGCACAACGGGGATCTGTTGAAGATCGGGCTGATCTCGATGAAAGCGGTGTTTGACTAGGTTCATAGGTGCATAGG
>DASVSV010000138.1:0-1594 GCA_036387915.1 Thermoanaerobaculia bacterium
GGTCGCGGATCAGCTTGATCCCGCGCAGGCACTTCTCGAACGAGCCGGGGATGCCGGTCAGCGACTCGTACGTGGCCTTGGTGCGGCCGTAGAGCGTGACCTCGATGTCGAACGGCGGATGCTGCGCCAGCGCATCGGCCACGCGCTCGGTGACCAGCGTGGCGTTGGTGAAGAGCGTGATCAGGAAGCCCTTCGCGTGCGCGTAGCGGTAGATGTCCAGAAAGTCGGGGCGCGCGAAGATCTCGCCGCCGGAGTAGAGCAGCCAGAGACAGCCGAGGTCGAAGAGCTCGTCGAGGAGGCGCTTGTGGTCGTCGAGCGAGAGCTCGCGATGACGCGCGCCGGCGTCGTTCATCGGCAGGTTGTTGTAGCAGTGCGCGCACTCGAGCGGGCAGCGGTTCGTCACCTCGATGGTGCCGTTGACCGGGATGCGCAGCGGGTTCACGACGTCGTGAACGATGCGGCTGAAGTCGGCGTACGTCTGGGTTTCGATCATGGTGTCTTCGAGAGCAGCGAGACTTCAGCGAGGTCGGTGACGAGCGCGGCCAGGTCGCTCAAGGCGGTGTCGCGGTCGACGTCGTACTCCGCGCAGATCGTCTCGACGATCTCATCCGCCGTGCGGACGCCGTCCATCAGTTGCCAGATGCGCGCCGCAACGGGCGAGAGCGTGTAGACGAAGTCGAGATTACCGACATTGTTGCGGATCGGGACGAGGATCGACTCATGGCCGACCTGCCGGCAGACGACGTCCGTCGAACGTCGAAATACACTGCGCCCCTCGATTTGCGTGAGTGTCGTCATGTCGGACCCGCAGCATGATGCCACAAACCGTCGATCCTGGTAGCCAGCGCAAAGTCCTTTTCCGTCAGACCGTTGGCCGTGTGAGTCCAGAGCGTGAGCCGCACCTTCCCCCACGACAGATAAATATCAGGATGATGATCGGCCTCCTCGGCCAGCGCGCCGACCTCGTTCGTGAAAGCGAGGGCGGCGGCAAAGTCGGGAAAGGTGAAGGTCTTTTCGAGGTGATGGTCCTCGACGATCGACCAGCCGGCAGGAGGGACGCTCATGCCGGCATTGTCGCTCTCTTGACGAGCCCGCGTGGCAACTGATTTGCTTCGAGCAGCGAACTGGAGGTTTCGTTGACGCAGTCGGTGGCAGAGCAGCAGCAGAAGAAGAAAAAAGTTCTCGTCGTCGATGACGACGACGCCATCCGTACGATGGTCGAGCGCGTCCTGAAACGCGAGCAGTTCGAAGTCGAGAGCGCGCGCGACGGCCACGAGGCCATCGAGAAACTCAACCGCAATGACTACGCGACGGTGCTCCTCGACCTGATGATGCCGCGCGTCGACGGCCACGGCGTGCTCCGCTATCTCGAGCAGACGCGACAGACGCCGAAGCCATGGGTGATCGTCATGACCGCCAACCACCAGGGCGCCAGCGCCACCGCCGACGCCCGTCCGGTGTTCCGCGTGCTCTCGAAGCCGTTCGACATCCGCCAACTCGTGACGCACGTGCGCGACTGCGCGTCCGACTGAATCTCCAATCTCCGCTGACGTTTATGGAGTGCGGCGGCCTTCGCCGCCGCTTTTGTATTCGG
>DASVSV010000139.1:0-6371 GCA_036387915.1 Thermoanaerobaculia bacterium
CTCGCAAGCTGACTCGCAAGGTCGCGATTCTTGAACGCGAAAACCTGCGCGGAAACCGCCGCGAAAGCACGTGATGTTTCACAGTTTGGAGTGAGTGTTCCACGGAAAAAAGCGCCAACGACAAGGCGGAAATGGACCGGCGATCGGCGACGGAACCGGGGCCGGCGTGATGCGAGGAAGAGCGCGGCGGAAACGCGTGCTGCGCGCCCCCAATCACGCGAACGGCGCACACCGTGAGGTGTACGCCGATCCTCTGCGCGCGGCGCCTGGCGGGGCGGCAGCGCGTCACGCGCGCGACTCCATCAGATCGGCGGAGCGGGCGTCGTCGTTGGTGAGGATCAATCGGCCCTCTCCCGCTTCGACGTAGACGTTTCCGCCGATGCTGAAGCCGTGCTCCTCGAGCCAGTGGCCCGACATGCGTAGCAACGGGACGGTCTCACCCTTGGGTTCGGACGTGTAGCGGAAGCGCCTATCGACTGTTAGACAGTTCGGCGTGCGCGTGCGGCGTGGCTTCCGCGGTGATGCAGCGGGCGGCGCCGGCGCGCCGGAATCGGGCGCAGCATCGACGGGCTGCGCCTCGACGGCCGGCGGCTGCGGCGCGTCGGCAGCGCAGCGGCGCGGACGCGACAGCTTCGGGTGACGGTGAAGCGCTGAAAGAAGACGTGAGGGCATGACTTGTTCACCTCCGTTGGTGGCCTCGCGAATCTCGGGCGCGTGAGTCGAGCGGCCCGGTTTCATGGCGTGTTGATCCTGACGGTGAAGCGGCCCGGCCGTGCTAGCTGGGAAGGGCCAGCGGTGCGTCACAGATCGGCGTTTGCTCGACACCAAAGACGGTGAGTGACGCCGACGACGGGACCGCGACGTCAGGGCGTTCCCAGCCGAGCACCATCTCCTGCATCAGGTCGAGCTCGATGTTGAAGTAGTGTTTGTTCACGGTCTCGACGCTGGTATCGCCCATCATCTTCACGACGGCGAGCAGGTGGGCGGGCGTCTTGCCGCGCTGCGCGACGTGAGACGCGCCGGTGTGGCGGAAGTTGAAGAACTCGCCCTTCTTCCCTTCGAGATCGTAGCCGAGCATGCGGCCGGCGATTTCGAGGAGGCGATTCCACTGCTTGCGGATGTCGACGTACGGCCGACCCGTCGACGGGTTGAAGTGGATGGGTCCGGAGGCGTTCGGCGGCCGGATGGACGCGAGGTAGTCGACCAGTTCCGCGGCGAGAGGACCGCGCGCCTTGATACCCTTGTTGACGTTCTTGTGCTTGTCGAGCTGATACCAGCCGGTGCGGTTTGCGCGATCGAGCGTGACCTCTTCCCACGTGAGGAAGCGATTGCACTTCGGCCGCATCATTGTGTAGTAGCCAATGAGGCACATCCCGCGGAGCGGGATGAACGAAGGCGACCGGAGCCCGCGGTTCTTCTTCTCCAGCGCTACGCGCGCGTTCCAGGCGGCTTGCTCGGCTTCGTACTCGCGGAGCGCTGGCCCCATGAGGATGCCGAGCTCCAACTGCGACCACGGCTCGGGCTCGTCATCGTGCACGACTTGCGGGACCGGCACACCCTCTAAGTGATGACGCGGGATGATCCGCTGCGCCTTCGCACGGTTGAGCATCGCGAGCAGCATATTTGCGTAGTGGCGTTGCGTCTCAGGGCTGAGGCATCCGACCTCGGCGAGCAGTTCCTCGTAGAGCGGATACGTCAGCGTCTCGATGTCGCGCTCCGGCCCGAAGAACGCTTCGATGGCGTCGATGCGCGATTTCGCGTGCTCGTAATCCTTGTTGTTGTCGATGAGGTACCGGCGATAGTTCGACGTGACGGCAAGGAAACGAACGATGCTCGCCTCTTTGACCTCGGCGGCTTTGGCGCGCACAACGCGCGCGTTCAGCTTCTTCTCCTCCGCCTCTTTGACCTGCTGCGCGGCGACCTTCGAGAGCTTCTTGTTCCGAGGGTAAGGCGAGTAGCGCTTGATGCGAATGTCGATCGGCTCGGCCTCGATCTCCTCGATCGGCCGGCCCGTCTTCGCGGCGCGCTTCGCGCGGTACGCCGGGCACTGGTTGCACGTGCAGAAGGCGGGATGCGTGATCGGCGGCTCGATGCAGAGGCGCGGAATGCGGCCCGAAACCCAACTCGCCTCAGACCTGTAAGCCATGCGGTCCCCCTTGGCCCGCCGCGCGCGGCCGATCGCTCGCGGCGAGGTCTGCGAGGATCGGCCGCTCTTGGGTCACGCCGGGATGGAGGTTGAACCGGCGCGGCGCGGCGGAGGTGAACGTGACGGCGAGTCCCTTACACCCGGTCAGTCGTGAGATGGGCTCGCTCATCGATCACCTGTCAAGCGTTAATTATAGGTTCTCACTACTGAGAATGCAAGTGTTATCATTACTGAGAAGCATGCGAAAGCGGCCGTCAACTGGACCGACTCCACGCGGAAGCAGGGCGATACTCTCGCCTATGGCAACGCGCAATCCGAGGGGCAAGGGAAAGACGTTCGCGGAGGAGTTCGGGGAGCGGCTCAGGAGCGCGCGCGAGCGGCGCGGCCTGACGCAGGAGCAGCTCGCCGAAATGGTGGGCATCACCGCTTCGCGCGAATCGGAGTACGAAAGCGGGCGCTTCGCGCCGCAGCTGGAGAAAGCGGCAAAGCTGGCGGTGGCGTTAGAAGTCACACTCGACGAGCTCATTGGACGTGACACACCCGAGGTGACCGAGGACGTGCGTGATCCGAAGCTACGCGCAAGCGTGCGCGCGCTGGAAGCTACGGCGCACCGGCGATACCTCGATGCGGCCAGCCTGGCGATCGAGGGCTTTGCATCTCTCGCACGGCATGACGAATTTGAGGCTGGCCGGCCGAGGCGCCGGAAGCCTTAGCCCGGTTGGGCGGGTGGCTCGTGATTCAAGCCGAGCAGCCAGACGGAGCAGCCGACGCATAACTGCACGTCCTCCGCGCGGCAGCGGCAGGGGTCAAGCCGGCCGGGTGGTGGAGGGCTTGATGCCTGCCGGTGGCGCGCTATCACGTTGCATGCGTCGGCTGATTCGGCGCCCCCAGGAACGAGGCCGGGCGGCGGAAGAGCGATGCTCCAGAGGTCAGAGCACGTCGCGCTCCGTCGGCCGTCGCTACACTCCCCCACACGTGCTGCAGCGCGCCGCTGTCAAGGTCTCCCCGGCGAGAGACTTGATAGCGGTGGGTTGCGGCACGACGTTCTCGCGCGATGGCCGACAGTCGTGTTCGCAGCGTTGGTCGTTACGGGTTCTGAGAAGTGCGGCGCTTGCCAATGGCGGCGATCTCGAGACGTTGCCGCACTTCGTCCGTAGGCGTCCACGTGCCGTCCTGGCGACGGCGAGCATCGAATCGCTCGCGGCCGTCGAGGACAGCCGGCGGCGGATCGACAGTCGGAAGCTCCCACGTCCGAATCGTGAAATCGGAGTCTTGATCCCACTCCTCTGAATCGAAGAAGCCATCGTCGCGGAAGGTCATGTAGTTGAATGTCGCTCCCGCGACCGAGACGGGACGCCGGCCGTCGAGTCGAACGTGGATCGTGGCGAGGCGGACGCGTTGACCGCTCAGCTCGCGGAACGGCACGGCGACCTTCTCGAGGATGAGGTCGTAGAACGCGGATCGAGCGAGCCGATGAATCGTGCCGTTTTCCGCGAGGAGGTAGTACCGCGGCGACGTGGCCATGCGGCAATTTTACCTCGGCGGCTTGGATGCTCACTCAGCGCGGAAGGATCTCCGTCGCGGTCAGGCGGCAGCCGTGCCAACAGCGTCAGAACATTTGAGGCTGCGCGAACTCGGCGACGTGATCGTGGATGTACTCCTCGGCGCGCGAGCGAACGTCGGCGTCCGCGGACGAGAGAAGCGTCGCGAGATCGTCAGGTGTCTTCAATGTGTAGAACGCCTTCGTCAGCGCGACGTACACCACCGCCGGCTTCGATCGCGCGACGAGACGCGCGACGTTCACGAGCGTGCCGGTGCTCTGCCCGTCCCACAGCGCCAATCCAACGTCGGCTTCTTCGGCCATGGCGGCGTCCTTCGCCGTGAAGAAAGCGAAGTCGCGCGCGCGGTGCGGCGCATCGATCGCACGCACGCGCCAGTCGCCGACGTTGTTCCGACAGTCGCCCGCGGTGCAGAACACGAGGACGTTCGGATAGCGCTGTTCGGCGAAGTAGGTCTGAATCGCTTTGTCGGCGCCGTTCGCATCACCGACGAGGATCATGAGCTCGCGGCGGATCATCTCGTCGAGGCGCGGCTGAACCTCGGCCGGAAGGCGGGAGATTCGTCGAGAACCGGAGAGGAAGACTTTCTTCATACGCGCCGCGTCTTCGTGAGAGCGAATGCAAAGATGATAGCCGCTCCGGCGTTGGCGAGCGCGGCGGCGACCGCACCGAGAGTTGCACCCGAGCGGATCAGGTCGTCCACAAGCAGTACGCGCTTGCCCGCGATCGCGCGCGCGTTCACGGTGAGCGCGCCTTTCAGCACGGCTTCGCGTTCGTGGAACTCGCGAAGGTCCTTCAACTCAGCCGCGCCTGTAGCTTTCTTCGAGACTGCCTTCACGACGGGCACGTTGAAGCGCCGCGCTAGCTCATCGGCGATCTGGTGAAGCGGCTGAACGCGACGGGTTCGGGTGGGCGGCGCGGGAACGATGACATCGAAAGTGATACGCCACGAGCGAATAAACTTCTCGGCGACGGCGCCGATTTCGTCTAACGCTGACGCATCGTTTCGATACTTCAGGCGGTAGAGCAACTCCCCCACCTCGGTGCGGTGGGTGTCGAACTGCTCGCGACCAAACTCGTCGTGTCCGAGAAACTCGCTGCCGCTTGAGTGCAGGTCGAGGACGCGGCCGTCAGCCCATGGGCCATCGATTCTTCGTGGGTTCGTTTTCGTCACGCGCGATCTCGTATTATCAGGGAGAGCGAGGACGGGTCGGCTCAGAAGACCGTGGGAGGTTGCTCCAGCCGGCCCGTCCCGCCCACGCCTTACTTCTCCTTGCGGACGCCCTTGAACGGATCGTCGTCGGACGTCTTGCGGTCGATGAAGCGACCGGTGTCGGTGTCGCGTTTGGTCCAGTCGTCAGTCTTTGGGTTGTAAACCTGAGACCGGTCGCGGACAGCGCCGTTGCGGTGCCCGTCGCCGGGCTTGCCATTCTTCGCCATGCCTCTGCTCACCTCCTTTCCTGAGTTTTGATGCGCGCGGCCGCCCTGAGCGTCAGGTTCTGCGCCTTGTACTTGTTGTGAATCTTGACTGCCATCTCGTTATAGATGTGCGGCGAACGATTGGGATCGGAGATTGTCAATACCAGCGCGAACGGCTGCGGTGGAAACAGTTCAGAGTCTTCGATGTGGTGACGACAGAGGAGTTGCAATTTCAAGCGCCAGCGCTCGCCTTTTACGCCACGAGGACCTAGGCTGCCGAAGAACGTACGGACCGGCGCCCATTTGCGGAGATGCTGGACCTGGAACGTCTCCCACAACTCGCCCGTGTTTTGGTGTTCCGGTGGAACCTTGCCTTCGAACTTCTGGCTGGTCTTTCCGGTTTTTCGATTAGTCACGGTGCGATAGACGCCGAATTTTGCGTCGATGTGGGTCTCGCAATACTCGGATCCCCAACGGGCATCGCGCATAGGCGTGAAGGCGAGCGTCATCCAGATATCGCCGAAATACCTACCGTTGCGGCGCAGCGAATCGGGCCATGGGAAGTGATCCCATTCGAGGTACCAGCCAGCACGTATCGTGTCTTCGAACACGAGCGTGGTGGCCCACGGCGAGCACTGGAGCGACTGTTCGGAAGTGGCTGGAAGACCAAAGCCAACGAAGTTCTCTTCCGTGTCGGGGACGCGTTCGCCGGTGCGCGCATCGCGAGAGTGGTGCGTGAGCAGAGCACGCGCGAGCTCACGGGACGGCGTAGGTGTGATCGAGTGAAAGATGTTGGCGAGCGTGCGTGATACGAGCGGTGCGGCGAAGCTCGTTCCGAGTGCTTCTTCGATGCCATTGTTGCCGATCGATCGAACGCCACGAACGTCGGTTCCGTCCTGGCGGCATGTGCCGCCGAAATGGACGACATCCGGCTTGATGATGTAGTTCGGTCCTGCGCCGTGGCGAGAGAATGCGGAGGGCTCACCGCGCTTCGGTCCGGTCTTCTCATGCGTGACGTGAGCGACGGATCCGACTGTTACGGCAAGAACCGAATCGGCGGGTGTTGTTAGGCGGCCAGCGCTGAGCTGGTCAGTTCCTCGTGGGTACGTCAGGAGTGGCCGACCTTCATAGTTACCGGCGCTGATGACGAAGGTGACGTTGTATTTCTCCTGGAGGCGGTCCAGCTCGATCGCAAATGCTGAAAATTGATCAAGTGCGCAGACCTCGTTCGTGCCAAGGGATAGGTT
>DASVSV010000140.1:0-12484 GCA_036387915.1 Thermoanaerobaculia bacterium
GGCGCTCTGCGCGAAGTTGAAGCCGATGCGATCGAGCTCGGCGAAGTCCGTGCTGCGGATGTTCATCCGCAGGTTCGTGATCACCCCTTCGATGCCCAGCGTGCCGGTGAGGCTCACGTGCGAGGCGTCGGTGTCGAGCTCCGCGCGGCGGAACGTGACCACGCCGCGATTGAGCGAGAAGTCGGTCGTGCCGGCGATGCCGATCGGATAACGCGCCTTCGAGAAGGCCACGGTGCTCTTCGACAAACGCGCCGTGCCGTCGCCCGCGCCGTCGAGGATCTTGTCCTTGTTCCAGCGATACGAGAGGTTGCCCGTGGCCGCGCCGCGCAGGCCGGTGTTCTCGATGCCCCAGTCGGCGAACAGCGGCTCGAGGCCGATGTTGTAGTAGCGCAGGTCGACCTTCATCGGATACGGATCGGCGTACTGCGCGAGCCTGTAATCCGCGCCGATCGTGCCGCCGCCGTAGCCCGCCTTCTCGACGTGCAGGGTCAGGTTCTGGTCGGTGATGGTCAGCCGCCCTTTGGCGTCAGTGAGCTCGTACGCGTCGGCCACGATGTGCGGCGAGCTCCAGCCGCCGGCCATCTCGAAGTCGCCGGACTTGCCGCGCAGACGCGTGTCCATCGAGAAATCGCCCTCGAGCGTCTGCTGCACTTTGAAGATCTCTTTGATGCGCGGCAGCGCGAGCTTCGACGTCACGCGCAGGTCGTACCGCGCCTCGGCCAGCGGATCGAGCTTGCCGGAGATGAACGCCTCGATCCCTTCGCCGCGCAGCGCGACCGACTGCAGCGCGAGCACGCCCGGCGTGAAGCGGAAGCCGCCGCGCATCGTCACGTCGAACGGCAGGTACTCCTGGATGCGCACGCGCACCAGCGGGCTGTTCATGATCCCCGCGTACAAGTCCTCGGCGCGCGTGACGGTGATGGTCGAGTCGATCTTCTGCGCCAGCGCGGCGATGTCGTGCTTGCGGTCGTTGAAGCCGAACGCGCCGTTGGTGATGTGCATCTTGTTGAAGTCGACGTGGACGATCTGAAACTGGAAGCGCCGCTTCGGTGCGGGGCGCCAGCTCGGAAAGTTGTGACGACCGTCGGGGAAGATCTCGAACCAGACGAACGGATCGCGGATGTCGATGCGGCTGACCTGGACGGCGCGCCCCCAGAACGACTGCACGTTTCCGGTGATCTCGATCTGCCGGACGCGCGCAAAGTACGGCGCGGCAGCGCCGGGCGCGTTGGCGATGCGGACGTCGTTGAGGATGAATTTGTCGGGGCGCTCGTAGTGGAAGGTCCCGATCGTGACCTCGCGGCCGAGGCGATCCTCCAGATTCGTCTCGATCTTCTTCGCTACGTACTCTTCGAAATTCGACGAGCCGAGGAGGAACCAGCCGCCGCCGATGATGAGAAACAGCAGGAAGAACAGGATTCCGAACGCCCAGATCAGGCCCTTGAGGCAACCCCACATCGGCCCCTTGCGCTGACGCTCGCGCGCGGAGCGGTGGCGGCCCCGCTTCGTCGGGGGCAGCAGCGGATCTGCGGGGTCGGTGATGTTCATCGGGTCGCGCGGCGACTATTGCGGCGCCTGCTTGCTAATCACAGGCCACGAGAAAGAGGTCCCGGAGGTTGTTTCCCGTCGCCGCAATCATAATCGGCTCACCGACTTGCGTGGCCATCGCAAACGAATCCGAGCGCGTCAGCGCCGCCCGGAGCGCCGGCTGCCAGCCGGCCGGTCCACCGGCCACCGGCCGGTGTGACACAGAGAACCCCGCCACCCCCGAATTTCCATCCACCCCATCCGAGGACGCAAACAGCGCTGCACACGGCGAAATCGCCGCGAACCGCACCGCCAGTTCACTGCATCTCCCGCCCCGCCCATCGCCCCGCACCACCACGGTCGGCTCTCCGCCCGCGACCAGCACCTGGCCTTTTTTCAACTCCTTCGCACGCGCTGCCAGCCACTCCGCCGTCGACTGAACATCCCCCTCCAACTGCTCGTCCACGACCACCGCGTTGTCACCGATGATTTGCGCCGCCGCCCGCACCAGCGTCCTGTTGTCGGCGATCAGTACCGCTTCCGACCCGGGCAGCGTCGGTCCCGAGGCCACATCGTGCAGCGCGCCCGTGGACACGTCGGAGTACACCAGCGTCACCGCTCGACCGCGCACGCGTGCCGCCAGCTTGCCGCCTTTGATCGCCGACATGCTCCGCCGCACCGCGTTGATCTCCGCGATCGATTTCCCCGAAGCGATCAGCTCCGCGTTCACGCGCATCGCTTCGTCGTCATCGACGAGCGGCACCTCCACGCACGCCGACCCGCCGCCGGAAACGAGAAAGAGAATGTCGTCGTGCGTTTCGACGTAACGCAGCAGCGCCCGTCCCGCGGCGAAGCTGGAGGACGTCATCTGCGGATGGCCGCCGACCCGAACTTCGACCGCCCGATCTCCATCTGACCGCTCCTCCGAGGAACCCGAGGAACTCCGAGGAACTCCGAGGAACCGCATCGGTAGTGGATACCCTTCCGGCACCGCCACGAAGGCGCTCTCGAGCTCGTGCACCGCGGCCACGCCGTCGAGCAGCGCGCCCGCGCACTTGCCGATGGCGACGACGTTTCGTGGCATGCCGGGATGGACGTGCTCGCGCACGAGAATCTCCGGCGCGCAATGCGCGAGCGTTGTGAGATAGATCGCTTTCAAGTCCACCGTGCCGCGATTATCCTCGTGGCGTGCCCCGCCAGCATCTCCGCACGCGCGTGCTGCTCCTGACCGGTGCATTCACGGTCGCGCTCTTCGCCATCGCCTTCGGCCTCTCCTGGCGCGCGCGGCTGGCCCAGCAGCGGTGGACGCGGCTGATCTCCATCGAGACGCGCGCCGTGGCCACGCTCGAGGAACTGGTCCGCGCGCAGAACGGTTTCCGCGCCCGCTTCCTCCTCGGACACGAGCCGCCGCAGCGCTACCGCGTCGTCGCGCAGCTCCTCTCCGACGAGTCCCTCACGCGCATCGACCTCGGCGCGTTGCGGGCGCGAGTCAACGCGTTCCGCACGATCGTCGACGAGCCGTCGCCGTATGCCGCCGACGTGGAGTCGACGTCCGCGGCCATCGTGTCCGAGGCGCAGGGAATCATCGCCGCGCGCAAGCTGGAGATCTCGCGGCAGCTCCCGGCGCTTGAGCGGGAGACCTCGTCGATGATGTCCAGCGGACTGGCCGTCGCGTGGATCGTCGCGTTGCTCGGCTTCGCCGCGGTGCAGATCACGCTGCGCAAAGTCGTCCGTCCGATCGAAGAGCTTTCCGTCGCCGCGGATCGCGTGGCCGCGGGCGACCTCACCGCGCGCGCCCCCGTGGCCGGCGATCACGAGATCGCAACGCTCGGCGCCGCGTTCAACCGCATGGCCGACGAGCTGAGGGCCCGCGCGCGCACGGACGACCTGACCGCGCTGCCGAACTTCCGCGCCTTCCGCGAGCGCATCGACGCGGAGCTCGACCGCGCCGACCGCTATCCGGAACGCTTCGGCATCCTCGTCCTCGACCTCGACCGCTTCAAGAAATACAACGACACCTACGGCCACCTGGCCGGGAACGAAGCGCTGCGCCGCGTCGCGCAGTCGATCCGCGAGACCGTGCGCACGGTGGACTTTCCCGCGCGCTACGGCGGCGAAGAGTTCGCGGTGGTCGTCCCGCAGGTCGACGCTCCGTCACTCGCCGCCATCGCCGAACGCCTCCGCGCCAGCATCGAAAAACTCCCCGCCCCACCCGACGGCGCCACCCTCACCGTCAGCATCGGCGCCGCCCTCTACCCCCACGACGGCGCCGACCGCGAAGCCCTCTTCCGCACCGCCGACGAACGCCTGTACGAAGCAAAACGCGCCGGACGGAACCGCGTCGTGTGGGGCTCGGCCGAGCCAGCCGCGGCGGTGTAAACGCCTTATATGGAGTGCGGCGGCCCAGCCGCCGCTTTTTAATTCGGGCGCAACGTGCTGCGAAGTGGCCGTATACGTGGACGTGATCGGCGCGAACGCCCGCGACCATCTTCCGCACCCTCTCCGCAACTCAGACGATCAGCGTTTCTACAACGAGCAGCGCGTTAGAAAGCGGCGGCTAGGGCCGCCGCACTCCATAGGAGTTCGCCGACTTGTCTCACGCGTGTAGAAACGTTGACGCGGCCCGTGAACGGATGTGGCAACTTCGCAGCGACATCGCCACCGAATTAGAAAGCGGCGGCCAGGCCGCCGCACTCCATATGTAGCGGCCGCACCGCCTAAATGTTGTCGACGATCGCCTGCGCGAATTCGCTGGTCTTGACCTTGGTGGCGCCCTGCATCTGGCGTTCGAGGTCGTAGGTGACTTTTTTCTGCTGGATGGTTTTGGCGATGCCGGTCTCGATGGCGTCGGCGGCTTCCCACCATTTCATGTGGCGGAGCATCATTACGGCGGAGAGGATCAGGGAGCCGGGGTTGATGACGTCCTGATT
The DNA here is from genome assembly GCA_036387915.1 of Thermoanaerobaculia bacterium. Taxonomy (GTDB): domain Bacteria; phylum Acidobacteriota; class Thermoanaerobaculia; order Gp7-AA8; family Gp7-AA8; genus QHVT01. Next base: position 4,458 of record DASVSV010000140.1, read on the forward strand.
GGCGTATTTGGGCGCGGTGCCGTGGGTGGCTTCGAAGATCGCCACCTCGTCGGATTCGTTCGAGCCGGGGGCGATGCCGAGGCCGCCGACCTGCGCGGCGAGGGCGTCGGAGATGTAGTCGCCGTTGAGGTTCGTGGTCGCAATCACGGAGTACTCCGAGGGGCGCAGCAGCACCTGCTGGAACATCGAGTCGGCGATGCGGTCCTTGATCACGATCTTGCCGGCCGGCGCGGGGCCGGTCAGCTCCGACTCGGGGACGGTCACGCTGCCGAACTCCTCCTTCGCCAGCTGATATCCCCAATCCTTGAACGCGCCCTCGGTGAACTTCATGATGTTGCCTTTGTGCACCAGCGTCACCGAGTCGCGGCCCGTGGCGATGGCGTACTCGATGGCCTTGCGCACCAGGCGCTTCGAGCCGAACTCCGACATCGGCTTGATGCCGATGGCCGAGTTCTCGCGGATCCTGGCCGTGGTGCGGCGCTCCATCGAGTTGAGGAAGTCGATCACCTGATTGGACAACTCGGAGCCGGCCGGCCACTCGATGCCCGCGTACACGTCCTCCGTGTTCTCGCGGAAGATGACCATGTTCACCTTCTCCGGCTCGCGCACCGGCGAAGGCACGCCTTCGAAGTAGCGCACCGGACGCACGCACGCGTAGAGGTCGAGCACCTGGCGCAGCGTGACGTTCAGCGAGCGGATGCCGCCGCCGACCGGAGTCGAGAGCGGTCCCTTGATGGAGACGCGGTAATGCGCGAGCGCGTCCAGCGTCTCCTGGGGCAGGTACTCGCCGAACTGCGCGAAGGCCTTGTCGCCGGCGAACACTTCGTACCAGTGGATCTTGCGCTTGCCGCCGTACACCTTCTCCACGGCCCCGTCCACGGCGATCCGCGTCGCCCGCCAGATGTCCGGCCCGGTGCCGTCCCCTTCGATGTACGGGACGATCGGATCGTCAGGGACGACGATCTTGTTGTTCTCGTAGCCGATGCGCGTGCCGGAGGTGGGAGGGGAGGTGCGGGTCGTCATGCGGCGCGCACTCTAGCAAGAGAGGCTCATAGTCTCAAAGGGCCACAGCCTCAGAGGGGCGTCGGGTCGTGCGCCTGTGAGACTGTGAGACTCTGCGCCTGTGAGGCTGAGGTGCGTCGATCAGCCCGCGCAGCGTCGCCAGATTCCTCCGGTCCGACTCGATCTCGACCGTCTTCGGCGTCTCGATCACTTTCGGGATCTTCGCGAATCGCTTGTCGTTGAGGAGGAAGCGGAACGGCTCCAGTCCCAGTTCGCCTTCGCCGATGTGCTCATGGCGGTCGACGCGCGAGCCGAGCGGTTTCTTTGAATCGTTCAGGTGGAACGCGCCGACGTTGTCGAGGCCGACGTGGCGCAGCATGTCATCGATGGTGCGGCGGTACGCGTCGAACGTCCGCATCTCGTAGCCGGCGGCGAACACGTGGCAGGTGTCGAAGCAGATGCCGACGCGGCTCTTGTCGTCGACGAGATCGATCATCTGCCCCAGCTCTTCGAACGTGCAGCCGACGCACGTCCCCTGTCCCGCTGAGGTCTCCAGCAGCGTGACCACCTTGTGATTCGGGATGCGGGCGTGCACGGCGTCGAGCGAGCGCGCGATCTGGTCGATGGCGGCCTTCGGTCCCGCGCCCATGTGCGCGCCGGGATGGAGCACCACGGCGTGGATGCCGAGGCGTTCCGCGCGGTCGAGCTCGTCCGTCATCGCCACGATCGACTTGCGATGAAAGTCGCGGTTGTTGGTAGAGAGATTGATCAGGTACGAGGCATGGGTGAGCAGCGGACGCACGGTGCGCAGCGATGCGAACTGCGCACAGTCGGCGTCGGTCAGCTCCTTCCCCTGCCATTGCGCGCCGTTCTTGGCGAACAGCGCGACCGCCGACGCGTCGACCTCAGCCGCACGTTCGAACACATTGTGAATGCCGCCCTTGGTGGAGAGGTGCGCTCCGATGAGATCGCCTGGCGCGTCGGGAAAGGTGAAGCGGGTCATGAACCCGCATCCAACGCGCTACTGCAAGCGGAAATTCACCGTGACCGTGTAGTAGACGTCGATCGGCTCGCCGCGATACGTCGCCGGACGGAAGCGCCAGCGGCTGACCGCGCGGCGTGCTTCCTCGCCGAGGCCGTCGGGGAGGTCTTTGATGATCTCGACGTTGTCGATGGTGCCGTCGCGGCGGACGATGCCGCGCACGACCACCGCGCCGCCGATGCCGCGGCGGCGCGCGGTGGACGGATAGCGCGGCATCACGCGGTCGACTTCTTCCGGCTGCGTGCCGCCCGGAGGCACCGCGCTGTAGACGCCGGTCGAGCGCTCCACCGGCTCCGGCTCGGGAATCGGCACCGGCTCCGCGATCGGCGGCGCGACGGTCGCGGCGGTGTCGCCGACAGGAGGCGGCAACGGCTCGGTGGCCGTGGTGTCGGTCGGCGCGACACTCGCGGTCTGCACCTCGAGCTGCGGCGAGCCGGACGCGGTCACGTCAATCGCGTCGACGCTCGCGTAGGCGATCGAGGTGCCGTGCTCGATCGCATAGAAATCATGATCGCGCGTGTACACCACGACCTGCGTCCCCTCGGCCACCTCGCCCATCAGCGGATAGAAAATCCCCGGCCCCGCGTAAAGCTGCGCGCGGTCGGAGACCACGCCCTGCAGCGGCGGCAGCTTGCGGATCGTCTCCGCGCGTTTCACGCGGCGCTGTTGTTCGACGGTTTTCTCCAGCGCCGAACGCTCGGCCCAGCCGGCCAGTCCGTCGGCGGTCTGCACGCGCACCCACGCGCCGCGATCCTCGAGCAGCGTCACGCGATCGCCGTTCGTGGCCGTGGCCACGACGGGGGCGCGCGCGTGCGGCTCCGTGCGGATGCGGATGCGCGCCGGCAGCACCGTCAGCGTCTCGATCGGCGCCGCTTCCTCTTTCTTGTGACCGCCGGTCTTGAGAATGATCAGGCCGAGGAGCACGAAGAAGAGGACGGCGAGAAAGATGACCACGGCGAGGCCGCGGCCGTGGCGTGTGCGGGCGTCGGTCATCGTTGCATGAGCGTGTGCATGATCGCCTTCTGCACGTGCAGGCGATTCTCGGCTTCGTCGTAGATCACGGAGGCGGGACTGTCGATGACGGCCGCGCTGACTTCCTCTCCACGGTGCGCGGGGAGGCAGTGCATGAAGATAGCGTCCTTCTTCGCCGATTCCATGTGGCGCGCGTCGACCATCCAGCCGGCGAAGTCGCGGTTGCGCTTCTCGGCCTCCATCTCCTGACCCATGGACGCCCATACGTCGGTCTCGACGACGTCCGCATCGCGGATCGCTTCATCCATCGAGTTGGTGAGGAACACCTTCGTGCCAGCGGCCTGCGCCGCTTCCTGCGCCTGCGCCACGACCTCGGGGTTCGGCGCGTAGTCGGGCGGCGTGGCCACGGCGATGTCCATGCCCACCTTCGGCGCCGCGACGAGCAGCGAGTGGGCCATGTTGTTGCCGTCGCCGACGTACGCGATCTTGCGGCCTTTCAGGTCGCCGCCGAACTTTTCCCAGGCGGTGAAATAGTCGGTCATCGACTGGCAGGGATGCGAGAGATCGGTCAGGCCGTTGATGACCGGCACCGTCGCGAACTCGGCCAGGTCGGTCACGGTCTTGTGCGCGAACGTGCGGGCCATGATCCCGTCGACGTAGCGCGAGAGCACGCGCGCCGTGTCGGTGATCGGCTCGCCGCGGCCGAGCTGGATGTCGCGCGAGGAGAGAAAGAGCGCATGCCCGCCGAGCTGGTACATGCCCACCTCGAACGAGACCCGCGTACGCGTCGACGATTTCTCGAAGATCATCGCCAGGGTCTGCCCTTCCAGCGCGCGGTTGAATTTCTTCGGATTCTGTTTCATGTCCGCAGCGAGGCGGAACAGCTCCGCGATCTCGTCCGCGGTGTAGTCGTGCACTTCGATGAAGTCTTTGTGTTTCATGTCGCTCGCATTCTATTGCTCGTGTCGTCCAGAGCGAGTGACGCCATGTCGCGCCGGCTTTACTGTCGCCCGCTACGCGGGCTGGATGAATGAGCCACCCATTCCCCCGGCTGAAGCCGGGGGCTATTTTCTTCAGCCGCCTACGGCGGCACGCCTGCCTGCGTAGCGGGCTTCAGGTAATAGCCCCCGGCTTCAGCCGGGGTATGCGTAGATCATTCATCCAGCCCGTGTAGTGGGCGACAGTGTTCTGTTCACCGACGCGCCGCGACGCTCTCGCAATGCGGTTATCTGCCGACCGCGCCTTCCTCACGCAACTTCATGAGGTGGGCCTCGATCTGAATCTCCGCGGCCTGGTGCAAGCGCTCGTCCAGTTGCGGGTAGATGCGCGCGCGCATCTCCGCGGGCGTGGTCGCGCCGGCGGCCATGGCGTCGAGCACCTGCCGCTCGCGTTCCAGCCGGTGGGCGATGTATTCGTCGATGAGCGCGGCGGCGTTCTCGCGGATCGGGCCGTGCGCGGGATAGATGCGCTTCGGATCGCGCGCGCGCAGCGTGCGCAGCGAGCGGAGGTAGTCGCCCATGTGACCGTCGGGCGGAAAGATGGTCGTCGTGCCGGTGCCGAGGATCGTGTCCCCGGTGAAGAGATCGCCTTGCGACGAGAGGAAGCAGACGTGCTCGTTCGTGTGGCCGGGCGTGGCGATCACTTCCAGCATTTCACCTTCAATGGCGATCGTCTCGCCGCCGCTGATGCGCCGATCGACTTCGTCGAGCACGTTGCGCGGCGCGATGATGCGCGCCCCGGTGGCCGCCTTCAGCGGCAGCGCCGCGGGCGCGTGATCGGCGTGGCGGTGCGTGATGAGAATGGTGTCGAGACGCGGCATCGCCGCGCGGATGGCGTCGACGTGCGAGGCGATGTCCGGCCCCGGATCCAGCACCGCCGTTTCGCCGAGGAGGTAGGTCTGCGTGCCGTCGAGCGTGAACGGGCCGGGATTCGGGGCGCGGAGCGTGCGGATGTTCATTTCATGTTTTTATCCCGCGCGTAGACGCGGGATCTCGGGAGCCCTCTCGATGCGCATGCGATGGTAGCCGAGCGGCCCGATCACCGCCTGCGCCAAACGGCTCCAGTGTGCACCAAAGATCCCGCGTCTACGCGCGGGATCGACCGGGCAACGTCGGTTTGCCGTCGACGAGCACCGGCTCGATCGGCTCGATGACGGCGCCGCGACGCGAGTCAAGCAGCTCGTCGACGGATGCGAAGCCGGTCTGTGCCTCGAGGCTGCGCAGTGTGGGGAAGACCATCTGCATCTCGCGCGCGGCGTGTTTCGCCAGCGCGCCGGCCGGTGCGATCCAGGTCGCGTCGACGGCTTCGTTCTGCTCCGCGGTGGCGACGACGTCCCGTCCGACCTTCACCAGAAAAAAGTACGTGTCGAAACGCTTCGGCACGCCCACGGGAGTGATCCAGCGCGACGTCCACACCAGCGTGTCGAGATCGACCGGCGCCTCGGCGAGCAGTTCGCGGATGGTGATGCCGCGCGCGAGCAGGCGTTTGCGTTTCGCGTCAGCGTCGTCGAGCGCCGCGCCGAGCCAGACGCCGGCCTCCTCGAACGTCTCGCGCACCGCGGCGATCTTCATCGCGTTCACGTGCTCGCCGTGCGCGAGCTCGAAATCGAGCGGCTCGGCGATGCCGCCGGGAAAGACCCACGCGTTGGGCATGAACGACGCGCCGCCGTGACGGCGCAGCATCAGCACTTCCAGCGGAGCGTCGCGGAGCACGATTGCGCTCGCGGCCGGCAATGGCGTCAACACCGTCCCTGCCGTCCATTGCCCTGCCAACCTAGCCATTCTTCTCCGTCCGGCCCGCGCTCCTTCTTCCAGATCGGCACCGTCTCTTTGATCCGGTCGATCATCATCCGGCAGGCCTCGAAGGCCTCGGCGCGATGCGGCGACGAGGCCACGATGGCGATCGACGAGTCGCCGACGAACAATCGTCCCAGGCGATGCACGACCGCGAGCGCGACCTGCGGGTAGCGCGCGCCGAGCTCGCGCACGATCGCGTCCATCTCTTTCTCCGCCATAGGCCGATAGGCGTCGTAGAAGATCGACTCGACCGCCTTCCCCTCGTGATGATTGCGCACCACGCCTTCGAAGAGCACGTACGCGCCGTCGGCGTCGCGCATGACGCTGCTCACGAGCGCACGCGGGTCGATGGGGTCGTCGGTGAGGTAAGCCATCAACCACCTGCCACTGGCGGGATGAACGCCAGCTCGTCGCCATCGCGGAGGATCGTCTCCGGCGCCGCGTACGATTCGTTGATGGCGATCATCGGCGGCTGCGAGTAGTCGGTCAGCTTCGCGTACTCGGCGCGCAGCGACTGCCAGACGTCGCGCGCGGTGGTGCCGTCCGCGACCGCGAGCTCGCGCTCGTCTGTGCCGGCAATGTCACGAAGCACGGCGAAGAAGAGGAGGCGCACCTTCACGCCGCGCATTCTATCGGTAGAATGTCGCCTCCTCATGTTCACCCCGGAGACCGTCGTGGCCGACGCGCTGCAGAAGCACCCCAAGGTGCGCTGGGTCTTCGCCGCCTACCACCTCGGCGGCTGCAACGGCTGCGGCCGGTCCGGCGACGAAACGCTGGAGCAGGTCGCGAGCGGCTATCGCATCGAGCTCGAAGCGTTCCTTCGGGATCTGAACTCGCTGCTCAATTGAGTATGGCGCCGAGTTTATCCCGCGCGTAGACGCGGGATCTCTGGTGCATCATGGACGACCCCACCGAGTCGCATGCGTGTCCAGGCGGCACCGACGATCCCGCGTCTACGCGCGGGATAAACTCGACCTCAAAACCGCCACCGCACGCCCGCCGTCGTATGCACGTTGTGCGGCTCCTCGATGCTCCAGCCCGGGCCGGGCGGAAAGTCCTCGCGGTCGAACGGCGAGGACGTGACGACGTCGGAGAAGTTTCCTTCGATGGCGAACCGGTCGCTCGTCCACCAGGCCACGCCGCCGCCGGCCAGCAGGCCCCATTCGTTGCGGGTGAGGTCGAGCGGCGTGATGCCGGACGCGTTCGGGGTGCCGGTGATGCGGTAGACCGCGTACGCCGGTCCGGCCATGAGATGGAAGCGGAACGAGCCGCGCGGGTTGATGCGGAAGACGAGCGGGACGGTGAACGTGGCAATGTCGACCTCGCCCGCATCGAGCGCGAACTCATCGTCGTCTTCGCTCTTCACCGCGAGCGGAGAGCGGGTGAACGTTCCTTCCAGTCGCAGAGCCCAGCGCTCGGCGAGCTCACGCTCGAGGTCGATGGACAGTCCGGCCCGCGTAGCGGCTGAGAGCGTCACGATGTTCGTGCCGCTGCTCCCGCCGCCGGTTGACGGCCGGGTCCGCCGCTCGACGAAATCGCCGAAGACGAAAGCGCCCGAATGAACGCCGATACTCCATTCCTGAGCGGTCGCGGAAAGGGTCATGGCGAGCAGGAGAGCGGCCACGGTCAACTTTTTCTTCATGCCGGTTGTCAGAATTGCAACCGCCCCGCCAGCAGTTGAAAAATTTTCCTCCGGAAATAGCAGCACCGGGCATGCGCCTTTTTTCACAAGCGTCGCCCGTATGTCTCTTGATTACTGTAGTTTCGACGCTTGCGGCCGCTGCGCCGGAAGAAAATCCCGCTGATTTGACCGGGGAAACGAAAGTTGGCCTGTCCTTCGCAATGGGGGAGAGCACGATGAATACGGTTTCGAATTGGACCTCGAAACCCCACTCGCGCGGGTCCCATCAAACTCGCCTGCGCCAAGTGGCTGCTGCGGGCTCCCTCCTTGACTATTGGACCGATTTTGGACGATTTATCTACTACACCCCTCAAAAGCCTACCTAATGGCCGCAGCGGTCCCAGACAAAATTCGAAGTAACACAAACGGCGCCGAAAGGCGCCGTGAGTGTTTACAGGCATGAGTGGGAAGGCATGAGGCATGAGTGCTTCGCTACACCGCGCTCGTCCTGTTGATCGGCCGCTCAGCGCCTGGGTCCGCACGTGGGGCATGGACGCAGCAGCGGTTTTGCTCTGCCTCTACTCATGCCTTCGCA
>DASVSV010000141.1:0-7497 GCA_036387915.1 Thermoanaerobaculia bacterium
GAAGCAGAAGAGCGCCGCGGAGATCCTCACGCGCATCCTGCCTCGCCATCCGGCGCATCCGGGCGTCGCGCATTACGTGATCCACAGCTACGACTACCCGGCCCTGGCCGCGCTGGCGCTGCCGGCGGCGCGCACGTACGCGAAGATCGCCCCCGGCTCGCCGCACGCGCTGCACATGCCGTCGCACATCTTCACGCGCCTCGGCCTCTGGGACGAGTCCATCGGCTCGAACCTCGCCGCGGCGGAGAAAGCGCGCCGCTTTCTCACGGTGACGAAGCCGGGCGCCGCGGCCTTCGACGAGCTCCACGCCATCGACTATCTCGTCTACGCGCACGTGCAGATCGGGGAGGACGCGAAGGCGAAGGCGCTCGTCGACAAGCTGGCGGCCGTCGACGGTCAGGCCATCGACAACGCCAACTTCGCCGCGGCCTACGCATTCGCCGCCGTGCCGGCGCGTTACACGCTGGAGCGCCGCAAATGGGCGGACGCGGCGAAGCTGACCCTGCGTCCGGCGAACTTCGACTGGAAGCCGTACGCGTACGCGGAGGCAAACCTGCACTACGCACGCGCGATCGGCGCCGCGCGATCGGGCGACCTGAATACGGCCAAGAGCGCCGTCGACCGCCTCGAAGAAATCCGCAAGGAACTGGCCGCGCAGAAGAATACGTACTGGGCGGAGCAGACCGAGATCCAGCGCACGGCGTCGCAGGCGTGGCTCGCCCAGGCCGCCGGCCTGAAGGACGAAGCCCTGCGCCTGATGCGCCTCGCCGCGGACCGCGAGGACAAGACGGAAAAGCATCCCGTCACCCCCGGCCCGATCATCCCGGCCCGCGAGCTGCTCGCGGACATGCTCCTCGAGAACGGTCATCCGGCCGAGGCACTCGCGGAGATGGAACGCGTACTCGCGGTCTCCCCACGCCGCTTCAGCGGCACCCTCCTCGCCGCCCGCGCCGCCGAGGCCGCGGGCGACGCGCGGAAAGCGCAGAGCCACTATCGCGAGCTGCTGGCACTGGCGGGGAAGACGAAGGAACGTCCGGAGCTGGAGCAGGCTCGCGCGTTCGTTGGCAAATAGAACGCCGCGCGCACATAACACACTGTCATCCCGAGCGTGAGTCGAGGGACCTGGGTGGGTGGGGAGGCGGCGGATGTGTCGTGCTGCATGAGTGAGCGCGCTGGCAGCACGTCAGTCCCCTCTCCCCGCGCACGGGGAGAGGGTTAGAAGCTCCCTTTCGCCGAGCGCGACCCCTCACCCTAACCCTCTCCCCATTGCGGTGAGGCTGCAATGGGGAGAGGGGACTGTTCAGCGTTAGCGGTCGAGCATCCAGCGCGACATACGGGGGGCGGGCTGAAGCCACGCCCTACGTTTTCACACGCTCCGACGAATGAGCCGAACGTAGGGCGCGCCTTCAGGCCGCCCCCCCCGGGCGGGGTGGGCGGGATTTGGCCGAGCGGGCCGTTGCCTTCCGCACCCGCACGGCGAGTTTCACGCTCTTCGTGTGCCGCCGCGGATCAGCCGCAGGACGAACAGCAGGACGATGGCGCCGATGAAGGCGGTGAAGATGGTCCCGGCCAGACCTCCGAATGGAGTCGATACGCCGAGTTTGGTGAACAGCCAGCCACCGACGAACGCGCCGATGATGCCGATGATGATGTCGCCGATGATTCCGTAGCCGGTGCCGCCCATCACCATTGAGGCGAGGACGCCGGCAACGAGACCGACGATGAGCCAGGTGAGTATGTCCATGAGCTTCTCCTTTTCGGCTTACTGCCGCGTGTCCGTCTTGGTCTGTTCCTGGATTTCCTGGCCGGCGGTTTCCATCGCGGTGCCGGTCGCGTGAGTGGCGTCTCGCGCGGCGTCGGTCGTCGCGGCGGTGGCGTCCGCGGCGGCGTCATTCACCGCGGCGGTGTCGACAGTGGCCGTCGAATAGGTCGTGGTCTCAGTGGTCTCGGTGGCGCTGGTTTCCCGTTCGGTGGTCTGCTGACAGGCTGCCGCGGCGAGAGCGACAAGGGCGAAGACGACGAGTTTTTTCTTCATGATTGCTTTCTCCCATGCAGAGATAGAGCAATAGTTCAGCCAGCTATCCGGTGTACTGGGGAAGACGACCGGCCCGCCGGAGGCCCCTCGTCGTCTCTCCCTCAGCGCACCGCGATGACCGTCCGCAGGTGGCCGCTGCCGCGTTCGAGGTCGTCGAGCACGCCGTTCACCGCGTCCGCCTCGAGAGGCACGGTGCGGGTGATGGCGCCGGAGAGGTCGATGGCGCCGGTGCGGGCCAGCTCCATCAGCTCGAAGAGCTCCGCGCGCGTGTGATCGGAACAGCCGATGATGCGGCGCTCGCGCACGAGCAGGTCGGTGAAGGGATTGAAGGTCAGCGTGCGGAGATTGATCGCCACGATCATCAGCCGGCCGCCGGGCGAGAGCGAGCGCAGTCCGCCGTGGACGACCTGCTCGTTCCCGGTGAAGTCGACCGCGACGTCGACGCCGCGGCCGTCGGTCGCGCCGAGGATGGCTTTGTGGACGGGCGTCTCGCGCGCGTCGAGAGGCTTCGCGCCGAAGCTGGCCGCGAGCTGCAGTTTCTCCGGCACGACGTCGACCGCGAAGATCTCGGACGCGCCGAGCGCGCGCGCGAGCTGCACCGCCGAGACGCCCAATCCTCCGAATCCGAGGACGGCCACGGAGTCGCCCTTCTGCAGATTCGCGAGGCGCAGCGCGTGATACGCGGTGGCGGTGGAGCACATCATGATCGCCGCGGCGTCGGAGCTGACTTCGTCCGGAATCGGAACGGCGTTGAACGCGGGGACGACGATGCGCTGCGCATACCCGCCGTCGCGCTCTTTGCCGAGCATGCCGCCCTCGGGACAGAACTGTTCCCCGTGCCGCCTGCACCGATGGCACTCGCCGCAACTGGTGAGGTAGTGCAGCGCGACGCGCTGCCCTTCGCGAATCTCGGTCACGTTCGCACCGACCGCGGAGACGACGCCCGCGATTTCGTGTCCGAGGGTCACGGGAAGGTTGGTGGTCCCGGTGCCGGCGCGATAGTGCGCGTCGGTATGACAGATGCCGGCGCGATGCACGTCGACGACGATCTCGCCGTCCCCCGGAGTGGGCTCGGGCACATCGATGAACTGGAGCGGCTGGCCAGGCTCGGCGAGTCGAATGGCTTGCATGCGGTGCATCGTATGCGCAACGGGTGCCCGCGTTCACGAGAGAGACGACGGGGGCCTCCGGCGGGCCGGTGCGACCGGCGGCGCTTAGTGAAGCCATGTCGTCGCGCAAACACGTGTTGGGTAGACAGGCGTGCGGTCAGGCTAGGCCAACAAGCGCCGCCGGTCGCACCGGCCGCCGGAGGCCTCCCGTCGTTCCCCTTTGCGTCGGAGCAATGAAGCGTTCTATCGCGCTATTCTCCGGCGCATGCGTTTACGTCTGTTGCTGGTCCTGCTCCTCCTCCCGACATCGCTGCTGGCGGTGCAGCCGCTCGACTCCATTACCGCCGATGAGATCGCGATCGCGGTGAAGTCGGTGAAAGGGTCGCCGCGGTATGTCGACGGCTCGCTGTTCGCCATCGTCGCGTTGAATGAGCCGGCCAAGGCGCGCGTGCTGGCGGGGGACACGAAACGCAAGGCGTTCGTGGTGCTGCTCGATCGCGATCACAACCAGACCAATGAGGTGGTCGTCGACCTCGCGTCGGGTGCGATCCGGTCGTGGCAGGTCATCGCGGACGTGCAGCCGTCGGTGGTCATCGAGGAGTACACGATCGCGCCGCAGATCGTGAAAGCCGATCCGCGCTTCAAGGCCGCGATGCGCAAGCGCGGCATCACGGACCTCGACAAAGTGAAGGTCGACGCGTGGGCGCCGGGCCACCTCGGCGACCTCGCCGACGGCTCGCGCATCGTGCGGGCGATCTTCTTCTACAAAGAGAACGACGACTCGAACTGGTACTCGCGTCCGATCGAAGGCGTCGTGGCGATCGTCAACCTGACGAAGAAGCAGGTCATCCAGGTCACGGACAGCGGCGTCGTGCCGATCTCGAAGGACAAGGGCGCATTCGACGAGAAGTCGAACGCGCCGCTGCGTCCCGCGCCGAAGCCGCTGCAGATCGTGCAGCCCGAGGGCGTCGGGTTCCAGCTGGATGGGCAGGATGTGGCGTGGGACAACTGGCGCTTCCACTTCGGGCTCGATCCGCGTGAAGGGCTGGTGCTGCATCGCGTGCGCTGGGTGGACGGAGGCAAGGAGCGCTCGGTGCTCTATCGCGCGTCGCTGTCGGAGATGGTGGTGCCGTACGGCGACGGCGATCCGAACTGGGCCTGGCGCAGCGCATTCGACGTCGGCGAGTACGGCATCGGCCGCCTCGGCTCGCCGATCGCGCGGGGCATCGACGCGCCGGAGAACGCGGCCTATGTGAGCTTCCCCGTCGCCACCGACGCCGGCGAGGTGCAGACGCTGCGCGATTCAGTGGCCATCTTCGAGCGCGACGCGGGGCTGCTCTGGAAGCACTACGACATCGACCGCGACTACAACGAGTCGCGCCGCGGCCGGCAACTGGTGGTGATGTTCATCGCCACGGTCGGCAACTACGACTACGCGCTGAACTGGATCTTCCACCAGGACGGCGTGCTCGAGTTCCGCGGCGATCTCACCGGGATCATGCTCACCAAAGGCATCAGCGGCACGACGCACGATCACAGCGCGCACCTCGTCGCGCCGAACCTCGTCGCGCCGCATCACCAGCACTTTTTCAACTTCCGTCTCGACCTCGACGTCGACGGTCCGTCGAACTCGATCGTCGAATCGAACAGCCGCGCCGTCGACGACGCGGAGGCCAATCCGCTCGGCAACGCCTTCGTCATGGAAGCGACGAAGCTGGCCGCGGAGAAATCAGCGCGCCGCGATCTCAGTCTCCTCGCGCAGCGCAAGTGGAAGGTGCTGAATCCCGCCACGAAAAACGCCCTCGGCGAACCGACGGCGTACGTGCTCGTCCCCGGCGAGAACTCGATGCCGTACCTGCGCGCCAGTGCGCCGGTGCTCAAGCGCGCCGCGTTCCTCGGGCACCACTTCTGGGCCACGCGCTTCCGCGACACGGAGATGCACGCGTCAGGCTACTACCCCAATCAGAGCAAGGGCGGCGACGGCCTGGAGAAGTGGACCGCCGACGACGAGACGCTCGACAAGACGGACGTGGTGGTCTGGTACACGACCGGCGTCACGCACATCCCCCGCCCCGAGGAGTGGCCGATCATGAACGTGCACCAGACGGGCTTCAAGCTGATGCCCGCGGGCTTCTTCGCGCGCAATCCGGCGGTGAACCTGCCGAAGTGAGGGGCACGTTCTTATGGCCAAGGGGGACGACGGGAGGCCTCCGGCGGGCCGGTACGACCGGCGGCGCTTGTTGCTGCGCTGATGCACCCTTTCGCCACGAACATGTTTGGTCCTGAAGTGGGCAGATAGCGGAGCAATCAGCGCTGCCGGTCGTACCGGCCCGCCGGAGGCCCCTCGTCATTCCCGTGGCTACAAGACAGCACCCTCGTCCACGGTCAGCGTCCCCGCGTCCGCGTCGAGTGTCGCGCGGACGCCGATCGGCAGCGTGAGCTTCTGTTCGATGTGGCCGAAGGAGAGGCCGGACACGGCGGGGGCGGGACCGCTGCCGAAGCGGTCGCGGAGGACGTCCTCGAGACTGAACGTGGTGGCGCGGCAGTCGGTGCAGCGGCCGAAGGCGAAGCCGGCCATGCGCGCGAATTTTCCGCCGAGGGCGAGCTGGGTGAGCATGCGATCGACGCGATAGACCTCCTCGCGCACATCCTCGGCGAACACGATCGCGCCGTCGGAGTCGAGCTCGTACGGCGTGCCCATGAGCGACGCGAGCAGCGTCAGGTTGCCGCCCACGAGCCGTCCCGTGGCCTTGCCAGGATGCAGGCGCAGCACGCGGTTGACGCGGTCGACGAGGTCCGCCGGCTTCTTCGGCGGCGACGCGAGCAGGCCGGCCGGCTCGGGGCTCATGACCACTCTGCGAAAGTTCTCCAGCGAATACGGATCGAACGACGAGCCGCCGACGGGGCCGTGGAACGTCACCAGGCCCGTGCGCTGATGGATCGCGTTCAGCAGCGCGGTGATGTCGCTGTAGCCGATCAGCACCTTCGGCTTGCGCGCGATGAGGTCGTAGTCGAGATACGGCAGCACGCGCGGCGAGCCCCAGCCGCCGGTGTAGCAGACGATGCCGGCGATGCGGTCGTCGGCGAACATGCGATTGAGGTCGTCCGCGCGGTCTTTGTCGCGGCCGGCGAAGTAGCCGTGGCGGTCATACGCGTGCGCGCCGAGTACGACTTTGAAGCCGAGGAGCTCGAGCTGCTCGCGCGCGATGACCAGGTCCTCGGCCTCGAACGTCGCCGACGCCGGCAGCACCAGTCCCACCGTATCGCCCGCGGCCAGCCGCTTCGGTTTGACGACGCGGCGCGCGACGGAGCGTGCTGGCGCGCCGGTCATCGTCGCGGCGGCGGCGGTGAGGGAGAGAACGCGGGCGAAGTTGCGTCGGTCGATCATTTGCGCCGGAGTTTATCCCGCGCGCAGACGCGGGATCTTTGGTGCACCCTGCACCGTCACACCAGTCGCACGAGCGTCCAGAGGGCACCGGAGATCCCTCGCCATCGCTCGGGATAAACTGGAAACCGATGAACCCGATGACACGCGCCGCCGCATTGCTCCTCGCCCTGACGCTGGCCTGCGCCGCTTTCGCCAACGGCGCGGCGCAGGTCACGACCGTGATCCTGGTCCGCCACGCGGAGAAGGCCACCGAGCCCGCGGCCGATCCGCCACTCACCGACGCCGGCCAGCTCCGCGCCAACGAACTGGCCCGCGTCCTCGGCAGCGCCGGCATCGACACGATCTACACGACGACCTTCGCGCGCACGCGCGGCACCGCCGCTCCGCTAGCGGTGGCGCTGAAGGTCACGCCCGTCGAGATCAAGCCCGGGCCGACCTTCGCCGCCGACATAGCCGCGAAGATTCTCGCGGAGCACAAGGGGACGACGGTGCTCGTGGTCGGCCACTCGAATACGACCCAGCAGGTGATCAAATCCCTCGGCATAGCCGACGCCCCGAAGATCGAGGAGTCGACCTTCGACAACCTGTTCATCGTCACCATCGCCGAGGGAAGCGAGCCGCGATTGACGGCGCTGCGGTACGGGGCGGTGGCGCGGTAACGAAGAGCTATGGAGTGCGGCGGCCTGAGCCGCCGCTTTAGTATTCGCGACCAGCTCTGCCGAGACGCACCCGAATGGCAGGATGCTCCCGAATATGAAAGCGGCGGCGAAGGCCGCCGCACTCCATGCCCCGCCCACCCCGCCCGGGGGGCGGGCTGAAGCCGCGCCCTACGTTTGGCGCCGGCTTCGGGAGCGATCCCGGTACGCGTTACCCGCACACGATCCGCAGTAACGCAAGACGTTCCGATACGCGTCACGACCGGACAAGCTGTAAGCGCGTAAACGTAGGGCGTGGCTTCAGCCCGC
>DASVSV010000142.1:0-8769 GCA_036387915.1 Thermoanaerobaculia bacterium
CAGCCCGCCTCCCCCGGGGGTGGGCGGGCTGAAGCCACGCCCTACGTTGAGCAGCGGTGGCGGCGAGCCGCCGCACTTCTAAAGTCCCTTGAAAAACTCCACGTTGCGGCGCATCACGTCCATGCGCAGCCTCGGTTCGCGCGGCACGTGGGGCGTGCGCGGATAGACCACCATCCGCACGTCTACTCCGAGCTCGTCGAGAAACCGGTAGAGCATCGTCCCCTGCGACAGCGGGACGCGGTCGTCCGCGTCGCCGTGCTGGATCAGGACCTTCGCGTTGGTCTTCTTCAGGTGCCAGAGCGGGCTGTGCGCGCGCAGCAGCTCGAGGGAGAGCGGCGCGTGGCGCAGTTCGTCGAGCGAGGTGTCGGGCGTGTCGCGCTCGTCGAAGTAGTGCGGGATGAAGTCGCGGATGTCGGTCGTGCCGTGAAAGCTGAGCAGGTCGACGACCGGCGCGCCGATGCTGATGGCCTTGAAGCGGTCGCTGTGGCCGATGGCCCATGAGGCGAGGAAGCCGCCGTAGCTCCAACCCATCAGGCCGAGGCGGTTCGGGTCGGCGATACCGTCGGCGATGACCTTGTCGATGCCGGCGTTCACGTCGATCCAGTCCATGCCGCCCCAGTCGTTGCGGTTCGCGCGGCGGAACGCGGCGCCGTAGCCGCCCGTGCCGCGCGGATTCGGGCGCAGGACGGCGAAGCCGTTCGCGGCCATGACCTGCGGCGCGTAGACCTGCCCGAGGTAGCCGAGGTAGCCCTGGTCGAAACGGGAGGCCGGGCCGCCGTGGACGAAAGTCAACATCGGTACCTTTCCGCCCTTGTAGCCGACGGGCAGCGTGAGCAGGCCCTCGATCTCGAGGTTGTCCTTCGGGTTCTTCCAGCGGATGAGGCGCGTCTCGCCGAGCTCCTTCGCCCGATACGCGTCGTTGTGATGCGTGAGCTGCTTGCCGTCTACGAACAGCTCCGGCGGCGCGGTCACCGACTGATAGACGTACGCCACGCGCTGATTGAGCACGTGCGAATCGGCGACCGTGCCGTCGACGCTGGTCGTGTTCGTCCAGCCGCTGCCGTCCGCATTGACGCGGTAGAGCTGCGTGGTCGTGTCGTGCGGACCTTCGACGTAGAGCGTGCCTCCGTCCCAGAAAATGGCGTCCGGCGTGCGGCCCCACTCCTTCGACACGCTGCGCGACGGGCCGCCGCCGGCGGGCATCACGTGCACGTCGTGCTCGATGAGCCAGTCGTGCACGCCGTCCGAGGTCGTGAATGCCAGCCACTTGCCGTCGGGCGAGTAGGAGGGACCCCGCTCGAAGCCGCGGCGCTGCATCAGCGGACGCAGCTCGCCGCCGTCGATGGTCACGGTGTAGATGTCGGAGCGGAACATGTCGTCGAGGCCGAGGCCCGGGCCGCGGTCGAAGGCGATGCGCTTCCCGTCCGGCGACCAGTCGAACGTCCAGATCGAGAAGTCCCCCTTCGTCAGGCGGCGCGTCTCCCCCGTGGTCACGTCGGCCAGATAGAGGTGCACGAACTTGCGCCCCTCGCCGATCACGCGCGCGTCGTCCTTCTCCTTCGCCCTCTTCTCTTCTTCGGGCGTCGGCTCGTCGATGCGGGTGAAGGCGATCGACTTGCCGTCGGGCGACCAGTCGAAATCGCGTACGGGTGACGGCGGGTCGACGAGCTTGCGCGCCTCGCCGCCGTCCGGGTCGATCAGCCAGAGCGCGTTCTTCCCGTCGCGATCGCTGACGAACGCCAGCCGCCTGCCGTCGGGCGACCAGTGCGGACGAAAGTCGGCGCCGCGCGCGCGGGTGAGCTGGCGGTCGTTCTTCCCGTCGGCGTCGATGAGCCAGACGTCGGAGTCGTACACGCTCCGCTCGAGGTCCGCTTTCGTGACCACGTACGCGATGCGCTTGCCGTCGGGCGACCAGCGTGGCGCGGTCACGTTGGGCATGGTGGCGTAGTCGGTGATGGTGAGCGTGGAGGCGAGGACGAGGGCCGCAAGCATCGATGCGTATGTTAGCCTCCGCGCCCATGAATCCGGACCTGCGCCTGGCGCTGGATCTCGCGGACGCGGCGGACGCGATCACGCTGCGGCACTTCCAGTCGACGACGCTCGCGGTGCGGACGAAAGTCGACCTCTCCCCTGTCTCCGAGGCCGACGAGGCGGTGGAGCGATTGCTGCGCGAACGGCTGGCCGTGGAGCGGCCGGAGGACGGCATCGTCGGCGAGGAGTTCGGCACGAGCGGCGATGCGGCGCGGCGCTGGGTGCTCGACCCGATCGACGGGACGAAGAACTACGTGCGCGGCATTCCGGTGTACGCGACGCTGATCGCGCTCGTTGAGAACGATCAGCCAATTGTCGGCGTCGTCTCCGGCCCTGCCATGGGACGGCGCTGGTGGGCGTCGCGCGGCGAGGGCGCGTTCTGCAACGGACGCGGGATTCACGCATCGCGCATCGGTGAGCTCGCGCAGGCGCACATCGCGTACGACAGCATCACCGACCACGACAAGCACGGCTCCAGCGAGGCCATGCTGACGCTGATCCGCAACTGCGATCGCGCGCGCGGCTTCGGCGATTTCTGGAGTCACATGCTGGTCGCGGAAGGCGCGATCGAGATCGCGGTGGAGCCGTTCGTCGCGCCGTGGGACATGGCCGCGGTGCAGCCCATCGTCGAGGAAGCGGGCGGCCGTTTCACCGACCTGCACGGGCGCGCCCGTTTCGACGGCGGCAGCGGCCTCTCCACGAACGGGCTGCTGCACGAGCGGGTCCTGGAGTCGTTCCGATGACCGAACAGGTGATGGTGGTGGAGCGCGACAAGATCGCGCCGTACCTCGTGGAGCGCGGCCTCGTACGCGAGCAGCTCGACGAGATCCTCGACGCGATTCACGACGGACACTTTTTTCTCGACCGTCCGACCGCGGAGATCTCGCCGCGGTACAAGCAGATCATCCCGTACGTGATCATCCGCCACGGGCAGTCGTACTTTCTCTTGCAGCGCACGCAAAAGCAGACCGAGGCGCGCCTGCATCACAAGCTGTCGCTCGGCATCGGCGGCCACATCAACCCCGACACGCCCGACCTCCTCGACGGCCTGCACAAGGAACTGGAGGAAGAGGTCCACGTCGCCGGCGACTACGACCTCACCTTCGCCGGCATCCTCAACGACGACACCACCGAAGTCGGCACCGTCCACCTCGGCGCGGTCTACGTCCTCGAAGCGCACGACCCCGACGTGACGGTGCGCGAGACGGAGAAGATGAGCGGGCGGTGGGCCGGCCTCGAGGAGCTGGCGCGCGTGCGCGGCGAGATGGAGACGTGGTCGCAGATCGTGTACGACAGCCTCATAGGCGCATAGGCTCATAGCCTCATAGCCGCGTAAGCTCACACGCCCGCATTTCCTATGAGCCTATGAGACTGTGCGCCTGTGAACCCGCCTCACTGCCCCGCGAAGAACACCGGGTCGCCCGACTCGTTGTCCACCATCGAGCCGTACGCGAAGAGCTTCGCGCCCGAGTCGCCCTGCACGAGGAGCGTGAAGTTCGAGGCGTTGACGTTGGGGAAGAGGGAGCCGACCGAGTACTGGCGCTGCTCCTTCGCGTTCAGCGTGACGGTGTTGCGCGCGAGCTCGGTGCCGAACGGCGAGAGCACGATGGCGGTGAACGTCTCCGTCTCGCTGCCGCCGTTGACGAAGCCGAGGTTGGAGCGGAACGACGCGTCGTTGCGCAGGCCGGGGATGGCGCTGGTCGCGCCGAGTCCGAGGATCGGGTCGATGGACTGGCCGTAGGTGCCGCCGGTCTCGACGCTGGTGTAAGTGCGGCTGGTGACGACCGGACCGGTGTCGGCGCTCCAGGTCATGAACAGTGCCGCGCCGCCGGCGGTCTGGCCGAAGGACGACAGGATGTCGTCGAGCACTTCCGTGTCGCGCGCCCCGAGGGAGAGCGACTTGCTGGTGCCGTTGTAGCGGAGCGTGACCGTCATCGCGGCGTCGTTCGGGTTGAAGAGCGTGACGTCGCTGCGCCAGAACGTGCCGTTCTGGCCGGGCGCGCGTCCGACCGCCGGCAGCGTCAGCGCACCCTGCTCCGGTGCCGGCACGGCCTGGATGTAGATCGGGTCCTGCGTCCGGTTGTCGACCACCGAGCCGTACGCGCTGATCGCATCGGCCACACTGGACGCGATCCGCAGCGTCAGTACCTCATGCGACTGTCCCTGCACCTCGGGGAAGTAAGCCCACAACGCTCCCTGCTGAAACGAGCCCGCGGCGACGCTGATGTTCTTCGTCGCGATCGTGCCGCCCGTGCGCGAGTAGAGCGTCAGCGCGGCGTTGACGGAACTCGCGGCACGGTTCACCAGACCGATGTTCGTACGGAACGCGGCGTTGCTGGCGATGCCGGTCACGTACAGCGTTTTCTCGAGTTGCTGCGGCTGCACTTCGGGAACGGACTGGCCGTACGTGCCGGTCCCGCCGGTGGTGAACGTGCGGCTCGTGACGCGCAACTGCGCGCTGCTGCCCGCGCTCGTCGCCTCGATCGACACCGCGCCCGCGCCGCTGGAGAGGTTGAACGCCTCGAGCAGCGTGTTCGCATACGTCACCGACTGGCGCGGCGCGAGGAACAGCGTCTTCTCCGCCGATCCGGGGAGCAGACGCAGCGTCACGTTCGCGCCTTCCAGTCCGGCGTTGAAGAGCGTCAGCTCGGTGCGCCAGGACGTGCCGCCGGCGCCGGCGGTCTGCGCCGCCGCGGAGATGAGCGTGCGATACGGCGCGACCGCGGCGACGAGGAGCTGCTTCGACACCGAGCTGGTGCCGTTCGACTTCGCGGCGGTCAGCGTCACGGTGTACGCGCCGGGCGTCTGGTACGCGTGCGTCGGATGCTGCGCGGACGACGTCGCGCCGTCGCCGAATGACCAGCTCCACTGCGTCGGTCCGCCAGTCGAGCGATCGGTGAAAGTGACGACCTGGCCGAGGCTCGCGTTGGAGGTGGAGATGTCGAATGCGGCCACGATGGCCGGCGTGGTGGGCGTGGAGTTCGAGACCACGAGCTGGCGCGTCGTCGTCGCGTTGCCGCCGCCGCGCGAGACCGTCAGGGAGACGGTGAACGTTCCCTGCGCCGCGTATTTTTTCGAAGGATTCTGCTGCGTCGACGAGGTGCCGTCGCCGAAGCTCCACGACCACGCCGTCGGCGCGCCGCCGGAGAGATCGGTGAACTGCACCGTGTCGCTGGTCGTCGCGATCGCCGGCGAGAAGGAGAACATCGCCGACAGCGGGCCGCTGACCGTGACGTTCTTCGCGATCGACGACTGGCCGCCCGGCCCGCTCACCGTCAGCGTGACCGGGAACGTGCCGGAAGTGGCGAAGACGTGCGTGGCCACGACGGACGTCGAAGTCGCACCGTCGCCGAAGGCCCACATGCGCGAGGTGACGTTCCCCTTCGATTCGTCGACGAAGGTGAACGTCGTCACGCCGGAGTTGCCGGTCTGCGGCGTGAAGCTGAAAGTCGCCGCCGGCGCGCCGGCGATGGTGAAGGCGACGGTGTTCGACTGGCCGGAGCTGCCCGCGCCGTTCGTGGCCACGACATACGCGCGATACGAGCCGGCGGCCAGGCCGCTGACGCGCACGCTCTCCGCGTTCGGGCCGACGTCGCCGGTCTTCGTGAACGTGCCGTTGTTCATCGAGAGATAGACCGCCTGCGCGGTCTCGTTGTTGGCGTTGTCGTTCCAGGTGAGGTCGGCGTTCGTGCCCGAGACCGTCGCGCTGAGGCTCGACGGCGCGGCCGGCACCTGCGGCGGCGGTGGCGTGGTGTTGGCGTTCGGGTAGAGCCAGCGCGCGGCGAGCTGGTCGTCCGCGCGGAGCGACGGGCCGAGGCCGGTGACCGAGGGGAACATGAGCGAGCCGTTCACGTCGGTGTGACCGAAGCCGAGGGTGTGGCCGAACTCGTGCGCGAGGATCTCGGCCAGGCGCGTGCTGCTGATGTTCTTCGTCGGCGAGACGCCGTCCTGGATGATGAGATTGCCTTCCGTGATCGCGTACGCGCGGATCTCGCCCGCCGGATGCGCGTCATCGGCCGCGAACTTTGCGGTGAAGTAGCCGCCGTTCTGCACGCCGTTGAAGCCGCCCAGTCCGACCACGCCGCTGGAGCCGGTCCACGAGCCGCTGATCTCGTTCAGCGGGTCGTTGAACACCACTTCGTTGAAGTTGTTCGGCGCCGTGAGCCCCTTCGGCGCGACGCCCAGCGTCCCGCTGTAGCCATACCGGATATTGGCCTCGGAGAAGTTGACCCACGCCGCGATGCCGGTCTGCAGCTCGTTGACGCCGCCGCCGTTGTAGCCGGTCTGCAGGCCGCTGCTGTACCACGCCGCGCTCTGGCCGCTGTCGAACCGGAACCAGCGGAAGACCGTCGGCTCGTCGATCAGCGTGAAGTTCGCGCCGATGCGGCTGCGCGTTCTCGCGGTGAAGGCGTCGGCGAGGACGGGGTTCTCGATGCCGTAGTTCTTCGCGCCCGCGCGTCCTGCCAGGCGCTCGGCGACGAACGTCTCGAAGCCGGCCGCGTCGCGCTGGATGTTGCGCGCGTGCAGCGGCTCAAAGTCGGCGTCGAGGAGATGCACTTCCTGGATTTCGTCGTGGCGCAGCCAGAGCCGGCGTCCGTCGAGCGTCTTCCCTTCGCCGAACTTCCCCGCGAAGAGATCGACGACGCGATAGCCGCCGCGCGGCGAAGACTCCAGGAAGAGCAGCACGCTCTCGCCGTCCGTGAATTGCGGAGCGCCGAAGATCTTCGTGATGCGCTCGGCAGTCATCCCGCCGAGCTCGGTGATCGTGATCGTGCCCGCGGCGCTGCCCTTGATGGTGCGCGTGACGGCGACGCGCGTCTCCGTCCGCACCGCTCCGTCGCTCTCGACGGGCGTCGTGGAGAGGACCGTGCCGCTGACGATGACCGGCGACTTCTCGACCAGCTGCTCGTCCGTGGGCAGGACGATCGTCGTGGCGCTCGCCGTCGCGGCAACCATCATCAAGACACACGTCAGCCCGTACACCGGGGAAAGGAATCGATTCACGTTGGGGAGCCTCCGAGGTTATTCGGCGTAACGGGCGCCGCGGGAAAGCTCATTCCCCTTTCGCGACCCGCTCCTCGAATCGTCGCTCGCTGTCGCGGACGAAAGCGCGATATTCGTCACATCCGGCCAAAGATTTTTTCTTCGCGATGATATCGGCGAGGCCGAAGAAGTTGCCGTGGGAGGCCAGGAAGATGTCGCAGCCGAGGGTCTTCAGCTTCGCGAACTGGGCGCGGTAGTCGGCGATGGCGTTCGGGTAGCGCGGGTTGTTCTCGAGGCGGTACGAGGACGGGACGGTGGTGCTGCCGAGGAAGACCACGTTGCGGTTGCCGATACGCGTCGTCCACGTGGTGCAGCCGGGCGTGTGGCCGGGCGTCAGGTGCGCGACCAGGGTCGTGCCGCCGAGGGTGACGCGCTCGCCGTCTTCGAGAATGCGGTCGGCCATGATCGGCGGGTACGGAAACCGGTTGCCGAACTGCGGGTCGTCGAGACCGCCGCGCGCGTGCGCCGGGAGGTCGCCGCGGCTGGAGTAGAACTTCGCGCCGGTGACGCGCTTCAGCTCCCCCAGGCCGGCGGCGTGGTCGTAGTGCGCGTGGCTGCTGAGCAGGATGCGCACGTCTTTGACGCGGAAGCCGAGCTTCTCGATGTTGGCGAGGATCATCGGCGCCGTCTCCTCGAACCCGCCGTCGAGGACGATGTGTCCCTTCGGCGTGGTGATGAGGTACGAGGTGATGTCCGACGCGCCGACGTAATAGACGTTGCCGGCGATGCGGAACGGCTCGACCGGCTGGTTCCAGGAGCGGGCCGTCGGGTCCTGCTGGGCGAAGAGCGAGCTAGCGAGCAGCAGCGTGAGGAGCGGCACCAGGCGCGGTTTCATCGGCGAGCAGCGTAATGGCCTCGCGATAACCGTGCAACGTCCCGACGTCGACGTATGCCGTTCCGGCACAGACGGCGCGCGCGCGTCCGCCGCGGGCGATCCAGCGATTGACGAGCGTGCCGATGTAGTGCTCCGTCGCGCCGCGCTCGAGCCAGAGGTCGCGCAGCTCCGCGAGCACGCGCGCGCGCAGCTTGAACGCGCCCCAGATCCAGTTCGACGTCGCGCCGGGCGTCTTCACCTGCACCTCCAGCACGTTGTCGTGCTCGTCCATGACCACGGCGTCGAAGAACTCCGGACGCTCGACGGGAAAGCAGAGAAAGGAGAGATCGTCGTCGCCGAGGGCGTCGAAGCCGTTCTCCGGAAACCAGACCGTGTCCGGCAGGCCCACCAGCACGAACTCGTCCGGCGGGATGAACGGCAGCGCGTGGAACAGCGCGTCGCACAAGCCGTTCGGCTGCTGCTGCACCGCGTAGCAGATCGACGCATGGCCGAGCGCGCCGCCGAAATACGAGACGATGTCTGACTTACCGGGCGAGATGACGAAGCAGATCCGCGTCGCGCCGCCGGCCAGCATGCGGTCGAGCAGATACTCCGTCACCGCCCGCGGCCGCTCCGCCTCGCCGTCGAAGCGCGAGCCGACGGGCAACAGCTCTTTCGAAAACGCGAGCGGCTGGATTCTGCTGCCGATGCCGGCCGCCGGAACGATGCCCCACATAAAACCTCCCGGTTGTGACTTGGTTGCTGGGTTTGAGTTGCTGGTTCCTGGTTACTGGTTGCTAGTGCGGTGCTGCTCCAGCAACCAGCAACTAGCAACTAGCAACTGTCGAACGCCTCCACCATCTCCTGCGCCCGCACGTCCG